>NZ_LN889813.1:314137-628274 GCF_900009145.1 Planktothrix tepida PCC 9214
CAAGCTTCTCCTAATCCAGCATAATATTCAGCGACTTTTGAATTAAGATTGATAGCTGTTTGATAGGATGCGATCGCTTCATCAATTTGACCTTGAGAGTTATATAAATTCCCTAATTGATAATGTAAAATATGAGCTTTGGGAGTCACTTCAAGACATTTTTGATAAACGGAAATAGCAGTTTCTATTTCCTCCTGTTCAATTAAGGTATCTGCTAATTGATCTAACAGCCAAAGATTATTCGGATTGAGTTCAACGGCTTTACAATAAGCATCAATTGCCTGATTCCATTGTTTTTGACCTGTAAATAATTTTCCGATTTGGGGATATAACCAATCCACATTCGGTTCCAGTTCAATTGCTTGCTGATAGCAAGTTAACGCTTCCTCAAACTGTTGCATTTCCAACAAGCTATTTCCTAGGGTAAAATGCAACCAAAAGCCATCAGGATTAATCTCAATAGCTTGGCGATACCAATCAACAGCTTCTTGATGTTTTCCGGTTTTAGAACAAATTTCTCCTAATTTAAAATAAGAACCGAAAAATTTAGGATTAAGGGCAATTCCTTGGTAATAAGCAAGGGTGGCTTCTTCCCATCTTTGTTGTTCAGATAAAGCATTTCCCAGTTGATGATATGTCCAGGAAAAATTCGGGCTGAGTTCAATGGCTTTTTGGTAATTTGCGATCGCTTCATCCCATTTTTGTTGCTGAACTAACGCATCTCCTAAACTTTGATAAAACAGGTAACTATCGGGATCAAGACTAATTGCTTGATTATAGGCGGCGATCGCATCTTCCCATTGTTGTTTCCGGCTTAAAGCTTCTCCCAAACTAAAATAGGAGTGGGGCAAATTGGGATAAATTTCTACGCCCTTAGTATAGAGTTCCAGAGCTTGATCTAATTTGCCTTTTTCAATTAACGTTTTTCCAAAATCCATATAATCTTGAGGAGAAACGCATTGTGGCTCTAAAATTAAGGCTTGAAACCAAGCATGATTCGCTTCTTCCGGTTGATTGAGATTAATCCAAACCCTATATAAATTCTGATAAATTATGGCTTGATTCGGTTTAAAATGCAGCGCAGTTTGATAAGATTGCAGGGCTTCTTGCCATTGCTGTTGTTGAACATATACCGTCCCTAAATTAGCATGAACTTCCACCCAATCGGGTTTGAGGTCGAGGGCTTTGGTATACCAAAATTTGGCTTCATCTAGTTTTCCTTGCAATTGTTTAGCCAACCCCATCGTACTGTAAGTCGGGAGGAAGCGAGGTTGCAACTTCAGTGCTTGCTGACAGACTTCAACCGCCTCATCAAACTGCTGTTGGGCGATATAGCGATGTGCCTCGGCGTGCAAATCAAAAACTGTTTTCTCTGGAGTATCAGACAATGGCATGATCAACCGTGAAAGATAGAGTATCAATATAGACGTTGTAGTGAACTACTCCGACCCGCTACGCTGAGGTCGGAGCTTCCTGTCCAACAGAAAGCACAACAGTAGATTTCTTGCGTCCTCCACTATTACGTCTGACATCTGGACAACAGGCTGACTCGCTAGTTCCTAACGACAAAAAACGCAGTCCTTCATCTCTAATATTTTTGGCAGCGTTGATATCTCGGTCGTGTTTTGTACCACAATGATTACAAGTCCATTGTCGAACATCTAAAGGCAAGCTATCAACCACATTTAAGCAATGATTACAAGTTTTTGAGGAAGGGAAAAATCTATCAATTTCTAAATAGATTTTTCCTTCTTGTTCTGCTTTATAGAAAAGCATGGTCTGGAATTGACCCCATCCAACTTGAGAAATTGCTTGCGCTAAACAGTGGTTTTTGACCATGCCTTTGATATTTAGATTTTCACACACAATAACTTGGTTTTCGTTGACTATCCTGCGTGATAGCTTATGGTGAAAATCCTCACGGCATCGAGTAATTTTGTTGTGAACTTTAGCTACTTTAAGTCTGGCTTTAGATCGATTATTTGAATCTTTCTTTTTGCGAGATAATGATTTCTGTTTAATCTTGAGATTGCGCTCATGCTTTTTCAACCATCTAGGATTAGCGAATTTACTACCATCTGAAGTGATACAGAAATCGTTTAATCCCATATCTAAACCAATCGCCTTACCTTCAGATGAAGGATTGGGAATCTTCTTTCCATCCTCAAATAAAACAGAAGCATAATATTGATTACACTTGTTTTTGGTGATAGTTACAGTTTTAATCGCTCCCTCTATAGGACGGTGAATTTTAGCAAATATTTCACCAATTTTGGGAAAGCATAAACTATTACCACTGATTCTTACATTTTGAGGATAAGATAAAGATTGTTTCCCGTGTTTAGATTTGAATCTAGGATAGTCTGCACGTCTTTCAAAGAAGTTAATGAACCCTCGACTAAGGTTTAAGCAAACAACTTGCAAGCATTGGCTATAGGTATTTTTCAACCATTCATATTCTTTCTTGAGAGCAGGTAATTGTTTTTGTAAGTCGTAACGTGATAATCCTTTCCCGGTTTGTTGATAGGTTTCATTTGTCAAGTTCAAAAAACGATTCCACAGCCAACGAACCGAGCCAAAAGCTTGAGCTAATAACTCCTGTTGTTGAACGGTGGGATAGATTCTGACTTTGACTGTTTTGAGCATCTTACCAGGAACCACGTTTACGATAAAATGCTAACAAACGAAGTTTGAGATTGTCAAGTGCTGATCGCACTTTTTGTTTTTCCAAAATTCATACTCACCCTCAGTTGATCGGGGTAGGGATGAATTTTGGGATTTTGTTAATACAGATAGTTTATCAGGCGTAAAGTTTCCGGTGTTGGGTGGGCAGAGGTGCAAATCCTGAATGTTTTGTGCGCCACTCATATTCCCTAACTCCATCAGGGTAAGGCATCAGATAGCCTGACAACTCCGGTCTATTTATCAATTATGAAGTAATATTAAGCAAATTTTATTAAAAATTGTTGCAAGTTCTTGATTGGCTTGTTAGATTGTGCATAGAGGGTCTTTCCAATCAATGCTCGTATTGAGGAGACATTTGAGCCATGGGTGAAATCAATGTTGCTCTATTCACCAGGAATTAAGGAAAAAAGATAGCCTGGTCTGTTGTCTAATCATGACCCATTACTGATCTCTACACTCATGATCCAAAATTTTTAACCTTTCAAGATTGTTTCAACTCTGCATAGAGGAATATCGGTGTTTCTAACGGTTGTTAGGCGGGGATGGAAAGAAATTTTATCCTAAATCCCTGGCGAAATTGCACCGAATTCCTCCTCAACAGGAGGTTTTTGCGATGACTATTCAAGGAAAAACAGCCCTAATTACAGGGGCTTCTCGTGGAATTGGCCGAGCAATTGCCTTAGAATTTGCTCAACATCACGTCAAACGTCTGATTTTAGTGGCACGAGATCGTCAGCGATTAGCTGAATTAGCGACAGAATTAGAAGCGATGGGGGTGGAAGTCGTTACCTTAGCCTTAGACTTAACCCAACCCGTGAAAGTTAATATTGCCATTGCCCAAGCTTGGCGGTCTCACGGGCCAATTGAAATTTTAGTCAATTGTGCTGGAGTCGCCCACCAAAAGCCCTTTTTACAATCCAAACTCCTAGATGTTCAAGAAGAAATCTCCTTGAATTTAATCGGGTTGTATACCATTACTCATGCCATTGCCCGACGCATGGCCCACCGCCAATCGGGAACGATTGTGAATGTATCGAGTTTAATGGGAAAAATTGCGGCTCCCACGATGTCCACCTATTCGGCGACCAAATTCGCGATTTTGGGATTTACGGAAGCCTTACGTCGGGAATTAGCGACCTACAATATTCGCGTTATGGCCTTATTACCCACCTTAACGGATACGGATATGACACGAGATTTACAACTGTTTCGTTGGGTGGTTCCCATGACCCCCGAACAAGTTGCCAAGGTGTTAGTCGCGGGGTTGGATAAAGACACCTCAGAAATTTTAGTCGGGTGGCAAAGCCATTTAGCTGTCTGGTGCAACCGCTTTGCACCTTGGTTGATGGAAAAAATTCTTCTGTTGACATCCCCCGTCACCCAAAAAATCCAAAAATCCTATCCCATCCTCACAGAAGCGGACTGTTAAGGGAATAGGCACTCTTGCAATGGGCAATGGGCAATAGGCAATAGGCACTCTTGCAATGGGCAATAGCGATTTATTCTATTCCCATTGCTCCCTGTTGACTGATAACTGATGACTGATAACTGATAACTGATAACTGATGACTGATGACTGATTAAGGTAACATGATTGCAATAGGCTGTTAAGGAACTTTCTCAAATCCTGAAATTCCCCGCCTCAACCTTTGGAGATTAAAATTTTATGCCGAGATCACAACGGAACGATAACTTTATTGATAAAACCTTTACGGTTATGGCAGATATGATTCTCAAGATGCTGCCCACCAACCAAAAAGCTAAAGAAGCTTTTGCCTACTATCGAGATGGAATGTCAGCCCAGGCGGATGGGGAATATGCAGAAGCTTTAGAAAATTATTATGAAGCATTAACCTTAGAAGAAGATCCCTATGATCGGAGTTTTATTCTCTATAATATTGGGTTAATTCATGCCAGTAATGGCGAACATGAAGAAGCCTTAGAGTATTATCACCAATCCATTGAATTAAACCCCCGAATGCCTCAAGCTTTGAATAATATTGCGGTCATTTACCATTATCAAGGAGAAAAAGCCAAAGAAGCTGGAGATGAGGAGAAAGCGGAACAAGAATTTCGCAAAGCTGCGGAATATTGGATCAGAGCCATTCAGTTAGCACCCAATAACTATATTGAAGCTCAGAACTGGCTGAAAGTGACAGGTAGAAGCAAGATTGATGTTTATTTCTAAGGGTTTTACCGTTGATCAATTTTCCCATTCACCTGTTATTAATTTAAGAAAACTATGTCAATTGATCGTGAACAAGTTGGTAAAGTCGCTCATCTCGCTAGACTAAAATTAACCCCAGAAGAAGAAGAAAAATTTACGGCTCAACTGGGTGAAATTTTAGATTATTTCGAGCAATTAAATGAACTCGATACGACTAAAGTTCCTCCCATGACACGAGCCATTGAAATGAGTAATATTACTCGACCTGATCAAGGGGAACCCTATGCCAAACGGGACAATATTCTAGCCAACGCCCCTGCACAAGAGGGAGACTATTTCAAAGTCCCTAAAATTATGGCTGAAGAATAAACAGCTATAGCACTACGCATTACTGTAGAGACGCGCCTATTGATGCCGTAAGGCTATTGGCGCGTCTCTAGTAGATCTGAAAGCCTTTTTCCCTGTTCCCAATTCCCTTTTTTGAATTCGGGACTCAAAACTGTTGCTGAACTCAAGATTTACCTCTATACTATGAAGTGACGTAAAGAAACATTAACTGTACTCATCAAATTTCTCAGATTCTGCTATTGCAGATGAGAGGAGCTTAATGGGAGCACATAACTCTTTACGACTTGTCATTATATATATTCGGAGATTTGCGTCCATGACTATTGCAGTCGAAAGACCGCAAGTGCAACGGGGATGGTTTGATGTCCTCGACGACTGGCTCAAACGCGATCGTTTTGTCTTCGTGGGTTGGTCAGGAGTTCTACTGTTTCCTTGTGCTTATCTAGCCCTTGGTGGCTGGTTAACCGGAACAACCTTTGTTACTTCCTGGTACACCCACGGTTTAGCAAGCTCTTATTTAGAAGGCTGTAACTTCTTAACAGCCGCTGTTAGTAGCCCCGCCAACAGCTTAGGACATTCCTTGCTGTTCCTGTGGGGGCCAGAAGCTCAGTGGGACTTCACTCGTTGGTGTCAACTGGGTGGACTGTGGGCATTTGTGGCTCTGCACGGTGCTTTCGCCCTGATCGGCTTTTGTCTGCGTCAGTTAGAAATTGCCCGTTTAGTCGGCATTCGTCCCTACAACGCCATCGCCTTCACTGGGCCGATTGCGGTATTCGTCAGTGTGTTCCTGATGTACCCCTTGGGTCAGTCTAGCTGGTTCTTTGGCCCTAGCTTTGGGGTGGCGGGAATCTTCCGCTTCATCCTATTCCTGCAAGGGTTCCATAACTGGACACTGAATCCCTTCCACATGATGGGAGTCGCGGGAATCCTCGGTGGTGCGCTGCTGTGCGCCATTCACGGAGCGACGGTGGAAAATACCTTGTTTGAAGATGGCGACAAAGCCAACACCTTCCGGGCTTTTGAACCGACTCAAGCAGAAGAAACCTATTCTATGGTGACCGCCAACCGCTTCTGGTCACAAATCTTCGGGATTGCGTTTTCCAACAAACGTTGGTTACACTTCTTCATGTTGTTCGTGCCTGTCACGGGACTGTGGATGAGTTCCATCGGTATTGTCGGTTTAGCACTCAACCTGCGGGCTTATGATTTCGTCTCCCAAGAATTACGGGCAGCCGAAGATCCTGAGTTTGAAACGTTCTATACCAAGAACATTCTGTTAAATGAAGGTCTGCGGGCTTGGATGGCTCCTGCGGATCAACCCCACGAAAACTTCATCTTCCCTGAAGAAGTTCTACCTCGTGGTAACGCTCTGTAATTAGAGTCTCTAATTACTAGGGAATGATTTAAAAACATCCGATTAATTTTAAAACCTCCTACAAAATTTGTAGGAGGTTTTATTAGTGGAATTGATTTGAACCCACACTCTGCACTTCTTAACAATAGGTAAAGGAGGCTTTAGGATAACAGAAATTGACATGAAACATAACTTTAATCTATAATAGAGCTATTATTATTTTAATTCTAAAGTTAATTACAACAATGGTTCAAAAAATTGCTCTATTTAATCATAAAGGTGGTGTTAGCAAAACAACCACGACCTTTAATCTAGGTTGGATGTTGGCAGAGAAAGGAAAAAAAGTGATCTTAGCTGATACCGATCCTCAGTGTAATCTAACAGGAATGGCATTAGGAGAAGGTACAGAAGAAGATGAAGAAAGAATAGAACAAATTTATAATACAAAATCTAACATTAAAACAGGTTTAGCTCCTGCATTTGAGTCTCAACCCAAAGCAATTGAAGCTATAGATTGTCTTCCAATAGAAGGTCGAGACGGATTATTTTTACTTCCAGGTAATGTGGGATTAGCTGAATATGAAGTCACACTGGGTATTGCACAAGAGTTAAGCGGGTCAATTCAAACGCTTAAAAATTTACCGGGTTCAATTAATTATTTATTTGAAAGAACAGCTAAAAAGTTTGATGCTGACTATATTTTAATTGATATGAGTCCCAGCTTGGGATCTATTAATCAGAATTTATTAATGATCAGTGATTTTTTTATAGTCCCTACAACGGCTGACTTTTTCTCCGTGATGGCTATTGATTCTTTGTCTAAAGTTTTACCGAAGTGGTATCGTTGGGCTAAATCTGCCAGCGATTTACCAATTTTAAAAGAGGCTGATTATCCTTTTCCTGATTTGACGTTACGCTTTCTAGGAACAATTGTACAAAATTATCGGATTAAAAATGGTCAGGAAACAAAAGCTTTTGAAAATTGGATTAAACGAATTGAGGAAACTGTTAGCTACAAGCTAGTTCCTAGTTTGCGAAGAAATAATATGCTATTACCAGAGAAGGCTTATAAACAGCAACAAATTCAAGATACTTTTACTTTAAAAAAGATTCCTAATTTCAATAGTTTAATTGCATTATCTCAAAAACATCAAACTCCAGTTTTTCGCTTAAGTCAAGTAGAGGTGAAACTACGGGGTCAAGCATTACGACAAAATCAACAGAAGCAACAGGAATTTGAAGAAATTTTTTCAAACTTAGCTGATAAAGTTATTGCCTTAACCTCCACTTATGCAGTCAGCCATTGATCAATTTCGGATTAGTATAAGTCGTGTAAGAGATTTAATTGCTTTGCATAATTCTATCAAAGTTCAAGCGACTAATGTTTTAGATGTTTCAGATATTTTAAGATCTGCTTTAGTTTTAGCGGTGAGTGCATTAGATTATTATGTTCATGAAGTTGTCACGTTAGGAATGTTAGAAATTTATCGAAGTCAACGTCCTGAACCCAGAGCTACTGCGAATACAAATCAATCCGCCTTCGCCCGTTTTCAAATCTCATTAGGTACAGCACGGCAAGATAGAATTCTAGCTCTTGATATTGAATCCTGGTTAGAAGATGAAGTACAACAAATGCAGGGTGAGGAATTTTTGCAACAACCTCAAACCCTGGCTAATTTAATTCCTTTAATTTCCAATAGTCTTTTAAATAAACTGAATAATATTTCATTTTTAGAAAATGAGATTAGAGAAAAATTAAGTTATAAAAGTTTTCAGGAACCTGATAAAATTGCTGAGGCAATTCGGTTAATTTCTGATAAAAAATTATGGGATGAAGTAGCTACTAAAATGGGAAGAGAAACGCCAGATATTAAACAAGAGTTGAAGGCGATTATTAATCGAAGAAATAAAATTGCTCATGAAGCTGATATCAATCCAACCTACAATATTGGTGAACGTTGGTCTATTGATCAAAACCAAGTCAATGATGCTATTAACTTCATTGACCAAGTGGTTGAGAGTATAGACCAAATTCTATAACAAGATGCTAAGATTAGCGATTGCGTGAAGCGCAGGATGACGCAGGGCTTTGCTAACGTGCAGTTTTTTAAAGATAAAATTCTGCTCGAATCGCTTCAATACGTTTCCGATTTACCCCTAAATCCGATTCTCCTAAACGGGAAGCCGAACGGACTTGAATTAAATTCTCTTGTTCATCTAAATAAAATTCTACATCATCGACAAATCCCATCAGAGGCGAGGTAAATTCGGCGTAAATATAATTCGGTTCAGCCGTAATAATAGCAGCATTTTCTGTATTTTCAAGAATCGTTTGAATCTGTTTAAATGCTGTTTCAGGAGCATCTGAGTAGCTGAAAGGTTCAATTTGATGAAGATCATCTATACCTTGGCTAGAAACACAATTCGGAGTATTAGGACAGGGTGCGAATTTACCCTCTTTAATACCGAGATTTGAGGGTCGAGTTCCTGAAAAAGAAAATAAACTGGCTATCACTGGAGAAGCAGAAACTCTTAAGGCTGAAGCCGGATAAACTAAGGTCAACTGAGTGATAATGACGACCATTACTGTCACTAAGACAGAGAAATATTGAATTTTCCAAACAGACCTGATTGATTTTTTCATAGGAAATTAAGATTTGATCTTTCCCCTGATTCTACAAGAAAAGTCCCTGAAGACCCTGAAATCTTTCTGGGGAGTATGAGCAAGGAATCTTAGAACTGATATGATCAACAGTAGAGAAGTTTATCAATCAAAGACTGGAAATCATGCCCAAGACTGTTGCTGAGGTGATGACCCCCAATCCGATTCTGGCCCAGCCAGAGATGCCACTCAGAGAGGCACTTCAACTTATGGTGGACAGACATATCGGTTGTTTACCTGTGGTCAATTCATCGGGTCATTTAGTGGGGATTATCTCTGGAACAGACTTGATGTGGCAGGAAAGCGGTGTGACTCCACCCGCCTATATTACGTTTCTTGATAGTGTGATTTACTTGGAAAACTTTTCCCGGTATGAACAGGAATTACATAAAGCTTTAGGCCAAACCGTGGGAGAAGTGATGACTCCTGAACCCCTTGTGACCATTACACCGAATAAATCGTTGTCCGATGCGGCTCGGTTATTCAATGAAAAACGGGTTCACCGTTTACCTGTGGTAGAGCAATCGGGTAAAGTGATTGGAATTCTGACCTGTGGGGATATTTTGCGGGTGATGGCAACAACACAAAGTTCAAAGGCAGATTAGGCAATCGGAAACTTAATCTCTCAAGCTGCAAATGTCGGGTGAATTGAATACAGCATGAGAAAAGGTTGGGGTATTTCGTTTTTACTCCAGCCCTAAAATTATGATTGAAAATTTTTAAAAATAAGAAAATATTGATGTATTGATGTCGAAGAACGTGGTATTATCCAATCATTTCAAAACGGTTTAGAGCCTTCATTTCACAACTTTAATTTTTATGACAATTACCCCAGAATCTGTTCAAAATTTGTTAATTTCTAGTGATTTAGGCGATCGCTTACGCGGTGTAAATCAACTCAGAGAATTGGAACCTGCAATTGCATTTGAGTTAATTCAAATCCCCATTAAAGATAGTAATAGTCGAGTTCGATATGCGGCTGTTAGCCAAATGGCAACTTTGGGGGAACAGAATTTAGAAATCGCTTATGAAATATTGAGCCATCACTTATTAAATGATCCTGAAGTCGATGTACAAGCTGCTGCCGCCGATGGATTAGGTGCGTTAAAACTTAAAAATGCGTTTGATGATCTGCAAACTGTTTACAATACAACCTCTGAATGGTTACTGAAACTGAGTATTGTTGCGGCAGTGGGAGGAATAGAAGAACCTCGTGCTTTTGAACTATTAGAACAAGCGCTTCAAGATGAAAATACTCTGATTCAAACCGTTGCCATTAGTGCATTAGGAGAATTAGGAGATCACAGAGCAATTCCTTTATTAGTTCCTTTTGTAACCAATTCCGACTGGCAAGTCCGTTATCGTGTTGCCCAAGCTTTAGTTCGTTTAGGAGGCAGTGAAGCTGAAACTTTGTTAAGACAATTAGCGGAGGATGAAGTGGAAATTGTTGCTCAAGAAGCGAAATCCCCAGTCGGTGGTTAAATTACTTTAAATCAGCTAGAAGGGATAAAATCTGTTAAACCCTTAGCTTCTAACTTTAGGGGGATGAGGCTGAGGGTTTAAATCAGTTGAATAAGCTAAGACACCGATTTATCACGGGATGATTTGTTGTTGTTTTTGATAGTTATAAAACGACCTGATCTAAACCTATGAAGCAACAAGGGATTTAGAAAAGAAAGGATTTAAAGCTTTATGTCCGTTAGAAACCTGGGAGAGCTTAACGATAAAAAAAGGTCAAACTCAACTTAAATTTACGGCGATGCCAGGAAGACATGGCCCCGGACTGTTAACGGCTTTGTTACCAAAAATGATGGGAAGTTTATTAGAATTTCAAACAGAATCCTCAACAACAGGATTCCGTCTTTATATTAGTGGGGATACGTTAGTTTATGATGATTTAAAAGAAATTCCTCGGCGATATCCGAATATCAATTTAGGGTTATTACATTTGGGAGGAACAAAAATTTTAGGTGTATTACTGACAATGGATGCTAAACAGGGAATAGAAGCGATTAAAATTATTTCACCCGATGTAACAATTCCAATTCACTATAATGATTATACCGTGTTTAAATCCCCTTGGAAGATTTTATAGAAGCTGTAAAAGTTGCAGGTTTAGAGGAAAAAGTAAGGTATTTGAACCCCGGTGAAACTTATACTTTTACGGTTAACGGTTAATAGAGATTCCTCGGTAGAGATGTGAAACGTTCCGTCTCTACTAGACATCTCCCCAATAGAAACCGGGATGGAATAAAAACAGCTTATAGAACTCATTAATTATTATTAATACAACTAAAAAAACCTATAAATCAGTTACTTGTGGAGAACCTAGCACAGGAGTGCGAGAGATTTTAAAAAATGAAACAGCCAGAAGTATTATCTCTGTTCCCAGTTAAGCTGTTCCCTTTTGAACCGAAATTTTGAACACCACTCAAATAGGATTGTTATAGTTTTTGTCTATCCCGTATCTGCGAGTTGAATTTCTGACACCTTGTAAGATAGTAAAGAACACCCCTTCCCATTTGAGTGGGTAGCCTGCGACAATAGCCCCTATGGAAACATCATCTTTTCACATTACCCTGTTGATGGTAATTACCGTCATTGCAGGGATTACGGCTCAAGTCTTGGCAGACTACCTGAAAGTTCCTGCCATCGTTTTTCTATTATTCTTTGGGATTCTCGTCGGAAATGATGGCTTGGGTGTCGTGCAGCCAAATCTTTTGGGAAGTGGGTTAGAAGTAATTGTCTCCCTCTCCGTCGCTTTAATATTATTTGAAGGGGGATTAAGTTTAGACCTGCGGGCTTTAGGTCAAGTTTCGGGCAGTATTCGCAATTTAGTGACGTTTGGAACCTTAATCACCCTAATGGGGGCAGGGATGGCGGCTCATTGGTTAGGGGAGTTTCCCTGGCAAATTGCCTTTCTCTACGCTTCCTTAGTCGTTGTTACAGGCCCAACGGTAATCGGGCCCTTGTTAAAACAAGTTTCCGTAGACCGTCAGGTGTCCGCTTTATTAGAGGGGGAAGGGGTTCTGATTGACCCTGTTGGGGCAATTTTAGCGGTTTTAGTGCTGAACGTTGTGTTAAATGGCAATACTGACCCGTTAGCAATTATGGGGCAATTGCTATTACGTTTGAGTATTGGGGCAGGAATTGGAGTAATTGGGGGCGGAATCTTGGGATGGTTCTTGAAAGCAGCCCAATTTATGTCAGAAGAATTAAAAAATTTAGTCGTATTAGCTGCCCTTTGGGGATTGTTTGATATTGCAGAATTGCTGATGAGTGAATCGGGGTTAATGACAACGGTTGTTACGGGAATGATGGTACGTTATGTTGGGATTCCCGATATGCGTCAGTTACTCCGATTTAAAGGTCAATTAACAATGTTAGCGGTGTCGGTTTTATTTATTTTATTAGCGGCGGATTTATCTTTAGATAGTATTGTGGCGTTGGGATGGGGAAGTATTTTTACAGTTTTAGCTTTAATGTGGGTGGTGCGTCCGATTAATATTTGGCTTTGTACTTTAAATAGTAATCTAAATTGGCGACAAAAATTATTTGCGTCTTGGGTTTCCCCGAGGGGAATTGTTTCTGCTTCCGTTGCGTCTTTATTTGCAATTCTACTAACCCAACGCGGAATTAACGGGGGAGATTCGATTAAAGCGTTAGTGTTTTTAACCATTATTATGACGGTGGTGATTCAAGGATTAACGGCTCGATGGATGGCAAAAACCCTAGGAATTACGTCGAGTTCGGTAACGGGGGCGGTGATTGTGGGTTCAAATCCTTTGAGTCGATTAATCGGCAAATTATTCCAAGAACGGGATGAATTAGTTGTGATGATTGATACTGATCCTGAAGCCTGTGAACAAGCAAGACAGCAAGGATTAACTGTTTATCAAAGTAGTGCTTTAGATCCAAATGTATTAGAAGAAGCGGGATTAGAATCAATCGGAACCTTCTTAGCAATGACCAGTAATGGAGAAGTTAATGTTGTTTTAGCAGAACGGGCTGATACGGAATTTAAACCGCCCCGTGTGTTGGCATTATTTCCCCGTGAACCGCAAACCAAAGCAACAGTAAATCGAGAAAAAATTCAACAAGCTTTTATCCCTGATTTACCCTTAAAACAATGGAATACCTATCTCGAAGACCGAGAAGTGAAATTAGGAGAAACGGTCTTACGCCAACCGGGTTTAGAATTTCAACGAGCGCACCTGCAAGCATTAATTCGCTCTGGAGAATTAATCCCTTTATTAATCGAACGAGATGGGAATTTGCAAGTGTTACCTGCCTCGGAATCTTGGCAAGTCGGAGATCAAATTATTTATCTGCTTCATGACCCGAAACCCAAGTTACTCAAGCGTTTATCGGGTTCTCAACAGTCTAATTTAACCTTAGAAAAACATCCCGTTGTTGAAGAAGTGCCCCTAGAAGCGTCTTTAAGCCGTTAAAAATCGGCGTTTAAATTCTAAAGACAGCCTCTAACCTACCTATTCTAAAAATAAATTAGGATTAGGTGCATTATTTCCATCACTGGGGCTAGGTTCTGATGCCGCGGGAGGTGCAGGTTCGGGTGCAGGTTCCGGCGCAGGTTCGGGTGCAGGTTCGGGTGCAGGTTCCGGCGCAGCAGCCGCAGGTTCGGGTTCAGGTTCCGGTGCTGGGGGAGGTTCTGCGGGTGCGGGAGGATAATCTGAATAACCGGAATCTGGGGCTACCGTTGAGTCATAACCTCCGCTATCGTTGGAATAGGAAGGTTCTGAATAATTAGAATTCCCGCTATCGTTGGAATAGGAAGGTTCTGAATAATTGGAATTCCCGCTATCGCTGGAATAACCGGAATCATTAGAGTAGGAATCTGTTTGAGAGACAGGACGAGCTTCTTCTACAGGTTCTTGTTGTGCAGCAATGGCTGCATCGCGTTCCGAAGCCCAGCCAGCAATCGCCCCTTGAGCTTCAGAATATAATGCCCGACCGTATCGAATTTGCGAAGCTTCAGCAATGGCCCCACTGAGATTTCCCTTTCCAGCTAAATCATAAGCTCGATTCAAAATCGGTCGATCTTCTGTCGTTTGTACTTGCGCCACCCAAGCGGAAATTTTATCCCGTGCTGGCTGATACAACGCTCGACCTGAGTTAATTTTAGAGGCTTTATCAATCGCAGCACTCAGATTTCCCTGTTTTGCTAAGGCTAAGGCTTCATTCAGAAGCGGTTGATCCTCAATAATTTCAATCCGTTTTGTCCATTCAGCAATTAATGTTTGAGCTTCAACCCGTAACGGACTTCCCAACCCAACTTGACGAGCTTGCTGCACAGCCGTTTCAAACCCATCTAGGGTTTCTGTTTGGGCTAACCGTCGAGCTAAAGCCAGGTAGGGCTGATCTTCTAATCGTTGAATTTCCTTACGCCAATGGGCGACTAAGGTTTGAGCGTGAACTCGTCGAGGTTGTTGAGGCGTAATCATCTGGGCTTGATCAATTGCCAGTTGTAATGTAAAAGGATGATCAATATTCGCCACGACTGTAGCCAACTGCAAATTGAGCAGATCTTGAATCTGTTGTGAAACCTCCTCTGGTTTAACTTGCGCTTCTGGATAGGGAGGACGATTATTTCCCATTTGATCCAGAGCCGCTTGTCCTTCCCAAAGAACCGCCATTTGTTGCCAAATGGGTTGACTATTGGTTTGATTCCAACTGAGGGCTTTAATTTGACCCATTAAAATCAAATTTTGGGATTCTGCATACAAAGGCGAATAGTGGGGAACCAAACTGGCAATATCTGTGAAACCCTCTATCTTTTTTTCTTTTAATTCTTTAACGGCTAAATCCAGTAAAGAGCGACTCCAATTTTTAATTTCTTTGATCGCCCCAGCTTGAATATAAAGTTTTTTATCAATTTTGTTGGCTAAAGCGATCGCTTCGGCTAATTTTTCGGGAGTATTTTCCTTCGCTAACTCACGCGCTTCATTCAAGCGTTGATTCCCTTGACGTTCCAAACTCAAGCGATCCATAATTTCATTAAATCGCTTTTCACTCCAATGGGTATTATTTAATTTTGATAACGCTTGGGCATATCCAAAAGCTTGTGTCCAATCTAAATCTTGCATGGCTTTCAGGGCTTTATCATAAATTTTTTGCCCTTGATCCCAATTATTTTTCCAGCCCTCTATGGCAATTTCCACCTGTTCATAAGCCGGGGTATTTTTCGGAACAATATTAACAATGGCTAAGGCTGCGTTTAAATCTCCATTACTATCAATTTTTTGCTTGGCAATTTCAATTAAGGCCTGTGACCACTGCTGCATTTTTTGTTGCGCGAGTCCCTGAAGCGGGTGATCTGCGGGCCAACTGGCAATTAAGGCAAAGGCTTGACGTAACGGTTCTATTTTGCCCGACTTTGTAGCGAGATCAGCACAATATAACCGTTCACTATCGGGAGATAAGGGCGAGATTTCTTCACAATTCGGTGCTGGAGGCATGGTTAATAACCACAGCAGAGCCCCCGTCCCCAGTGTTCCAAACCCCAAGAAAATAATCAACCACAGAAACGGCCAGCCCCAAAACCAAGGCGGAAGTTTCAAGGGAATTCGTTTCTGGACAGTTTGCTTTTCCTCTACAGTAGTTTCTGAGATGTTCTCCGAGGGTGAAGAACTCGAAACCTCCTCAGAGAATTCTGATGGAGATAAGCGGGTTTGATCAAATTGGGGTGTCGTCATTCCTTCACCGTTTCCTCATAATCGCGACTTCAGCCTAGCTCGGACTTGGAAGTCAGTTCCTGAATATCAGGCTCACTTCCCAAGCTAGTCTGAGAACCTGTGACCGTGCTGAACAAACCGAAGTCGAGTTTACATTGACAATTCCCTGACTCAAAGGGAGTAATTTTTAAGGTTTGTCCTGCTGTCAGAGGAGATTAAGCCATTGTAAACGAGCAGGTCTGTTGAAAACAGAAAACCTGATAAAATCATGGCAGATCTTAAGCTAATCCTCCAACTAAAGCAAGAAGAAATTTACAAAGTCTATCGTCTGTTCTTCCCCTACCCCCCACAGGCTACACCCTACCCCCTCTTCATTTACCGAAAAGGGTTTAAAGCCCTGTCCCTTCGACAGCCCTTCCACAAGGTTCAGGACAAGGCTCAGGGCAGGACTCAGGGCAAGCTCTTCTAGGACAGCTTTTTTTGTCTAGGTGTTGTCAACGCAATTTTTAGTCTCTATTAATAACTCTACAAACCTCTTTTCCAAGCGTACCCCATTACTAATTTACAGGAATTAATATTAGGCAAAATCTTCTTAACTTTATTAAAGACATCACCGTATAACACTTAAGGGATGAGTTATCGGTACAAGCCAAAAACCCGATTGATTTCTTTGAGAAACTGGGTTTTTAGTCTGGGCGGTTTCATAATTTTATGTTAAAACAGAGACGAATTTTGGACAATAGCGTTTAAAATCAAACTCAAGAGCCTGGAATTGAGAACATTTCACCTCATAGAGTGCGTTTACCTGAAGTTTTATTGATGAGTAGTACCAGTCGCAGGAAAAAAAACGATTTTATTTTTATGATGTGATTCCGTTGATCTTTATCGGCTTTATTTTTGTGATTGCTTAGGGGTATAGTCATGAATAATCATCCTCAACCTCGCTATGATTATCAAGTTGGTGGGAGTCTTCCCGTTGATTCTCCCACCTATATTAAAAGAGCCGCCGATGATGAATTTTACGACGCATTAAAACAGGGAGAATTTTGTTATGTTCTCAACTGTCGTCAGATGGGAAAATCCAGTTTAAGAGTTCAAACCATGCGACGGTTAGAACAGGAAGGATATACTTGTGTTGCGATTGATATTACAGCGATTGGGACTTTAGAAATTACTCCCGAACAGTGGTATTTAGGAATGATTGAAGAAATGAGTAACAGCCTAGAACTGTATACTCAATTTGATGGGGAGGAATGGTGGCAACAACATCAACAGTTATCAGTTACTCAACGATTTGGGAAATTTTTAAAAGATATTCTTTTAGAATTAATCTTGACACCGATTGTGATTTTCGTTGATGAAATTGATAGTGTATTAAGTTTACCCTTTCCAATCGATGACTTTTTTGCTTTAATTCGAGAGTGTTATAATCATCGTGCTGAACAACCCAGTTATCAACGATTAACCTTTGCATTATTAGGGGTGACAACGCCACCGGATTTAATTCAAGATAAACGAAGAACGCCCTTTAATATTGGTAGAGCTATTGAATTAACCGGATTTCAGTTAACAGAATCATATCCCCTAGCCGATGGATTTATCAACCAAACCGATAACCCTCAAGGCTTATTAAAATCCGTTTTATATTGGACGGGAGGACAACCGTTTTTAACACAAAAACTCTGTAAATTAATTCGAGAAAGTGGGCAAAATATTCCCTCAAATCAAGAGGCGGAATGGGTAGAAAATTTAGTTCAAGACCGGATTATTAATAACTGGGAAGGACAGGACACCCCGGAACATTTAAGAACCATTCGTGATCGCATTCTCTATGCTGAACATCAACGCACCGGACGACTTCTCGGAAGTTATCAACAAATCTTACAACAACAAGGAATTCTTGCGGAAGATAACCCAGATCAAGTGATGTTGCGGCTATCGGGATTAGTGGTCAAAAATCAGGGAAAACTGAAGGTTTATAATCAAATTTATGCAACGGTTTTTAATTTGAATTGGGTAGAAAAAACCTTAGCAGATTTACGACCCTATGCAGAATCGTTTAGCGCTTGGGAAAAGTCACAACGTCAGGATGAGTCACGGTTGTTGCAGGGGGAAGCCTTAAAAGAAGCGAAACAATGGGCAAAGGGAAAAAGTTTGAGTAGTGAAGATTATCAATATTTAGATGCTAGTGAAGTCTTAGATAAACGGGCGATTCAAGCAGAATTGGAGGCAGAACACAAAGCCTATCAAATTTTAGCTAAAGCCAAACAAAAGGCAACCTTAATTAGTATGATTTCTGGTGTGGCGTTTGGCGTTGCTGTACTTTCTTTAGTTGCAGTTATCATAGCAGTCAAAGAAGCAAAGTTAAAGTTAGCACTGGCAGAAGTCAGCTTAAAAGGGTATTCTGCAAAAGAATTTTTCAGTGAAGGTGAAGAATTCTTAGCCCTAAAAGAAGTTTTAACCGCAGCAAAACAACTCAAAACCTTAGATCCTTCCCGTTCAGAAACACAGAATACTCGTCTGCCAACAATTACTACGCTTCAGAAAATTTTGTATGACATTAGAGAGCGTAATACCCTGAAAAGTCATCAGGATTCAGTCGAGAGTGTGAGTTGGAGTCCCGACGGTAACATTCTGGCTTCTGGTAGTCAGGACAACACTATCAAGCTATGGAACAAACATGGCAAGCTGTTACAAACTCTCAATGCTCATCAGGGTATAGTTTGGAGTCTGAGTTGGAGTCCTGATGATGAAACCCTTGCTTCTGGGAGTCAGGACAACACTATCAAGCTGTGGAGTAAACAGGGTCAACTCTTGCAGACCTTCAAGGGTCATGAGGATGAGGTACAGAGTGTGAGTTGGAATCCCGATGGTAAAGTTCTCGCTTCTGGCAGTAACGACAAAACCATCAAGCTATGGAGTAAACAGGGTCAACTCTTGCAGACCCTTAAGAATCATAAGGGTTCCGTTTGGAGTTTGAGTTGGAGTCCTGATGGTAAAGTTCTCGCTTCTGGCAGTAACGACAAAACCATTAAGCTGTGGAGTCGTGAGGGTAAATTGTTGCAGACGCTCAAGGGTCATGAGAAGGGTGTCAGAAGTCTTAATTGGAGTCCCGATGGTAAAATTCTGGCTTCTAGCAGTAATGACTTCACCATCAAGCTATGGAGTCGCGAGGGTAAATTGTTGCAGACGCTCAAGGGTCATGAGAATCGGGTCGGGGGTCTGAGTTGGAGTCCTAACAACCAAACCTTGGCTTCTGTCAGTAATGATAAAACTATCAAGTTGTGGAGCCGAGAAGGTCAACTGTTGCAGACGCTCAAGGGTCATAAGAATCGGGTCAATAGTCTAAGTTGGAGTCCTAATGGTGAAACTCTGGCTTCCGGCAGTCAGGACAAGACCATCAAACTCTGGAGCTTAGAGGGTCAACTTTTGCAGACCCTCAAGAGCGATGAGAATCCGGTCAATAGCGTCCGTTGGAGTCCCGATGGTGAAACCCTAGCTTCTAGTAGTGATGAAGTCATCAAGCTTTGGAGTCGAGAGGGTCAACTTTTGTCCACCCTAACGGCTCATAAGGAAGTGATTTGGGGTCTGAGTTGGAGTCCCGATAGTAAAATTCTCGCTTCTGGCAGTCAGGACAAGACCATTAAGCTGTGGAATCAGGAGGGTCAACTTTTGCACACCCTCACAGGTGATCAAGATGAGGTTTGGAGTCTGAGTTGGAGTCCCGATGGTGAAACCCTAGCTTCTGGCGGTAGTCATGGGGTCATCAAGCTTTGGAGTCGAGAGGGTGAACTTTTACACACCCTCACGGCTCATAAGGAAGGGGTTTGTAGTCTAAGTTGGAGTTCTGATGGTCAAATTCTTGCTTCTGGCAGCAATGACAAAACCATCAAGCTTTGGAGTCGAGAGGGCCAGCTTTTGCACATCCTCAACGGTCATCAGAGTTGGGTTAATACTATAAGTTGGAATCCCGACAATGAATCCATAGCTTCTGGCAGTCAGGACAACACTATCAAACTATGGAACAAACAGGGTCAACTTTTGCAGACCTTCAAGGGCCATGAAAATCCGGTCAATAGTATAAGTTGGAGTCCTAATGGTAAAATTCTCGCTTCTGGTAGTGACGATAATACCATCAATCTCTGGAGTCGAGAAGGTAAGGTGTTGCAAATTCTCAAAAGCCACGAGAATCAGGTTAATAGTGTCAGTTGGAGTCCCGATGGTAAAATTCTCGCTTCTGGGAGTTCAGACAAAACAATCAAGCTATGGACGATTAACTTTGATTTAGATCAATTAATGGTCTGGGGTTGTGAATGGATGAAGGATTATCTGGAGAATAGTTCGAGTGTGAGTGAGGAGGATAGGCATTTGTGTGATAAGGTGTTGGGGAAACAAAATTCTAAGCCTTGAAATAAATTTCAGGCTGAAAGCAAAAACCCGTTAAAATGGGTTAATAAAATCAAGTCTTGAGTTATCTAAAGATAACGTTAGCTTTTAGCCCGAACTTTAGTTCAGGGCATTCATCATTTAAGTTGACAACCATACCCCAAACCCTTAAAAATTAGTCCCCTAAAATAAATAAAGCCTAAAAATAATAATTAAAAATAGCTCATGACTTCCACACCCCAACCCAACGCTACAACCTATCAATTTTGGATTGACCGAGGGGGCACTTTTACCGATATTGTTGCCCGCAAACCCGATGGAAGTTTAATCACCCATAAATTATTATCAGAAAATCCCGATCGCTATCCCGATGCAGTCATTCAAGGCATCCGAGAAATATTAAACTTATCCCCAGATCAACCCATTCCCAGTGAATTAATTTCAGAAGTGAAAATGGGAACCACCGTTGCGACCAATGCCTTATTAGAACGAAAAGGCGATCGCACTTTATTAATTATCACCAAAGGTTTCAAAGATGCGTTAAGAATCGGCTATCAAAATCGCCCCGATATTTTTGCCCGTCAGATTATTTTACCCCAAATGCTCTATGAACAAGTGATAGAAGTCGCAGAACGTTATACCGCCCAAGGAAAAGAATTAACCCCCGTTAATTTAGATTTATTAAAAACCCAATTACAACAAGTTTATCAAACCGGAATTAGAAGTTGTGCCATTGTTTTAATGCACGGTTATCGCTATCCCCACCACGAACAAAAAATTGCCGCCTTAGCCCAAGAAATCGGCTTTACTCAAATTTCCGTTTCCCATCAAATTAGCCCGTTAATGAAATTAGTCAGCCGAGGGGATACTACCGTTGTTGATGCTTATTTATCGCCGATTTTAAAACGTTATATTAATCAAGTTACGTCTCAATTAAATTGTGACGCTGAGAAGTTATTGCGACCTAACCCCCCAGCCCCCTTCCCTGCAAGGGAATGGGGAGTAAGAGATCTTTTTAATATTAGAAATTTAATATTAAGAATTCTTCCCCCCTCGCCTCGCAGGAGAGGGGCTGGGGGAGAGGTCAAACCAAACCCCATTAAATTAATGTTTATGCAATCTAATGGTGGCTTAACCAATGCCCAAAAATTCCAAGGAAAAGATAGTATATTATCAGGGCCAGCCGGAGGAATTGTTGGGGCAGTTCAAACGAGTTTAAAAGCGGGATTTCAGAATATTATTACTTTCGATATGGGCGGAACATCCACCGACGTCGCCCATTTTAATAGCGAATATGAACGCCAATTTGAAACAGAAATCGCAGGGGTGAGAATGCGAACTCCGATGATGGCTATTCATACCGTCGCGGCGGGAGGCGGTTCAATTTTAACCTTTGATGGGTCACGATATCGCGTTGGGCCAGAGTCCGCCGGGGCAAATCCTGGGCCAGCTTGTTATCGTTTAGGAGGGCCGTTAACCGTTACGGATGCTAATGTAATGTTAGGGAAAATTCAGCCGCAATTCTTCCCGAAAGTATTTGGAAAAAATGGCGATTTGCCCTTAGATTCTGAAATTGTTCGTCAAAAATTTAGGGAATTAGCCACAGAAATTCAAACACAAACGAGAGATAACAGAGCACCGGAAGAAGTCGCCACCGGATTTATTACCATTGCGGTTGAAAATATGGCGAATGCGATTAAAAAAATCTCCCTCCAACGGGGTTATGATGTTTCTAACTATACCCTGTGTTGTTTTGGCGGTGCAGGCGGTCAACACGCTTGTTTAATTGCCGATACATTAGGAATTAAACAAATTTTTATTCATCCCTATGCTGGGGTATTATCGGCTTATGGAATGGGTTTAGCGGATGTCAGAATATTACGAGAAAAAGCCATTGAAAATCGATTAACCGTTGAATTAATTCCCGAACTAGAACATATTTTTTCCCAATTAGAAACGGAAGCCAAAGCAGAATTAGAAAATCCTGAATTCAAAACCGAGGTTATTTTTAAACTGTATCTAAAATATGAAGGAACAGATTCAACGTTAGCGGTTAATTTTGTTTCTGATATATCTGCTTTAATCCAACAATTTGAACAAGAACATCAAACCCGCTACGGCTTTATTAAATCGGAAAAAGCCTTAATTGTTGAATCAATCACCGCAGAAATTATTCAAAAAATGGATACTTCCGAAGAACCGATATTAACCCGAACTCGAACTCAACCTCCTACAGCGATCGCAACAGTTCCTATATATACTAATAATCAATGGCAAAATACCCCTATTTTTGAAAGAGATGATTTACAACCCGGAGATATTATTAACGGCCCTTCTATTATTATAGAATCCATTGGCACAAATATTATTGAACCCGGATGGCAAGCGGAATTAACAGAGCAAAATTATTTAGTTTTAAAACAAACTCATTCTATTAACCCTCCTGTAATTAAAGAAGATAAAACAATAAAAGCTGACCCTGTAAAATTAGAAATCTTTAAAAATCTATTTCAATTTATCGCCGAACAAATGGGAATTAGCTTGCAAAATACCGCCAGTTCTGTTAATATTAAAGAGCGCCTCGATTTCTCCTGTGCTATTTTTGATCAATATGGTCAATTAGTCGCCAATGCACCCCATATTCCCGTCCATTTAGGGTCAATGAGTGAAAGTGTCGAAAGGTTAATTGCTGCCAAAGGAGAAACCCTAAAACCTGGGGATGTTTATATGCTTAATAATCCCTATAATGGAGGCACTCATTTACCCGATGTTACCGTCATTACTCCTGTTTTTAATGATTCCGGCGAACAGATTTTATTTTACGTTGCTTCACGGGGACATCAAGCAGATATTGGAGGAATAACCCCAGGTTCAATGCCTCCCAATAGTAAAAATATAGAAGAAGAAGGCATTTTAATCGATAATTTTCAACTCGTTAAAGAAGGCACATTTTTAGAAACAAAACTCTTAAATTTATTAACATCAGGAAAATATCCAGCCCGAAATCCTGCCACAAATCTTGCGGATTTACAAGCGCAAATAGCCGCCAATGAAAAAGGCGTTCAAGAATTGAAAAAAATGGTAATTCAATATGGCTTAAATACCGTTCAAACTTATATGCAGTACGTTCAGGATAATGCTGAAGAATCCGTGCGTCGGGCAATTGATGTGTTAACGGATGGTGAGTTCACCTATCCAATGGATAATGGAGGGATAATCAAAGTTACGATTAAAATTGATAAAAATAACCGTAACGCTACAATCGATTTTACCGGAACATCTGAACAATTAACGACTAATTTTAACGCGCCAAAAGCGGTTTGTAAAGCAGCCGTTTTATATGTTTTTAGAACCTTAGTAGACGATAATATTCCTCTGAATGCAGGGTGTCTAAAACCCTTAGAAATTATTATCCCTGAAGGCTGCTTTTTAAACCCTCGTTATCCGGCGGCTGTGGTGGCGGGGAATGTGGAAACGTCTCAAGCAATAGTTGATGCGTTATATGGCGCATTAAACGTGATGGCAGCTTCTCAAGGAACCATGAATAACTTCACCTTTGGTAATCAAAATTATCAATATTATGAAACGATTTGTGGCGGTTCTGGTGCGGGAATAAACTATAATGGAACTGATGCCGTTCATACCCACATGACCAACTCCCGTTTAACTGATCCTGAATTATTAGAATGGCGTTATCCGGTGTTATTAGAAGAGTTTAGTATTCGGAAAAATAGTGGCGGTTTAGGGCAATTTAAAGGCGGGAATGGAATTATTAGAAAAGTACAATTTTTAGAACCCATGACCGCAGCAATATTATCAGAACATCGCCTCATTCCCCCTTTTAGTTTAAATGGCGGACAACCTGGGTTAGTCGGTAAAAATTATGTAATTCGCAACGATAAAACTAGAGAAGAATTAAACAGTACCGCCACCGTTGAAATGAATATTCATGATACTTTTGTAATTGAAACTCCTGGGGGTGGAGGATATGGGAAAAATCATTAACTTTGACCAGATATTAAATGATTCCCTATTCGTAATTCGTAATTCGTAATTCGTAATTCGTAATTCCCTGTTCCCTCTAATAAATTTGTTTTTTCATCACTAAACAATTGCGTTGATCATCTAACCGTGTATAATACAATTCATCCGTTAATTTAGACATAAAAATCAGTCCTCGTCCGCCTTCATGTTCTAACGGGTCAGCGTGCATTTCACTCATCATCTCTAGGGCTTTTTCTAAGTTAAAAGGTTCTCCCCAATCCCAAATTCGCATTTCAATCCAAGGGGAAAAAACCTTAACTTCTAACTCAATGGGTGTGGTTTCGGGTAAAGTACGATGAGCATGACGCACAGCGTTTGTAAAACCTTCGGTTAAAGCAATTTGACACTTATGAAAAATATCTGAAGGCAGAAAAGTAGAGGTGATTCTGTCAAACCACTTTAGCACCTCTTCTAAGGCGGTTAGTGTGGTTTTCACCTGAAGATTAGATTGTGCTAGTAGCGCTTCATTACTCATCAATTCTCTACATAGCACCGCTATTTTTGTGAAATACAACCATTATAGTTTTGGCAATTAACTTCATGTCGTACATTAAACTCCAATTTTCTTGATACTTCAAATCTAAACGAATAATATCCTCAAAATTTTTGACTTGAGAGCGACCATTCACTTGCCATTCTCCCGTCATTCCCGGCTTAACATCTAATCTTTGCCATTGAGGAACTTCATAACGTTCCACCTCATCCGGTGTAGGCGGACGAGTACCCACTAAACTCATTTCACCCTTTAAAACATTCCAAAATTGCGGTAATTCATCTAAACTGGTTCGCCGTAAAAACTGACCCACTTTGGTAATTCGAGGATCATTATCATTCTTGAAAATAGCCCCTTGTGCTTGATTAGGAATTTTATCTTTCAAGGCTTCAGCATTGCTACACATGGAACGAAACTTCCAAATGCGGAACCGTTTTCCCATCCACCCACAACGCACTTGACCAAAGAAAATTGGCCCTGGACTATCTAAACGAATCGCCAGAATAATCGGAATTGCTAAGATTGATGTAATTCCTAAACCCACCAGCGCACCCACAACATCAATGAATCGCTTCAACCAAGACCTAATAGACGGATGAGTCACAGGAAGGCGATTTTCCCCGCGAACTTTCTCCTTGAGTAAGTCATCCGCACTCGGAGGTTCTATAGTTAACACTTGGTCGAGGGAAGTGAGGGAAAAAACAGCCATCACTTGAGAGCCAACGGATTTTAAAACTAAGTCAATCCCTTTGGCTTTTGTTGTTTTTAGATTGCTAATCAGTGCACCAATTCCACTACTATCAATAAATATAGTCTGGCTAAAATCCAAAATAATTTTTTTCGGCGGAGGATTGAGAGAAATAACATCCTGACAGGTCGTTTTAAAGGAAACCGCCTCTAACACACTTAAACGTTCTGGTAAGCGAACAGAGACGATCTCTCCTGCTAGGGTAATGTGAAATTTTTCCTCTGGAATTTGACCAACCATCTCCATGATTTGCTGGGTAGTTGTTGTTAATTTGACTGCTGTATTTTGACGATACCGACAAAGAATTGAGAAAGAGCCTGAATTATAGTCGAAAATGGTGGTAGATTTACCCCTCTCTACTGTGACAATCGCACCCCTGGTAAAAATCTCTATTATTTTAAGATCCAGAACGATTCTATCCTAAAATTTCTCCAACCGCCAAACGGGTTCCATTTGCAAAATCCAAACCAGATTGTACACGTTTACCTGCCAATTGTACTTCTGTCAGGAGTAGTAATCCTGCTCCCGTTTGCACCACTGGCCCAAAACGTTTAACTAAAGCGACCACTTCTCCTGGTTGTCCTGAAAGTTGGGATAAATAGGGCCATTGTTGTTGCAAATTTTGGTATTCCGGGGGAAATTGGGACTGATATTCTGGCATTAAAGGTACAGTAGCACACACTTTCAAGGGTTTATCCCGAAATGATGTAATACAGTTGGGGTAAAAGGCTCGAATTTGATGATGTAATGCGATCGCAGATCGATGCCAATCTAAATGATAATCTTCATCTTTAATTAAAGGGGCATAAGTTGCCAAAGCCTGATCTTGAGGAATCGGTTGAATTTCTCCTCTGTCCAATTTTAATAAAGTTTCTACTAATAAATCAGCCCCCAATTTCGCTAACCGCTTTCCTAAATCCGTTGCATTTTCTAATAGTCCAATGGGTGTCACCGCTTTTAATAACATCGGCCCAGTGTCCATCCCTGCATCCATTAACATAGATGTCATTCCCGTTTCCTCTTCCCCATGATATAAACACCATTGAATCGGGGCGGCTCCGCGATATTTGGGTAAAATTGAGCCATGACCATTCACACATCCCAACCGAGGCATATCCAGAATTTCTGGGGATAAAATTTGTCCATAAGCGACCACCACAAAAACATCCGCCTGAGCTTCTCGCAATAGATTTAAGGTGTTTTGATCTTTTTTCACCCGTTTGGGCTGCCAAATGGATAATTGATGGGTTTCTGCTAATATTTTGACCGGAGAAGGGGTCAATTGACTCCCCCGACCTCGGCGTTTATCGGGTTGAGTCACAACGGCTAAAACGTCAAATTCAGGATGGTCTAACAACCGTTCTAAACTCGGAACTGCAAATTGAGGTGTACCAAAAAAAACGATTTTCATAATCAGTTATCAGTTATCAGTTATCAGTTAGCAGTTAGCAGTTAGCAGTTAGCAGTTATCAGTTAGCGGTATCAGAGTGAATCCTTTATTATTGCTAGGGTGTAATAGCGACTTCAATACGGCGATTGAGTTGGCGATTATTTTCAGAATTATTATTAACGGTAGGACGATTAGACCCATATCCAATGGCTGACCAGTGATAGTCTGTTCCAGCAGCTTCAGATAAATATTTCATCACCGCTTCTGCACGACTAAAAGATACATCTAAATTTTGTTGAGGATTTCCTTGATTATCCGTATGACCAATCACCCTCACCGCAGCCCCTTTATAAGTTTTAATATCCGTAATAATCGTATCTAAAATCACGTTAGCCCCTGGACGCAAAATCGTACTCCCCACATCAAACAACACATCACTGGGAAACGTAACAATTAGGGTATTCGAGTTTTGACGACGTTCCGGCGTTGTGGAAATCGCAGGGCGGGAAGGTTGAGTCGGTTTTTTGTTTCCCGACCCAGAAGTTGGAGTTGCAGCCCCTAATTGCTGTTCCAGAATTTGTAAACGTTCCTCCAAAGGTTCCGTCGGACGACTCGATCCTAATTGAGTTTCTAAAGCCGCCGTTTTTCCCATGAGCGTATTTAACTGTCCCTGGAGTTGCTGCAACTGAAGGCGCAGTTGTTGACGTTGGGGATCAGTTAAAGTTTGACTGGGTGTGGGGATCGGTTGAGGAGAAGCAGGACTCGGACTCACCACCGGAGTCGGGATCATTCCCCCCGTACCCCAATTTTGGGTTTTCTCAAGCAACTGTTCTGTTAAGGGAACTTCAGACCGGGAATTCGGATAGACTTGAGCAATTGCCATCCCCACAAACCAAGCCAGCACCGAACCCACCGTCAACAGCAGGAGGTTAAACACCATTGTTCCCACAAACAATAGACCGTTAAATCGGCGAGGAACCGGAGGCGGGGGTGGTTGAATTTGTGGCTTTGCAGATTTTGTCATCAATTAATCTCCATAATCAGTTATCAGTTATCAGTTATCAGTTATCAGTTTTTAGTTAACAGTGGGCGACTAACAAGCTGTTAAGTATCTCAATAACATAATCAATTAATAATTATTAAAAATTAACTAATAATTATTAACTCCTGACTCCTGACCCATAACTGACTACTGATTACTAATCACTGATAAACTCCGAACGTCCAAACTACCATCAGGATTAAATGTGACTTGGAAATCTGCCAACGGTTCATTGATTGGACGATTCCCAACAGGTTTATATAATAAATCCGGTAGTGGAGTTTGTTCGGTTGCCGTTGCCGTTTCTGTTGCTGGATTTAGGGGTTTATAACCCACAATTGCCCCATCTTTTGCCACACTCACCCGATAAACTAAGGGGACTTTCACATCCGCCGCCGGTGTCCAAGCTTTATCCAGTTTTTCATCAAGTTGAGCTTTTAAATCGTTGAGTTCTTGAGGATTAGTAATGGGCTGTGGACTAGACAGATTAGACGCTAAAGGCGCTTCCGATGTTGCTGAACTCGGTGATCCCGTTGGGGGGGACGCGCTGGGTGTGGGAATTGTTTCCGTCTGTGCTTGGGGTTGCAGTTTCGGGTCTTGGGGTCGTTTGACATCGGGAATGGGCAAGGCAAACAAAGCTAAAGCCGTTAATGCCAAACTCGATACCCCAATAGCTGCGGGCTTCACCCGTTGAGCAACAGGTTGTTCTGGTTTCAGATAACGTTTAGAAAGAGGTTTTAACTGGAGAGATAATTCAGGTAAGGTTTGGCTATCCGCTAAAAACTGATCTATTGCTTCAACAAGGTCAAATAATTGTACCGTTGTTAAATCTACCGTAACGGTTGGAGAATTAGGTAAAGAAGACTCCTCAGAGGGATTGTCCTCTGAAGACTCATAAACCCTTAACTGATGGAACTCTCCTCCGATGGGGCGTAATTCCACTAACTCCGGCTTGGCGTGAGATCCTTCAGGGGGAATGAGTCCACTCAGGAACCCTTGAGCGTAGCGACTCACCTGTCGTACCAAACTTTCAAAAAACTCCCGTCCCCCGCTAATGGGTTGAGGGTAGCCCACAAAATGACATTCTGCATTCATGAGCCTATTTAAACTGACTCTTCCGTCGGATTTCCCATCGGTTCCTTGGGGTAAGCCCTGCAAAATCAGTTTGCAGTTCGGTAAACTATATTGACGTTCAATCGTCATTCGACTTCTCCATCAAACAAACTAATCCAAAATCGCTGCATTCCAGCCGTACCTGTGCAAAACAGAAGTTTCTCTAATAAACGGATGGCTAAATCGTTTAACTTCTCATCAGAACTATAAGTCATTACCAACGCTCTTCGGGGATTCATGCGACTGCGGAAATGTACCCGAAATTGCGTTAAGTAGTTGGACAGTTGTAAATGTCGTTCAATCGGAATTTGTTTTTGTTTTAGGGCTTCATAATCCATGAGTAACTGCCGAATTTTGGCGGTTAACCGTCTTCCGAGGTTACAGATAATCACGACTAACGCTTTGGCCTCTAGCAGAGTTAGGGTTCGACGCTGACTAAACCTGCGTAACGGGTTGGTACTACGAAGTCGCCATAATTTCACCCGATTTTGAATCACCGTTTGTAAATCGAGTTCTGAGATGACCACTAGCATATGTTCTGCACCACCCAGATACAAGGCTTCAATTGCCAGTAACATCAAATCAATTTCTAACCGGGCTCGACGTGGACATCCTTTCTCAGAAATCGCTAAATCCGGTAAACTGTCTAATATAATCGGGATTGACTGACTTTGGGACTGTTCTAACTGCATTACACTCACTGTTGCTGCGATAGCAGCACAACATTAATTCCAAAACACAAGAGGGAGTCACAAGTTCCATTTTGGCTGGAACAAGTCGCACCCACTATTTCAGATCACAAGCTTCTAGTGTACGATTTTTAAAGCATCTGTTTTCCTTCTTCAATTTTACTCCTCTTGCCTGGGATAGCTTTACCTCGACTGAGATCGTCCTAGGGAACCGGGGCCAATTCCCAGATGATTGAGTCTGTTTAACGGATGACTCCAACAGAAGCCAAAAAAATTATTAACACAACATTGCTATTTGTTACAGCGTTTTAAAGTAAACACAGGTTAAGCAAAAATACTCTTCCTGCTTTTTCCAACGGCCTCAGCCTTGGAGGTTGTTTTAGTGTCGTGGCTCATAGATACAAAATGCAGAAAATTAGTTCAAAGGAATTACTGGATTTCTATAACGATGGGAAACGGGACTTTGGAGCCCTAGATTTAAGTGGGTCAGATTTATTTGAAGCCAACTTAGAAGAGATTAGTTTGGCAGGCAGCAACTTAAACCGCATTTATATGCCCTATTCTAATCTGAGTTACGCTAACTTACACCAAACTCAACTTCAAGATGCCCAACTCGGAGATACCCAACTCTACCAAGTGGATTTATCCGAAGCCAACCTTCAAGGTTGCAGTTTATCTCGATGTAACCTCCGCCATGCAGATTTACGCGGTGCGAATTTGCAACATTGTAATTTACAAGGAGCCGATTTATACAATGCTAATTTGACAGAAGCTGACTTAAGATTTTCGGATTTAAGTAATGCTAATTTGGAAAATGCTAAGTTAACCAATGCTCAATTAGCAGGCTGCAATTTATTTCGCTCTAAAATGGCTAATTTATCCGATGCTCAATGTGATCATACCACCATAGGGCCGGATGGATATTAATCAGTTATCAGTTATCAGTTATCAGTTATCAGTTGTCAGTTGTCAGTTGTCAGTTGTCAGTTATCAGTTGTCAGTTGTCAGTTGTCAATTATCAATTATCAATTATCAATTTGAGGTCTAATTTTATAGTGTCGATAACGCCAATAATCTTTGAGAATGCGATCATGATCAAAACATAGGTTTTGGGGTATTTGCCAAGGTTCAAAGAGTTCTAAATTTTTGGCATCATCTGCTGCTTGGGGTTCTCCAATAGCCATCGCTAAAAATACAACACTTAAGGTATGTTGACGGGGATCTCGATTCGGATCAGAATAAACATAAAATTGTTCAATTAATTCTATTTCTAATCCCGTTTCTTCTTTGGCTTCTCGAATAGCGGCCGTTTCTACAGATTCTCCATAATCTACAAATCCTCCCGGAATTGCCCATCCAAAGGGCGGATTTTTCCGTTCAATTAATACTATCGGTCGAGCCGGACGATCTATTAATTCAATAATTATATCAACGGTTGGAGTCGGATTGCGATAAGTCATATAGTAGGGAACAGGGAACAGGGAACAGGTAAGAAAATGCTTCACAGTCTGGATTTCAGCATTGGTCTTTGTTTTAATCGTATTTTTTAATTTAAAGCATTAGATTTAGGTTTTAAAATGGAGGAAATTTTTTCTAAGATTTGGCTACTAATTTCTTCCGGGGTATCACCGGAATTAATCATAATTTCGAGATCGGCTTGAGCATAAAGGCGAGTGCGTTGTTCTAATAAGGTTTGTAATTGTTTTAACGGTTCGGGATGTTGTAATAAAGGTCGGGTTGTATCTTCTTTTAAACGGTTATAGAGTTCTTCAACGGGAACATTAAGCCAAATGATAATTCCATGTCGAAGATAACTCCAATTCATCTTTTTCAGAATAATTCCTCCCCCTGTAGAAATCACAAATTTTTGATACGCACAAAGTTGGGATAAAACCTGAGACTCTATATCTCTAAAGGCTTCTTCACCTTCGGTAGCAAAAATCTCAGAAATAGATTGATGGGCTACTTTACTAATCAACTCATCGGTATCGATAAATCGATAATCTAATTGTTTGGCTAGAATTTCTCCAATGGTAGTTTTACCCGATCCCATCATTCCAATTAAATAGAGATTAATTCCTTGTAACTGTTCTTGCAAAATTTATAGCTCCCTTTCAACTCAATATCTAATTCTATCATTAAACGAGATTTTATTAATAAAAACCCGCTTTAACTCCCTATCATTTAAACTTTATTTTCGATAGGGTTCATCGCTCTCTTCTTCTTCTAATCCCCAATCTTCATCGTCATCCTGAGCAGGATAATGGGGCGGTTCAATATCATCTTGGATTTTAGTTTGAGGAGGAGGGGTGATAATCCGATAATCAGCATCATAAATTGTTTCTACTTTCCCAACTCCGGTACGATTTGAATCTCCTCGATAACCATAGGAATAAACAGAACCCGACCAGGATTCTGATTTGGGTTGTTGTTCGGTTTCATAAACTTTGGGTTCATCGGTTAAGGATTCACCTTCTCCCTGATTCCAGTCTTCTTCATCAGAAGAATTACTATTAAAATTTTGAGGATTATTAGAAGATTTTCTGGGTTCTGTCCTATCTTCTGCTTCCCAAGAAGGATTAAAGGGTTTAACTTCTGTTTCCCAATCATCCTCAGAACTTCGGCTAAAAGTAGGTTCGGGTTCAGAGTGGCTAACAGAATTATAGGCAGTATAACCCGACGTTTGAGGCGGTTCAGGAGGCGGAGAAGTATAACCCCAAGAAGCATTACGGTCGGGTTCTACAGGCGGTTTAGAAGAGCCTTGAAAGGCAGTTGAAGCCTTAAGATTAGTATTAGAGAATTGAAATAATTGGGCAATCATCCAATAAGTTAATATTCCGGCGGTGATCCCGATTAAAATCCACAGAGAAAGCGGTAAGGCAGGGAGTTGATTTCCTAAAAAAATTAAAGGTAGGGATGGCGTTAGATTTTGAATCGTAAAGATCGCCAAGCCTCCCACAAGAATTAGTAAAGTAATCAGTTGTGTAATAGACATTTTTTAAAAGAAGGAGAGAGGTTGTAGAAACGTGCCTGGGCGAAGCCATGCCGTAAGGCTTTTGGCACGTCTCTACAGGGGATTGTATCGACAAAATTAAGGTTTAGGGAAAATAAGGTTCATCGTTGTCATCTGACGCTTCACTGCCTCCACCAACAGCAACTAAATCAATTTGTTGACGATAGTAGTCTACACTTTTCACCTGAACTTCGACATTATCCCCTAGACGGTATTGATTGCGATTTTTGCGACCGACTAAGGTTTGTTGACGAGAACGGTATTCATACCAGTCATCTTTGAGGGAGGAGACATGAACCAGTCCTTCCACCCGTAACATTGTGCCACCAGGGGACTGTACCTCAATTTCCACAAAGAACCCGTAGGACTGAACCCCAGTAATTAACCCCACAAAGTTTTGACCTGTGCGTTCCTTCATGAACCCGGTTTTCTTGAGTCCTTCTAAGTCTTCCTCGGCATCCACCGCAACGCTTTCCCGTTCACTCAGATGCACCACTAACTGGGTAAACTGACTTTCTAACTCATGCTGAATTTCCGGGGGAAGCACATTCCAGCTAATTTTGCCATGACAGGAAGAATGTCCCAACTCGACTCGATCTTTTGCACGAGTTGAACGGCGATCGCGTCCTTCTTCAAATACCGTTTTCAGGACTCGCAAAATCTGTAAATCGCAATAGCGAGACAGGGGAGAAGTGCAATGGGTATAACAAGGAAGCGCTAACCCAAAATGGAGTTTTGCTGTGGTACTGTAAACCGCAGGTTTGAGGGTTTCTTCTAATAAATAACTTAAAACCCGTTCGGCTCGACTATTGGCTAATTCTTCGGTAAATTCTTGGAAGGTACTCGGTTGAACTTCTTCGTCTTCTTCCAAAAACAATTCCGTCCCCAAATGGGTCGATAATTTTGCTAACTCTGACACATCGGATGATTCTGGTGGCGGTTGAACCCGATAAATCGCCGGAACTCCCAAGGTGTGTAAATGACTAGCGACAATTTGATTCGCTAATACCGTTAATTCCGAAATCATCGCCCGGGCGGGAGATAATGAAGACAGAACAATCGGCCCTAATTCCCCTTCATCATCAAAGTGGCAATGGGTATCGGGTAAATTGAGTTCAAAACTACCTCGTTCTAGGCGAATTTGTCGCACAGCCCGACTCAGTTCTAACAAATTTTCTAAAACGTTGGCAAAGGGAGATGGCTCACCATCGAGAATAGCCTGAGCTTGTTCAAAGGTGAGTTGATGATCTACCCGTACCACACTCGGTTGGATGTCGTATTCAACGACTCGTCCGGCCATATCCAACGTAATCATAATGGACAGGGTTAATCGTTCCTCATTGGGAACTAAGGCCAACCGTTCGCAACACAGGGTTTCAGGATAAATGGGAATCAGTTTATCGGCTAAATAAATAGCCGTTCCCCGTTTACGCGCTTCTCGATCAAGATCGCTATCGGGGAGAATATAATGGGCAGCATCCGCTAAATGAATTCCCAATTGCCACTGATCAGATTTTGTTGGTTCGATGCTAAAGGCATGATCAATGCAGGGGAGACGGTGGGGAGGTTCTGAATCTTTGAAAACCGAAAATTCAGGATTTCCTAAATCTGGTTGAAAACTAATCGTTAAGACATTGCGAATATCAACCCGATTTTTGAGATCAGTTTTTTTCAAAGTGTTAGAAATGGCTTCGGCTTCTCGTAAGACTCCGGCGGGCCATTTTCGCGGTAAATCATGTTTACAACAAACAATATCTAAATCATCCGCATCTTCCGCATCAGAACCCAGAATTTGAACCACATGACCCATCGGACGATGGACACCAATGGGATAACGTAAGACCTCAACATGAACTAAATGATCGACCGCTCCACTTAATTCTTGAGGATCATTAATTAAATCTAATTCAAATAACAAACGATCATCTAAGGGAACGGCGCGATAGCCTGTTTTGGTTTGTTTAATTCGGGCTAAAACCGAAGGATTAGCTCTTTCTAAAATCAGATAAACTTCCCCTTCGGGTGAACGGCGGCGGCTTCCTTCTTTTATAATCCTAACGAGAACGCGATCGCCATTCCAAGCGGTACTGAGATGGCTTTCTCGAATATAAACATCTTCTGCTCCCTCGGCATCTTGAATGGCAAAACAGAAGCCTTTACTCGAACATCGCAGTTTCGCTTCTACAATTCCTTCTTCGGGAATTCGTCGATAGCGACCCTTATCTTTTTCTAAAACACCAATCCGTTCTAACGCATCCAAAGCAATCTGAAATCTACGGAGACTTTCCTCGTCGGGAGCGAGTTTTTTTTCTAGCGCTTTGGGGGCGACTAATTTATCATCGGAAAAATAAGCTAACAGTGTAGCGATTGAAAATTCCATGTAGCGATTAATCCTCGTTGTCTGAATTTAGGCCAGTGGTCAGTGTCGCAACCGTAATCATCCTTGCGCGAGTCAGATCACCTCATCGTTTAGCAGATGAAACCCAGGGAACTATTCTAGTACAGTTAGGTGTCCAATTCGCCAGTTCAATACAGACCCAGACTCACAAAGTCAACCTGTTTTAAGGGTTTTTTACTGTGAGTTTAGAGTCATTTGCCTGCTGTACTAGCCTGAACTCTGCCCTGCTTGCTCTCCCATTGAGGAGGTGTAGGAATTCCTCAGTGGCTCATCGCAGAACCCCATCAAGGACAGTGTTACAATGAGGAATGCGGAAAGCGGTCTGTCGGATGATAGATGCGAAAGGCTTTGGATTAGACCGTAACATCTATTGCCTTCAAGCCAACTCACTCTGAGCGTATGGAATAGCACCCAATGTTGATTCCCTTGGTGCTGTCGGGATAGGGTACAGAATTTGTGACGTAGGGCTGCGTAAATGACTAATTTTTAAGTATATCGTAGTTTGTTTAGGAAATTTTAATGATGCTGTCTCAATTAAGAACTCGTTATCCTACAGGAAGTTTAATTTCTGAGTTACTGACGATTTATCAAGGAAAATATGTGGTTCGCGCCGTTGTCCAAGTGGAGGGTGTAATCTTGACAACGGGATTAGCGGCGGCGGATACTGTTGAATTGGCAGAAGATCAAGCGAAGAAACGAGCCATTCAAGCGCTGGAACTGGACACAACCCTCCCTAAAATTTCGAGTCCAACTGAACCGTTGAAACCTGTGGTGATGGAGGTTAAGAATCAAGTTGTTAGTCCTCTCCCTTTCCCCTCAGAACCTGTGAAAATTGAGAGTCCTTCCCCGGTGTCGTCTGCGGTTGTTTCTGAGGAAACCCTTAATGTGAGAATGGCGGAGTCTTCTTCCTTAACTTCGGATGACTGGTTATCAGCAACCTATATCCAGCCTAAAACGGAAAAACAAGCCTCCAGTTCTGAGAAAGAAACAAAATCATCTCCTGCTAAGGGGTCTAAAGGACGGAGTGCGTCTTTACCCCCGATTCCCACCTCAACAACAGAAGCAGTTTCGACTTATAATGATGAACCGGAATTGAGTAGTCCAGCACCTGCAAGTCGTCCCCTGGAAACAACGGATTTTTCCTCAGATATTGCTAAAACGGATATTGAATTAAAGCGCTTAGGTTGGACTCCTGAACAGGGTTCTTCCTATTTACAAAAAACCTATGGAAAGCGTTCTCGCCGTTTATTAACGGATGCAGAATTATTGGATTTTCTGCATTATTTAGAGTCTCTTTCTACACCCACAACGGTAGAACCATAAGGAGAATTTGACCCGAAGAATTAAAAGTCAGAGAAGGAGATTAATTCCGGTGGAATTTCCCTACTCTGATGAGTATAAAACCCCAATCGAGAAAACGACTTGATTTCGGTTGGGAGTTGACTACAGAAATAGGGAAATACAGAACAAGGAAACACTGAACGGTTAAAAATGGGTCGGAATTGATGGAGTTGAAACCCTCCTGATTTTTGATAATCAATCGCCCCTTAAAAACAGTAAATCCTGTTTTTAGGATGTTGAGAATATCAAGACTTACATTTTTAATTTTAGCCTAGATAGATAATGACAATCTAATTTTATCATAAAACTTAGAAACCTACTTTTTTCTTAAAGATCTCAGGGTTAAACCCAGACTTTTTACCCCCGAACCTGGTTTCTTCGTGTAAAATTGTAAAATTACCCTTGCTTCCTATCATTAACACTCTATGAAAAGCGCATTTTTAGACCGCCTCCACAGTCCTGAACGTCCCGTTATCGTATTTGATGGAGGAATGGGAACCAACCTACAAACCCAAAACCTGACGGCGGATGATTTTGGCGGAAAAGATTATGAAGGCTGTAATGAATATTTAATTTATACCAAACCGGAAGCCGTTGCCAATGTTCATCGAGGGTTTTTAGAAGCAGGTGCAGATGTAATTGAAACTGATACTTTTGGTGCAACTTCTATTGTTTTAGGCGAATATAATTTAGCGGATAAAGCATATCATTTAAACAAAACCGCAGCCGAATTAGCAAAACATTTAACAGAAGAATATTCGACACCGGAAAAACCTCGATTCGTTGCAGGTTCAATGGGGCCAGGAACCAAACTTCCTACCCTCGGACATATTGATTTTGATACCTTACATCATGCGTTTGCAGAACAAGCCGAAGGATTATTTGATGGGGGTGTGGATTTATTCATTGTTGAAACTTGCCAAGATGTACTGCAAATTAAAGCAGCCTTAAACGGAATTGAAGATGTTTTTGCTAAAAAAGGAGAACGTCGCCCGATTATGGTTTCTGTCACAATGGAATCCTTTGGAACCATGTTAGTCGGGTCAGAAATGAGCGCGGCGTTAACGATTTTAGAACCTTATAATATTGATATTTTAGGATTAAATTGTGCCACTGGCCCCGATTTAATGAAAGAACATATTCGCTATTTATGTGAACATTCTCCCTTTATTGTGTCTTGTATTCCTAACGCAGGTTTACCCGAAAATATTGGGGGTAAAGCCCATTATAAATTAACGCCTATGGAACTGAGAATGGCGTTAATGCACTTTGTTGAAGACTTGGGAGTTCAAGTCATTGGTGGCTGCTGTGGAACTCGTTATGAGCATATTCAAGCCTTAGCTGAAATTTCCAAAACCCTCAAACCCAAACAACGAGAACCCCAGTTAATTCCGGCGGCATCTTCTATTTATAGTACCCAAAGTTATGAACAGGAAAACTCCTTTTTAATTATTGGGGAACGTCTCAACGCCAGTGGGTCAAAAAAATGTCGAGATTTACTGAATGCAGAAGATTGGGATGGGTTAGTTTCCTTAGCGAAATCCCAGATAAAAGAAGGGGCGCAAATTTTAGATGTTAACGTCGATTATGTCGGACGTGATGGGGTGCGAGATATGCGTGAATTGGTGTCTCGCGTCGTCACCAATGTAAATTTACCCTTGATGTTAGACTCCACCGAATGGCAGAAAATGGAAGCCGGGTTAAAAGTTGCTGGGGGTAAATGTTTACTGAATTCTACCAACTATGAAGACGGGGAAGAACGCTTTTTTAAAGTATTAGAATTAGCGAAAAAATATGGGGCTGCTATTGTGGTAGGAACCATTGATGAAGACGGAATGGCAAGAACGGCTGAGAAAAAATTTGAAATTGCTAAACGTGCCTATAATGATGCCATTAACTATGGAATTCCCGCCCATGAAATCTTTTTTGATCCTTTAGCTTTACCGATTTCTACAGGTATTGAAGAAGACCGGAATAACGGCAAAGCAACAATCGATTCTATTCGCCAAATTCGTCAAGAGTTACCCGGATGTCATGTTGTTTTAGGGGTTTCTAATATTTCCTTTGGGTTAAATGCAGCCGCGCGACAAGTGTTAAATTCTGTCTTCCTTCATGAAGCAATGCAAGTGGGGTTAGATTCAGCTATTGTGAGTGCGAATAAGATTTTACCCTTAGCTAAAATAGACGCTGAACATCAAGACGTTTGCCGCAAATTAATTTATGATCAACGAGGATTTGATGGGGATGTTTGTATTTATGACCCGTTAGGAGAACTCACCAACCTTTTTCAAGGGAAAACGACAAAACGAGATCGTTCTGGAGATGCTAACCTTCCTATAGAAGAACGGTTAAAACGTCATATTATTGACGGAGAACGCATTGGTTTAGATGATGCGTTAGCGGAAGCTTTGAAACAATATCCGCCTTTGGATATTATCAATAATTTGCTGTTAGATGGCATGAAAGTGGTCGGAGAATTGTTTGGTTCTGGACAAATGCAGTTACCTTTTGTATTACAATCTGCCCAAACCATGAAAGCCGCCGTTGCCTATTTAGAACCCTACATGGAAAAATCGGAAACGGGGGATAATTCCAAAGGAACCTTTATCATTGCTACTGTTAAAGGGGATGTGCATGATATTGGTAAAAATTTAGTCGATATTATTTTATCGAATAACGGCTATCGGGTGATTAATTTAGGGATTAAACAACCCGTTGAAAATATTATCAATGCTTACCAAGAACATAAAGCCGACTGTATTGCCATGAGTGGATTATTAGTGAAATCCACCGCCTTTATGAAAGATAATTTAGAGGCGTTTAACGAAGCAGGAATCACAGTTCCAGTTATTTTAGGAGGGGCTGCATTAACGCCGAAATTTGTTTATGAAGATTGCCAAAATACCTATAAAGGTCAAGTCATTTATGGAAAAGATGCCTTTTCAGACTTGAACTTTATGGATAAATTGATGCCTGCAAAAAAAGCAGAAAAATGGGATGATGCTCAAGGATTTTTAGGAGAATATGCAGAAGAGAAGAAAATTAAAGTCAAGTTAGAAACGGTGAAACAGGTTTCAGAAAGTCCTGAAGAAATTGTCATCGATACCCGACGTTCTGAAGCCGTTGATGTTAATATTCACCGACCTACCCCGCCCTTCTGGGGAACAAAAATCTTACAACCAGAAGATATTTCTTTAGAGGAGGTTTTTTGGTATTTAGATTTACAAGCCTTAGTTGCAGGTCAATGGCAATTCCGTAAACCCAGAGAACAATCACGGGAAGAATACGATGCTTTCTTAGCGGAAAAAGTCTATCCTATTTTAACGGAATGGAAAGCAAAAATTTTAGCGGAAAACTTATTACATCCAACGGTGATTTACGGGTATTTTCCCTGTCAAGCGGAGGATAACTCGTTACTGATTTTTGATCCCGAAAATCACCAAAAACAAGTTGCCCGTTTTGACTTTCCTCGACAAAAAGCAGGGCGACGGTTGTGTATTGCGGACTTTTTTGCCCCCAAAGAAACCGGACAGATTGATGTCTTCCCGATGCAAGCGGTAACAGTGGGAGAAATTGCCACCGAATACGCCCAAAAACTATTTGCAGCCAACGACTATACCAATTATTTGTATTTTCATGGAATGGCTGTGCAAACCGCAGAAGCGGTAGCGGAATGGACTCACGCAAAAATTCGTCGAGAATTAGGGTTTGGCAATGAAGAACCCGATAATGTTCGAGATGTTTTAGCCCAACGTCATCGGGGTTCTCGCTATAGTTTTGGATATCCGGCTTGTCCGAATATTCAAGACCAATATAAACAGGTGGAACTGTTACAAACTGACCGGATTAATATGTTTATGGATGAAAGTGAACAACTCTATCCAGAACAGTCTACAACGGCGTTTATTACCTATCATCCTGTTTCTAAATACTTCAATCTTTAACCCCATATTTCATTGTTACTAACCCATAATTGGTTAGATGTGTTAAGATGAATGTAGAGTGTCCCTGAGAAGGTAGACTTATTTTTAAGTTCTGCCTTTTCAGAGTATTCATTTCACCATCAATTTACACTATCTTTCACCTCTTTTGGAGGTAAAAAAGATTCCTTATGAAAACTACAGTAGTTGATGTAACTGGACTCAGCGACAAGCAAATTGCTCTTGTCGAAGAAATTATAACAGCACTTCGGTCTGTTCCTGACAATCAACAAATTAATCAAGGAGGTAATGATGACGTAACCGTAACTCCAAATGATGTCACACGGAATCAGGCGAATATATACTTTTAATGTTGATGATTTTGCTTGGTGTAGAGACATGGATATTGACGTGATTGTCCCAGAGTAACTAATGTATTCCTGATGAATAAGTAGAACCTATTCATCAGACAACGATGCTCTGTCTCATCGTTATAGGGAAAAACTAGAGATGCAATTTTACTCGTCTAAAGGGGGCGTTGTATCTTTAATTGTTTGACTTTGTTTTTCTTCAATAATTTGTTTAAATCTTTCAAATTGTTCCCGTTTCTCTGCCGGATTTTTAGCCGGATAGAATGTAAGCTCTTTTCTATAGGGTGTCCGACGACGGAATAACACCCGCAAAGCTTCAATATCTTCTTTACCCCGATGTTTCAAAGCATAAGCTCTAAGTTCAGCATTGGTCATTTTCTCAAAATTTGATGTCATAAAAACTCCCAAATTCCATTACTCAGCACAATAATTTCTATCTCCTCACCTGCGAGAATATAAACTTCTCCAGTTTGGTCATCAAAACGGAATAAATGAATATCTTGGTAGCAGTTAGACAAATATTGACATACGATTAAGCAAGTTTGAGCTTGTTTATGGGTTGGTTTAATCGTTAATTCCTCAATTATGCCATCAATATTATAGTTTCTCAGTTACTCTCCCAAGAAACTGAATCAATGCAAAACCCGCTTACACCCTCTTAACGAAACGCTCGAATTTGGCTTTCGTGAATCCATCCTCCACCACACGCTTGAGTCGAATACCAACCATTTTTCGGTTCAACATAAACTGGAATCACCGTCATTTTTTCTAAGGTGCATTTAACCGCACCCCCCGGAGAAGAACGAACATTAGAAGGCGGGTCAAAGACTAGAGAATAACCTATATCTTCAACTTCTCGAATATGTCTAGCTGAACAAACAATACTCAACATATTTTCAGTGGCTTTAGACTGTGGCGAATATTGTTCACCGTCTACCGTCCAAATTCCTCGACCACAATGGGCTCCTGCTTCAAGGCGTTCATTCCCTAAATAATAAGTAAACCCTGACCACCAACTTCCTGTATTTCCGTTGCGTTGAATGGAATTGGTATCCAGTTTAATCTGTTGACCCCCTGAAGCCGTCCCTAACGTTAACATTTCCGCCTTCACAGGTTGGCTGAATGCTAAACAGAAACACGCAATCCCTAGACCGGATAATTTAGCAACCCTCATGTTGCCTCCCATTGATAAATTAGGATAATCAAGACTATAGCTATTTTAAATGATTCGTTAAAAAGACTCAACGACTAAACCCCTAACTATTCAACGGTTTTCGGCTATCGCTGTCTCAATGCCAAAAATTTTGGAAAAAAGCTTGCATCCTCTAAAACCTTGTGCTATATTAAGAAATTGTCGGACGCATAGCTCAGTTGGTTAGAGCACCACGTTGACATCGTGGGGGTCACTGGTTCGAGTCCAGTTGTGTCCATTTATCCCTCTTCTGTCACTCTCCAAAAACTTTTGATATTTCTGGATTTTAGAGCTTTTGCAGGCTTTGCGATCGCAAGATTTATTTCTACTAACAAATACAAAAACGAAGTTTTTGTATTAGGATAGCTTGTATTGGCTGACTGATAAAGGTTTTAGAGATCGACCTCTCGGAGAGTGACAGAAAAGGGATATCATCACTCTCATCTGTAACCCCCATGATGTCAACATCATAGCTCTAACCAACTGAGCTATGCGTCCGACAAAATCACTCTACGTTATCCATAATCTATCCAATTCGATAATAACTCACAGGATAATGGATAGATTACCTTTAGCATTAAATTACAAATAATTTATATAAAACCTTAAATAATTAATTAAAACTTATAACCTAATAATTTCAAAACCCACTATCACAAAAATCAAAAACTGTCAAATTGCATAAACCAAAATTTATTAGACTATGTTTATTCCCCCCCCTAGGGCCAGGGGGTTTTTATTATAAGATTAACTATTTGCCTCTTCTAATTCTTCCATTAATAAAATAACGCCTTGAATTTGCCCTTGGCTACCCATTAAGGGGCTACAGTTAACTTGACATTGAATGCTTTTTCCCCGACGATTAATCGCATTAACAATAATTTTTGAGGATTGATTGGGTTCACCGGAAAGACAAATCCGAATCGGTTGTCTGAGCTTGTCAACGGGTAAACCAATATCCAAGTTTAAAAAGTTTTGTTTAATCGCTTCTTCATGTCTCAGACCCCAAAGGTCTTCGGATTTATAATTCCAAATTTGGACTTGTAAATCTCGATTGAGAACCACAACGCCGCCTTTTAAACTGGTTAAAATTGATTGTAAAAAGGCATTAGCTTGGTTTAATTCTTCTCCACGACGTTGTAATTCATCATTAACCGTTTGTAATTCTTCATTAGTCGATTGTAACTCTTCGTTCATCGTCTCTAATTCTTCATTAGTAGACTGTAACTCTTCATTGGTGGTTTCTAACTCTTCATTACTAGACTGTAATTCTTCATTGGTAGTTTCTAACTCTTCATTGGTAGACTGTAATTCTTCATAGGCCATTTCTAATTCTTGATTAGAATGTTCTAAATCTTCTTGTAAATTTTTATAGCGAGTCATATCAATAAAATTAATACTAATTCCCAACGTTTGATTATTGGCATCTAACAACGGACAAACTTGGACATCAATAAAAATAATATCACCCGAAGCCATTTGCCATTCAATATCTCGAATATTCACAGGCCGTTTTTCACTGTAAGCTTGTTCCATACAAGAACGTAATTCAATGGGACGATAGGAAATCTCTAAATCTTGCAATGGACGTCCGACATCACGGGTGGTTAAACTAAATAAAAATCGGGCACGTTCATTCGCCAGGGCGAGTAAACCATTGGTATCAATAATAATCCGGGCGCAGGGGCCACTATCAAAGGCTAATTCGCGTAAACGAACATGACTAGAAAGATGGTTTACGGCTTCTTCATTCCCTGTTTGTGCCATAATTAATAATCGATCTCGAAGATTGAGTTTAGGAACTTTGGCAAAAACCCGACACTTTAAATCTGTAGGTGTAAAGGTATTAGCATGAGTTAATAACATCTCCGCTTTTCCTAAAAACAGGAATCCTCCATCCCGCAGAGCAAAGTGAAATCGAGCTAAAATTCGGCTTTGAGCTTCCGCATTAAAATACATTAAAGTATTGCGACAAACTAATAAATCAACTTTAGAAATCGGAGCATCTTGAAGTAGATCATGACGACCAAAAATCACGCAGCGACGTAAATCTTTACGAAAGGTATAACGGGTATCAATTTTTTCAAAAAACTGTTCGATTTGTTCTGGAGATAAACCATTGAGATCCTTCTGAAGATAAATTGCTTGTCGAGCTTGATTCAGAGCTTCTTCATCAATATCTGTGGCATAAATTTTAACCCGTTCTCGAAACTGCTCAATACCAATTGCTTCTGCAACCATCATCGAAATTGTATACGCTTCTTCACCCGAAGCACAGCCAGCACTCCAAATTCTGATGGTTTCATGAGGTTCTTTAGTGGCTAGAATTCGGGGGATAATTTCATCTCTGACATAATCCCAAGCGGTGCGATCTCGCCAAAAAGAGGTAACATTAATTAAGATGGTGGTAAATAAAAAATTAAATTCTTCGGGGTGAACTTCTAAATAATCCAGATAATTACTATAGCCTTCAATATTAATCGTTTGCATCCGTTTGTTGACGCGACGCATTAAGCTCGAACGTTTATATCCAGCAAAGTCAAACCCTCGACTCCGTTTTACATAGTCCAGCAGAGCTTCAAATTCTATATTTTTACTGGAATTCGTCACGTTGATTGACCTCCTTGAGATGAATATTGCTTAAATTTTGGAGAATAAATGAGACACTTTTAATTCACTCAGTCAACCCTTTTAATCAAAAATAGATGATGGTTTTTCATCAGGATCGAAAATAAAATGATAGTCTAGTTTTAGGAACTGTTCAATGCTTTCGTCTCTTTCATCAATTTGAAAAATCCTCGTTACCGGGAAAACTAATGGTCAAACCTGACATTATTGTGATTGGTGCGTCGGCTGGGGGAGTAGAAGCATTAACCCGACTGGTCAATCCTCTACCCGGCGACTTCCCCGCCACTTTGTTCATCACCTTACATTTTCCTAGTAATAGTATTAGTGTTTTGCCTCAAATTCTCAACCGACGGGGACATCTGCAAGCGGTACATCCCCAGGATAACGAAGTCATTCGCCCCGGAATCATCTATGTTGCTCGGCCAGATTATCATTTAATCATTAAACCAGAGCAGATTCAGTTAAGTCATGGCCCCCGTGAAAATGCCTTTCGTCCGTCGATTGATACGATGTTTCGTTCGGCTGCCCATTCCTATCGGCGACGAGTCATCGGAGTGATTTTATCAGGAAGCATGGATGATGGAACCGTAGGGTTAGCTTTAATCAAACACTATGGCGGCGTGACGATTGTACAAGATCCTGATGAAGCTTTGTTTTCAGGAATGCCCCGCAGTGCCATTGAACGGGTGAAAATTGACCATATTTTAAAGGTTGCAGACATCCCATCGATGTTGATTCAGCTTACCCATCAACCGATTCAGCAGGAAGAAATTATGGTGGATGAAATCGCCAAAGAAAGTGAAATTGTCGCCCAGCATAAAGCGGATTTGGAACAAGGAAAACATTCCGGGTCTGCCTCAATGTTAACCTGTCCAGACTGTGGGGGGGTGTTGTGGGAATTACAAGAGGGAAATTTACTACGATATCGGTGCCATGTCGGACACGCCTATTCTGTGGATAGTTTACTCGAACAACAAGGGAATGATGTAGAACGGGCGTTGTGGGGGGCTATTCGGGCGTTAGAAGAAAAAGCGGCGTTAGCACGACGGATGGCAGCCCAAGCTCGAACCCATCATCGTGCCCTCTCAGAAAGCCAATTTTTACAACGGGCACAGGAAGCAGAACAACAAGCGGCTTTAGTGCGTCAAGTTATTTTACAACAAATGGAAACCCACTAAGCAACTATTGGGGGTCTGGATTTTCGGTTTTGACGACTCGAATTGTTTCTTCAGATAACGGAATTTCTGCTAAGATTTGATCATCGGTTCCGACTTGCTCAATGACAAGTTTTTCTCGTTTAACCGGAACTTGAACAAAATGAGTTTCAACTTGTTTACGAATAACAACTTCTCCTACTTTACGGCGTTCCCGTTCGACGATTAATTTTTCTTCTTTTAAAGGAATGGTTATATTATCGACAATATTGGGTTGATTTTCAGAAGCAGGTAATGGTAAGGTTGAATCGGTTTCATCTTCTTCATCGTTGAGAGAAAAGGATGGGATGGGTGTGGGAAAATATTGTTGAGGAGTTGAGGAATTTGGGTTGGTCTTGAGAAACGGTTCTAACTCTGGTGTTCGTTCAATAAAAAGTAAACGATCATCAATATTAGTTTGTTTAATTAAGTTCGCTTTGAGTAACAATAATTGCTGACGATTTTCAGAAGTTATCTTCAGAGGAACGACTAATTCCACTTTTCCTTTAGCATTGTAAATAACATCAATGACTTGACCAACAACTTCCCCATCTAAGGTTTGAATCCAACAGCCGTTGAGTTTTTTCGCTAATTGTTCAACTTTCCTATTTTTATGATACCCTTCAGGATAAGAATAAGCCATTTTTCACCTCTTTGAAAGTTTAGGATTCAATAAATTAGTAAAAATCTAAAAAACTATAAATGATTACCAGATGATAGTTCTGTAGAGATGTTTGGGTAAACACCTCTACAGAAAAAATTAGGCTTTCTCAACAGAAGCAACCGAGAATTTAACGTTTGTCTTTAATCGTAGGTTCTCCATCGGTTTTAACATTCAATTTTTCCCGACGCAGTTTTTCTTGGGCTGTGACTGTATCGCGCTCAACTTCTTTACGAACATTGACTTCTTCAGTCACATAAGCTTGCTTACGAATATCAGCCGTTTCTTCATAAACATCGACGCGAGCCACTTCTCCTTCGCGGAAATTAGCTTCGCCGGGGTTAACAGGTCGTTCCCCTGTCGGAGTCATGCGTTCAACCACAACCCGCTCTTTCTCAACCGGAACACTAGCTTGTTCTGTGCGAGTTTCTACGGTTTTACCGACGGAAACTGTACCTGTTTTTTGACGCTGTTTCTCAGCAATTAAGCGTTCTTCATAAAGTTTGATTGTGCCATGATTTTGAGCCTGGGTTTGGTATAATTCGGGCTCGTTCTCGTATTGATAATTATCCCGAGTGTAAGTGGATTTTGCAGATTTAGAAGTCCGATATCCAGCCCGAACCCGCTCTTCATAATCGTAGTCTACCGTCATATTATCATTATATTCAGGTAAGGCTTCGGCTTGGTTTTTAGTTAATCCCAGGGCATAAACACGTTGATTGGCATAGTCCATTTGGGCACGACCAACGGGGAGTAAAACTTTTTTACCAAAAACCCAAAAACCTGTATCAATCACAAAATACCGAAAATATCCATTCTCATCAATTAAGGCATCGTAGACTGTGCCAATTTTCTCATTGGTCGTATCGGTATAGACATCGAATTTTTTAAGGTCTTTGCCATCAAAAATTTCTTCTTTGTAATGGGGATAAGCATCTTTAATCTTAAACAAAGTCATCTTGTGATTCCTCAAATACTATTCCTTAATCTTGTCAGAAAAAAACGAATTTTTGTTGTGTCATTAGATAGAGATTATTCTCCACCTCAAGATGGAGAAGATGCTAATAGGATTTTTAAAGTTGAGCAAGGGAACAGAAAAGAAAAGAATTTAGCCTAAAATTAAAATTTTAGAAATTATAAATTTATAAATTTTATAATTTGAAATGTAAATCCTCTGCATTCGTCTATTAAAGGCAGAAGCTATAGCAATCCGCACCGAGGTTGTAATAATTTAAAACTGATATGAAACAGCCAAAAGTATTATCCCTGTTCCCTGTTCCCTGTTCCCTGTTTCCTTCTATCTACGAAAGAGCCTTAAACTCTTATAGAATTAAATGGAATAAAATTAACTAGCGTGAATGAGGAAAGAAAAGCAATGCACGTTTTACTGGTGGAAGATGAACCGGGAATTGCACAGTTTATTAGTCAAGGGTTACGCGAGGCTGGATATGTAGTGGATGTGGCTACCGATGGCAAAAAAGGCTGGGACTATGCCTCAACGGTTGAGTATGATTTAATGATTTTAGATCTGTTACTTCCGATCATGGATGGATTTCAACTTTTGGGTAAAATTCGGAATCATAAAATTATCACTCCCGTGTTACTTTTAACCGCACGAGATAACGTAGAAGATCGAGTTCAAGGTTTAGATCGAGGGGCAGATGATTATTTAGTAAAACCCTTTGCTTTTTCTGAACTTTTAGCACGGTTAAGAGCCTTACAACGTCGTCCTCCCTTACAATTAGATACAGTATTACAAGTTGCTGATTTAACGATGGATACTGTTAAACGAGAAGTGCGACGGGGTGGAAAATTAATCGAATTAAGTCCTTTAGAATTTAAACTTTTAGAATATTTAATGCGTCATCGAGACCAGGTATTAAGTCGGACTCAAATTTTGCAACACGTTTGGGATTTAGATTTTTACAGCGATTCTAATATTGTAGATGTTTATGTGGGGTATGTACGACGCAAAATTGATCGGGGATTTGAACAACAAATTTTACAAACAATACGGGGTGTTGGATATTGTTTAAAGCTGGGAGAAATGAATGATTAAAAAATTACATTTTGGAAAACGAACTATTCGGGTACAACTAACAACTTGGTATATTTTACTATTAGCTTGTACCTTAATGCTCTTTAGTAGCTACCTCTATGTTGTTTTAGAACATAGTTTATTAAGACAACTGAACACGACCTTACAAGTTACAGCAACACAAACTTTAAGCAACTTAATTAATAAAGATGGTCATCCGGCTTTTCACATAACGGAAGAATCTCAAGCCATGACCGAACAATTTGTACAAGCTGGAATTGCAGTCAGATTAATCGATCAACAAGGTCATATTTGGGATGGTTTTGGTAGTTATTCTGCAATTCCTATATTGATTCCCCAGAAAAAGGGATATTTAGATTTAAGTTCTCCTGAGAAGAATTGGCGGGTTTATAATCAACCGATTCAGACTTCAAAAGGGTATATCGTATGGTTACAAGTAGCAGAATCTTTAGAGCCTGTTTATAAAGCATCTAAACATCTGTTTGATTTGATCATATTAGGATTTCCGTTAGTATTATTAATTGCCGGATTAGGCGGTTGGTTTTTAGCAAATCGGGCTTTAAATCCCATCCAGCAAATTATTAGTAAAGCCCAAAGGATTAGTGCTAGTAATTTTACTCAACGGATTGATTATAAAGGCCCTCCTGATGAAGTGGGGCGGTTGGCGAAAACTATTGATAAAATGTTAGATCGCTTAGAATTTGCCTTTGAACACGAACGACGATTTACCGCCGATGCTGCTCATGAATTACGCACTCCCTTAACGGTTATTAAAGGCAGAATAGGTGTTACGTTAAGTCGCATTCGTACCCCAGAAGAATATGAAATAACACTACAAGATTTAGAAAAAGAAGCGGATCGATTAATTCGATTAACCAATGGGTTGCTATTTTTAGCTCGACTGGAATTGCGACAGATTCAGCCTTCGTTTTTACAACCTGTAGATTTAACAAATTTATTGGGAGCTTTGGTTGAACAACTGGAACCTTTATCGGCATCTAAACCAATTATTTTAAAAGAGACAATTGCAAAAAATTTATGGATTCTTGGAAATCCTGATTATTTAACAAGTCTATTTTTAAATTTATTAGATAATGCCCTCAAATATACTCAAGAAGGCGGCCAAGTTATCTTAGAAGCGCAACAAGATGAGGAACAGGTTAAAATTACCATACAAGATACAGGTTTAGGAATTGAAGCGAAACATTTACCTTATTTATTTGAGCGGTTTTATCGCGTTGAAGAAGCGAGATCTCGTCAGACTGGAGGTGTAGGTTTAGGATTAGCAATTGCTCAAGAAATCTGTCGCTTACATGGCGGAAAATTAACCGTTGATAGCCAAATCAATCAAGGAACAACATTTAGCTTATTTTTACCTCGCACCCGCAACTTTTAAAATCAGGTCAGGAGTGAAACTTGGGATATGGAATCTGAATATTGAGAACATAAAATATTGTTTTATTTATTAAAATACTATATTTTAGTGCTAAGTCTAGGATTAAGAATATTCTTAGAATTTTCTCACCGTTCTCTTAGTATATTTTCTTTAAGCTTGGTTAAGATTTTTTGCATCACGTACACCCAAACCTTAATTTATGGATGGAAGCCTGATTTTATTTAATATCCTCAACCCTCCAGTCTTGTTTTTCTTTTTGGGGATGTTAGCTGTTTTCTGCAAATCGGATTTAGAAATCCCTCAACCTTTGCCAAAACTATTTTCCTTGTATTTGTTATTGGCAATTGGATTTAAAGGCGGTTACGAGTTAGCAGAAAGTGGGATTAATGCTCAAATTGCCTTGACACTAATTGCTGCAATTGTCATGGCACTTTTAGTTCCTTTCTATAGCTTTTTTATTTTGCGTCTCAAACTTGATGCTTATAATGCAGCCGCCATCGCAGCAACCTATGGTTCCATTAGTGCTGTTACCTTTATTACTGCCAGTTCTTTCTTAGAAAAACTGCACATTCAATATGGCGGACACATGGTTGCAGCACTGGCTTTAATGGAATCTCCAGCCATTATTATTGGGATTGTGTTAGTGCGAGTTTTTGCTCCGTCAAAAAACGGTGAAAGTGAACCCTTCTCTTGGGGAAAAGTTCTACATGAATCCTTTTTAAATGGTTCCGTTTTTCTATTAGTCGGGAGTTTAGTTGTCGGACTATTAACGGGAGAAAAAGGCTGGGAAAAATTACAACCTTTTACTCAAGGCATTTTCTATGGTGCTTTAACCTTCTTCCTATTAGATATGGGATTAGTAGCTGCAAAGCGAATTCGAGAACTCAAGAAAACCGGATCATTTTTGATTGCCTTTTCCGTCTTTATTCCCGTTGCGAATGCAATTTTCGGTATTATTATCGGCAAACTCTTAGGATTTGGTGAAGGAAATACATTACTTTTTGCCGTGCTATCTGCCAGTGCTTCTTATATTGCTGTTCCAGCGGCGATGCGAATGACTGTTCCTGAAGCAAATCCTAGTATTTACGTTTCCATGGCTCTAGCTCTTACATTTCCCTTCAATATTATTGTGGGAATTCCTTTGTATTTAGAAATCATCAAACACATGGGAGTTTAGAGAATGCAAGCCGTGAAAAAAGTAGAAATCATCATTAGTACATTAGAAATCCAGGAAGTTTTGGAAGTCTTAGACGAAGCAAAAGTGACCGGATATACCGTGATTAAAAATGCCTCTGGAAAAGGCGATCGCGGTTTGTCTAATGATGATTTAGGCTCAGTGTTCAGTAACGCTTACATTATGACAGTTTGTACGAACGAAAAACAACTTGAGCAAATTGTTTCCAATGTTACTCCTCTACTGAAACGAGTGGGAGGCGTGTGTTTAATTAACGATGCAACTTGGATTCACCACTAGAATTTTGAATGTACTATGCAGGATATCAAAAAAGTTGAAATTATCATTGATACGTTTCATATTCAGGATGCACTGAATATTTTGGATCAGGTAAAAGTTTCTGGCTATACCGTCATTAAAGATACTTCTGGAAAAGGAGATAGAGGTATTTCCTGTTCTGATTTAGAGTGCGATTTCACCAGCAGCTATATCATGACCGTTTGCACCAATGAAAAACAACTCAATACCTTGATTGAGTTAATTAAACCTTTACTGCAAAAAGTAGGAGGGGTTTGTTTGCTCACCGATGCAAAGTGGGTGATTCATTGACTTATTTTTGAAACAGGAAAGGTTTCTCAAATCAAGTTATCAGTTATTTAATTCTCAGAGGATTAATGTATGCCAATCAAACGTATTATTAACGGTCTGAATGATTTTCAAGAAAATTATTTCAAGACACATCAAGACTTGTTTGAACGGCTATCTCACGGTCAAACTCCTGATATTTTATTTATCACTTGTTCTGACTCTCGAATTGATCCTAACCTACTGACTCAAACCGAACCCGGAGAACTATTTATTATTCGTAATGTAGGGAATATTATTCCCCCTCACGGAACATTAAATAGTAGTGAAGGTGCTGGAATTGAGTATGCAGTTCAAGCCTTGAATATCAAGGAAATTATTGTTTGTGGACATTCCCACTGTGGCAGTATGAAGGGATTGCTTCAACTCCAAAGTTTGTCTGATGAAATGCCGTTAGTCTATGATTGGTTGAAACATCACGGAGAATCCACAAGACGTTTAGTTCGAGAAAATTATCATCACTATTCTGGGGAAGATTTGTTAAATGTTGCCATCCAAAACAATGTTTTAACGCAAATTGAAAACCTAAAAACCTATCCCGTAATTCGATCTCGATTGCACGCCGGAAAACTCCGCCTTCATGCTTGGGTTTATGAAATTGAAACTGGAACAATCTTAGCCTATGATGTCAATCAAAACCAGTTTGTTCCTCTTGAACAAGAACCCTTTCCTGTTCCTGATCCTTTAGCCATGATGCACCCCAGTTAAACAGTTGAAATTAATCTCAGGTTATCCTACGATGAAAAGCATACTATCCAGATTGGGCAAAAAATCTTTCCTAACTGGTTAGGGGTAATTTGCTGAAACAATTCATTGAATGTAGAGATGTGAATTTTCACATTTCTACAAATCAGTGAATTGCTGATGTTTCTGTCCCGCTTTAACCAACACAATCCAAATGAGTAATTCTATTATCAAATTCCAGAAGGGGAGTTTAGGTGCTCGATTCTTGAATGTGTTTAAATCCAGTAACCAATGGGTTCATAAAACCCCTGAACGAGCCTTAGAACAAGCCTATCAAGCAGCTTTAGCCATAAAAGCCATCGAGGATCAGCATTTTGGAGGTCAAAAAGTTTCAGAAGATGCACCCCAATATACACCTAGCGTTTTAGAATGTTTTATTAATGATGTTGAAAAGCATTTAAACACCATTAAATTTGAACTAAGTAAATTTAAATTCACTCGTAATTTAGATAATTCTGGAGATATAGAATTTATTGAAAAATTAAAATTTATCGATGATATTGTTGATAAATATCAATATAATTCTGTTTCTTCTCATCAAACCTTGTCCTCAAATACCTATCAGTTTGAATCTGTGAAAAGATCTAATAACGGTAAATCCAACCCATCGGGTTTATCCCCTCTTGACTTTGTGGAAGTTGAAGCGTCTGGAGAAGTATTTAACGGTAAAAAAAGTGGGGCTTTACCCCGTTCGATTGGACGCACGTTTAAGAAGATTCAAACGGAATTAGACGATAGCTCCGAAGAACAGCTTATGAATAGCTATCGAGCATCACGGAAAAAAACAAAATCGGCGGTTAACTTTCTTTTGATGCTAATTCTAATTCCGCTTTTAGCACAACAATTATCTAAAAACTTTATCTTTTTTCCCCTGGTAGAACATTATCGGCAAACCCATGAAGTTCCATTATTTCTTAACTCAGAAATGAAAGAAGAAGCACTTCATGAGTTAAAATCCTATGAAGAAGAACTGCAATTAGCCAGCTTACTCTACAAAACTCCAACCATTGAACGGGAAGAAATAGAAAAGAAAATGGAGGAGAAAGCTGAAGAGATATCTAAAGAATTTGACCATAAAAGCAGTGAAGCGATTAGTAATCTTTTTGCTGATTTTGTCGGATTAATTGCCTTTGCTTTAGTGATTATTCTAAATCCTCAAGGGTTAGCAGCGTTAAAATCCTTGCTGAATACGGTCATGTATGATTTGAGTGATAGTGCCAAAGCATTTATTATTATTTTAATTACCGACATCTTTGTCGGGTTTCACTCTCCCCATGGTTGGGAAGTTCTATTAGAAGGCTTTTCTAGTCACTTTGGGATTGCGCCAAATCGTAGCTTTATCTTTTTGTTTATCGCCACTTTCCCAGTGATTTTAGATACGATCATGAAATATTGGATCTTCCGTTACCTCAGTCGAATTTCACCTTCTGCGGTGGCAACATTAAGAAATATGAACGAGTAAATCAAACTCTATTGTCTGTTGAGGGTTGACGGTTGATTCTTCACTGTCACGGAAAACAACGCCATATCCTGATTGAGTTGATTCAACCTTTACCAAAAAACTAGGCGGTATTTGTTTTTTCAGTTATGCTAAATGGGTGATACACTAAAACAGAATACAGGAAGCAGTTGTTTGTTAGCTATCAGTTAGCAGCCTTTAATAGCCAGAGTTGTTCGTGATTGAGGATGTATTGTATGCCCATTAAACGCATTATTAGCGGTTTGAATGATTTTCAAGAAAATTACTTCAAGACCCATCAAGACTTGTTTGAACGCCTCTCTCATGGTCAAACCCCGGAAATTTTATTTATCACCTGTTGTGACTCTAGGATTGCTCCCAACCTGCTGACTCAAACGCAACCTGGGGAACTGTTTATTATGCGTAATTTGGGTAATATTATTCCGCCTTACAGAACCTCAAATAATAGTGAAGGAGCCGGAATTGAATATGCAGTTCAAGCTTTAAATATTAAAGAAATTGTCATCTGTGGACATACCCTGTGTGGAAGTATTAAGGGATTGCTAAAACTCCAAAGTTTATCGGATGAAATGCCTTTAGTTTACGACTGGTTGAAAGATTATGGAGAATCCATTCGCCGGATTATTCGAGATAACTATCCTGAATGTTCGGGAGAAGAATTGTTAAAAATTGCCACCCAAACCAATGTTTTAAATCAAATTGCGAACCTAGAAACCTATCCCGTGATTCGATCTCGGTTACACGCCGGAAAGCTACATCTTCATGCTTGGGTTTATGAAATCGAAACTGGAGAAATTTTAGCCTACGATGTCAGTCAAAATCAGTTTGTTCCTCTTGAACAAGAACCCTTTCCTGTTCCCGACCCGTTAACAACGATGCACCCCGCTTAAGGTTAGCCAGTGGGACGCAGGGAGTCGCGCACACCTAAGCCAACGCTTCTTGTTTTCTACTGTCCTTTTCTGCTTCTCTGTTTCCCCTGATCCTCTTCTGAAACTGTCACAGGATTTAAAGGAATATTGGGACGGGTTTGTTTAAAATGGATTTGTCATTAACTTAGTTAACCGCTTGTTAGCTGAAAAGGACGATACATTAACTCATGAAGATTTCTTTGATTCAACCACAATGGTTTAGAAAAAATCGGGTTTTGCTTAGTTTTTTGATGAGCTTACTCTGTGTCATTGTGTTCAGTTTTCCGGCGGTTGCTAGGACTGCTACAACAACCAGTATCAGAATTCCAATTTTTGGATTACACGATATTATTGACGAAGCTAATATTGCTCAAAGCCCTAAAAATAGGTTACAATTTGACAATGATTATTTCAAACAGGATTTATATACTTTCCTCAATTATTTAGCTCAAAATAACTATTGGTTTTTAACAACCCAAGATTTATTTATCTATTTTATTCAAAAATCACAACCTATTCCTCAAGAACGGATAGGACAAAAACCTGTCATGATTAGCTTTGATGATGGTTATGAAGGAGTTCATCAGAATGTTTTACCGATTTTAAAAGATTTAGAAGAAAACTATAACAAGAAAGTTAAAATTGTTTGGTTTGTCAATCCAGGATTAATGGGAGTTAGATTAAAAGACTATATACCTCATGTCAGTTGTGAAGAATTGCGAGATGGCTATAAACGCGGCTATTATGATATTCAATCTCATGGTCAAAATCATGAAAAATTAACTTTAATTAAGGGTAAAAATTTAAAATTTGAACTCGAACAAGCCAAACTCGATCTCCGAACCTGTACACAAGATTTAGATAAAAATAAATGGGTTGCTGCTCATTTTGCTTATCCCTTTGGACGAGTAAATCGCAGAGTTGAAAAATCCTTATCTCCCTATTATTTAACGGGGTATCTTTATGATGGGAATATGCTACGAATTAATCGCTATACTGATAAATATCGCCTCTCTCGAATTACAGTTAATCGCTATACTTCCCCTCGGAGTTTAATTAGAATAGCCAAAAGAGCAACAACCTTAAGAAAGTCCTAAATCTTTATATCAGGAAACACAATTATGAGTTTGAAGGGTGAGATCCAAGCTAATCATGATGCGCTTGAAGACTTATTTGAAGCCGTTGTGATGACTTTAGCAGGGGAGTCAAGTCAATTAGCCGTTTGGGTACTGGATGATCAGCTTAATTTTTCACAGATGAAAGCGCAGCGTATTGGGGCTTCCTCGCCATTTTCCGAAAGCAATAGTATATTAGCGGGTTCTGGTTTATTGATAAAATTAACAATGGAGAATGTTCAAAAACTTTTACCACTTTTTAGGGAAAATGATTATCTAGGCTATCAGATTTTGCACCTGCAAATTGAATCCCAGGGATCAGTTCAATTTGCAGCTTATGATCACTTTTATGTAGTCTTTTTTGGCGATCTGATTTCCTTAGAAATGCTAGAAAGGCTCAAGCAGCGTGATATTATTCAAGATTATAGTATTCCTTGATCTAACTTCTTAAACGACTGACCAAAAGGTAGAATCTAAAGAATCTAGCAGTTGAGGAACACTATCAATAATACCATATTGAGCTAATTTTTCTGACATTTCTTGCCAATAAGTGGCTAACCCTTCCTAATTTAATTGCAGAACTTGACCCACAACTTGAGATAACCGTTGAGCATCAAAGGGTTTGGTCAGATATTCCGTTGCACCTGCCAAACGACCTTGAACCTTATCAAAAGCTCCATCCCGTGCCGTTAACATAATAATAGGCAAATTTTGAAACTGGGGAATACTGCGAACGGTGCGACAGAGTTCTAAACCATCAATTCCCGGCATTGCCACATCCAGAAGCAAAACCGAAACTCGTTCATGGTAAATCATCGATAAAGCATCGACCGCATTATCGGCCACTAGAACACGGTATTCTTTCCCTAATGCTTGTTGCACCAGCCCTTGCATGACTGTACTATCGTCAACAGCCAAAATAGTGGGTATATAATCTTGGGGTACAGACATAGCGATTCATGTTCCTTAGTCGAGATGCCCTGCTCATTCACAGTCAAGCGGATTCAAAACAGGCTTTAGATGTGGATTCGGAATGCCAAAGTGCCATTAGTTTAATTATAGAGTAAAAGCATTCCTTCTTTTCCCTATCCGCGATCTCGTATTTTTAAACGGGATGATGATCAAGGGACTTTGATCTGTGTTACTTTTCTATTATCATGGTAGAGGGCTTCAGTTTGTTAAATCCTGTAAGAATCTTAATTAAATTTTTGTAAAAAAAATAAATTTTTTTAACTTTTTTGGACAAAATAGACATCAAGTTAGACCGAAAAAATGGTGCAAAATCCTTAATTTTTCGGAAAAATTAAATCAGAGTTGAATTCTAAAGACTTGAGACTCAGTTCCGCGAAGGGCTTAAACCTTTGTTAAGATTAAGGTAAATAAATGTAGAGACGCGCCAATAGCCTTACGGCATGGCTTCGCCCAGGCGCGTCTGTACTGTGAGATCAGGACGTTTGGACAAACAATGTCATACAGCTAAGGCGAGTCAAAAAAATGTCAGTTGACTGTTGACTGTTAACGGTTGACCATTGACTGTTAAATCGTCAATCATCAACCGTGAGTAGGGGTTTGAGAATCAAGCTCTTACTGTAAAGTCTCATCAGAGCGTCGCATACCCGCTTCCTGATAGATAGCCATTCCCCTGTATGGTGATTATCAATGAATGCAAGATTTTTAGGTCAAACCATGTTTAGCCCAGAGGGCAATACTCTTTCTCAGGTCATCCACACGGTTTCTGAAATTCCCTTTGATGATTTGACTCACTTAGCGTCTTATCTGGCTCAGGCGCCCATTGCTTTAATTACATTTCGCGATACCACCCATCAGTGGTTGAAATCTCAAGTGGGTTTAACCGGAACAATACACCCGTATTTAAACTTCTGTGAGTTTATCATGGAATTGCACACTCCACCGGAATCGAGGATGGAGGATAGGGTCGAACCGGAGAATTCAGTTCGGTTTGTAGAGACCTGTCAGAGCTTCAGGCAACCTCCGAAACTGATTATTATTCCTGATACTTGGAAGGATAAACGTTTGGCAACCCAACCCTTAGCCACAGGGGAGCAACCCATTCGATTTTATCTCGGTATTCCTTTAATGACGACGGATCACGTCATGTTAGGAATGATTTCTATTATGGATTATCATCCCCGTGAATTGTCCTGTGATACCCTCGACGCTTTACAATCCCTGAGTCATCAAATTATTAGCCAAATCAATTTACATCGTCAACTGATTCAAACAAAAACCAAATTTAATCAACTCGAACATATTATTAATGAACGTAAGCAAGTTTGGGAAGTTGTTCGTCAAGAACGGGACTTTGTTTGTGCCGTTCTCGATACCGTCAGTGCCTTAGTGATTGTCCTTGATCCCGATGGTAAAATTATTCGCTTTAATCGCACCTGTGAAGAATTAACCGGATATTTAGCGGTGGAAGTCGAGGGAAAAACCTTAGATGAATTAGGATTAACCGTATTTCCCGTTACCAACCCTAGCAACTTAGCGTCAGAATCAATCATGATTGAGTTTGACGAACATCCCAAACCTCGGAAAACTCAACCCTCTTTTCCACAAGTTGAGTCCTATTCCGACTCCACCCTGGGGGAAACCGAATGGATTCGACCCGATGGCCAACGCCATTGGATTGCCTGGTCACATACAGCTTTGCTACAACCCAATGGTTCAATCAGCCATCTGATTATCACCGGGATTGATATCACCGAACGCAAACAGTCCCAAGAACGTCTGGGACTTTTAGAGCGGGCGATTACAGCCAGTCCCAGTGGAATTGTGATTAGTGATTTTACTCAACCGGATTGTCCGATTATTTACTGTAATCCCGCCTTTGAACGGTTAACGGGCTATGCTCAGGAAGAAGTGTTAGGACGCAATTGTCGATTCCTCCAAGGTGAGGATACTGATCCCACCGAACTAGCCCGCATTCGTCATGCCATTACCCATCAACAGGATTGTATTGTTACCCTGAAAAATTACCGCAAAGATGGTCGGTACTTTTGGAATGAACTCTCGATTTCTCCCGTGCGTGACCGAGAAGGACGTTTAACCCATTTTATTGGTATACAAACGGATATTACTCACCGCAAACAATCGGAAGATGCCTTACGAGAAAGTGAAGCTCGTTATCGGCTTTTAGCGGATCATGCTACGGATTTAATTTCCCGACATAGCCCTGATGGGATTTATTTATATGCTTCTCCAGCCAGTCGGCAACTCTTAGGATATGAACCTGAAGAATTGATCGGACAATCGTTATATGAGTTGATTCACCCGGCCGATTTAGACGTTGTGAATCAAAAATGTCTGCTCCTGCAAAATAGCTCAGATATTTACACGATTAGTTATCGAATTCGATGTCGAAATGGAAACTATATTTGGTTTGAAAGTACCTGTCATGGGTTACAAAATCAGGATTCAGAAACTATTGATGAAATGATTGCCGTTTCCCGCAATATTACCGAACGAAAACAAGCGGAAACCATCTTATTAGAGCGCTCACGACTTTCTCAATTAGAAGCAGAAGTGGGAACCGCCCTCGGACATGGGGGGTCAATTGCCGGGATTTTGGGCCGTTGTACAGATGCGATCACCCAATACCCCAAAATCTCAGGGGTAGGAATTTGGACATTGAATCTTCAAAGTAATTTGTTAGATTTGCAAGCGAGTGCGGGGTTAACGGTTTATGAAGGCCATCTAACCGAAACCGATGTTTTAAGCCATAACTTTCCCTATCCTCTCCCCGAAACAAGACACCAAACCCTTAATTTTCCTTTGGTGGTGGAAGGTCGTTTAGTGGGGTTGATGGGGATTTGTAGTGATGAAATTCTCAATGAGGAAGCACAAGGGGTATTGGGATGGGTGGCGAATGCCTTAGCCGTAGGCATTGATCGGGTGAAGGCGCGGGAAGAACTGCAAAGTCGCCGGGAAGGGTTACTGTTTCGATTAGCCAGTCAAATTCGGGATTCTTTAGATATTGATACGATTTTAGGAACGGCGGTGAATGAAATTCGAGCGTTGTTGCAAGTGGATCAATGCCATTTTCTCTGGTATTTGCCCATGCAGCCGAATCAACAACCGAGTTTTACCGTCACCCACGAAGCCCAAAATCCTAATTTATCCAATGGGTTGCAGGATTATCCCCCGGCTCAAATTCCCCTATTAGCGGAAAGAATTCGCATCGCAACGACAATTCAAATTGATAATATCGAAACAACAACAGTGTTGGATGAATCAACCCGTCAGTTTTTCCAGCAGGCGGGAATTTTTTCCTTGTTGCTATTACCGTTAGAAACACGCTCCGGTCAACGGGGGGCGGTGGTTTGCAATCATTATCAAGTGTTTCGACCTTGGCGGGAAAGTGAGGTGGAGCTTTTACGGGCGGTGGTGGATCAGTTAGCGATCGCCATTGACCAAGCTGAATTATACGCCCAAACCCGTGCTGCTGCCTTAGCCGCCCAAACTCAAGCGTTTCATCTGAGTGAAGCGTTACAGGATTTGAAACAAAAGGAAGCCCAGTTAATTCAAAGTGAAAAAATGTCGAGTTTAGGGCAAATGGTGGCGGGAGTTGCCCATGAAATTAATAATCCGGTTAATTTTATTTATGGGAATCTCACTTATGCTAAAGAATATACTCAAGATATTTTAGAATTATTGGAATTGTATCAAGATATTTATCCCAATCCCACTCCAGAAATTCAAGAAAAATCCCAAGAAATTGAATTAGAGTTTTTAGTTGAAGATTTACCGAAAATTCTATCTTCAATGGAAATGGGGGCGGATCGGATTCGTCAAATTGTCGTGTCTTTGAGAAATTTCTCTCGATTAGATGAAGCCGAAATGAAGCCTGTTAATATTCATGATGGGATTGATAGCACCCTTTTAATTTTACAAAATCGCTTAAAACCTAAAGGAGCTTTTCAGGGGATTGAGTTAATTAAAGATTATGGCAAATTACCGAGGGTAGAGTGTTATGCCGGACAGTTAAATCAGGTTTTTATGAATATTTTGAGTAATGCTATTGATGCCTTAGACAATCAACCTGAACCTCGAATTATTAAAATTAGTACGGATATGATTCATCCAAATTTAAGCGAGAAAAAATGTAAATTCCCGCCTTTAGATCAAGTGAGAATTATTATTCGAGATAATGGCCCTGGTATTGAAGATAAAGTTAAAAATCGACTGTTTGATCCGTTTTTTACCACAAAACCTGTCGGAAAAGGAACGGGTTTAGGGTTATCTATTAGTTATAAAATTGTTGTCGATCAGCATCGAGGAGATATTCACTGTTATCGAGATCAAGACAATTTTACCGTGTTTGAAATTTCTATTCCTATTTCTCAAAAAGAACAACCTTCAGAATTAGTTTTTGAATAACTAGGGAATAGGGAATAGGGAATAGGGAACAGGGAACAGGGAACAGGGAATAGGGAATAGGGAATGATTCAAGATTTAGTAGAGACGTGCCATGGCGCGTCTCTACAGATATAATGGGTAGAGATCTAGGTTCCCAGTCTGATTTTTTCCCATAATTGTTGATACTGTTTAATAGAATTTTGGGAAAGGGGCTGGAGGAAATCACTTTTTTCCAAAATAGAAGATTGAGGAAATAAGAGCGGATTTTCTCTTAATGATTGGGGTAACTCTTCCGGGTTCATCCCTAAAATAATAGGAGATGTTGTTCCGGTTAATAATGACAGTTGAGCCGCCACTTGAGGCGACCAACAAAAATCAATCCATTGATCTCCTAAAGTCGCCGGAGGAGAGGCTTGAACCTTTGCAGGTTTCACCCATAAATCTAACCATAAAGCAGTACCCGATTTGGGAACAACGGCGGCTAATCCATTTTGATATTGTACTTCTGGAGAAATATCCGTAGACCAACCAACGGCTAACCAAGTATCTCCTAAAATTAACGGTTTTAGATAACTATTAGAGTCATAAAGTCTAACATTTTGATGTAGTTGACGGAGTTCGGATTCTAAGTTTTTGACTTTGCTTAAATCAGCAGTATTATAGGAATAACCTAATTTTTTTAACGTTAAACCAATGACTTCCCGTGCTTGATTCGGTAAGGAAATCCGATGACGGAGTTCCTGACGCCATAAATCACTCCAGTCTTGAGGTGTCCATCCTAAAGACTTAAACTTATCAACCCGATAAATAATAACGGTACTCCCTGAACGATAAGGCGCCGCCCAAATTTCTCCTTTAGAATCAAATTTACCTGCGGAATTCCGTCGCACAATATTTTGCCAACGGGGGGGAAGTTGTGACCATTGCGACCATAATTTAGGATCAAGGGGTTGAATGAGTTGTTGTTGAATGGCAGAATTTAACCAGAAATCTCCAATCATGACCAAATCAGCTTGAGGCGATGACTGAGTGGAAGATGAAGATTTCGATTTTTGTAAGACTCTAAATAAATCGTTGAGTTGGGGTTGGGGAACAAAATCAACCCCTTTTTGCCCAGATTGTTGCCGAAACTTGCTCACCATTTGCACAGGAACAGAGCGTTTGAGAACTTCAACCCTGAGTGCCGTAGCTTCTTTACATCCGGCTACGACACTACTCAAGGTTAAGGTGCTCATTCCTTGTAGAAAAAACCTTCGCTTCACAGATTACTCAATCCGTTTTTCTAAATATTGGCCAATCATAGTTTGTTCCCCAGCGCGTGAAATAATCGTTTGTCGGGTACGGTATCGCTGACCAACCAGTTTAAGTTCTTCTTCAAATACAGAACCATTGTACTCGGTTCGGAGGCATAATGTATTGGCATCGAGCATATAATATTGGGCAACAACGGGTTTTGAGGTCATAAAGGCTTGATCTCGATAAAGTAGGGTTTGGGAGACTCCAAACACCGTTGACCCCTCAGCCATTTTTTTCCCTGAAACGGAATTAGAACTTTTCCAGTTGATCTTTGACCCGCAGGTAATAATAGTCGGATCATCTAATTGGTGTAATTGAGCAATATTAATCAGTTCAGGGCTACCTTGTTCTAAAAACTCTACGGTAATCTCGCTGGCGACTTCTTGAGTCTCCCCCTCTGGAAGGGTGTAGTAACGCCGTTCTGAATACCACTTCCCAATACTGCGTTGGAAATAGTCCGCCACTTGGGAGGCGATATCAGAAGGGTTTTGTTGGATCAGGGCTTTCATTCTGGCTGCTCCTAAACACGAGATTAACGGATGAATTCCCTCACAGGAGAGGCAAAAGTCAAAAGTTTGTTACAATTCTTAATATAATCACAACAACCTTAAACTCGCAATTATTTTCTGCTGATAGGCTGGAAAAATCTACACAAAGTAGAATCAGTCAGTTTGTAACATCTACCTGAAGGTAGAATTAGGTTAGGAATACACTAACTGTCTCTATTTTTCAAGACCTCTGTGATAAAAAATCAACGTTTCATGACAAAATTTGGAAATTTAATGAGTTTGGGCAGTTTTAGAAAAGCAGGACAACAGCACTATTTTTGAGAAATGAAGCTTTTTGTCCCAGAGGTAGGGAATTTTAAGTTAAGTGTTGAATGGGAGTTCTCTGGAAATACTGATCAACAATATTAATAAAATTTATATGAATTGATTTGAAGAACGTTTGATCCGACGGAAATCTATACAAGATTGAACAAACTATTTTTCGAGGATCTTTTTTGGATTTTGGCGGATTAAAATTTTGGAGTTAATTATGAAAACAATAATTAAACTGTTTTTATCTATTATTTATAATTGTTAATTTTTAAGCTTTATCCTATTTAATTAGTAGCTCTAAATTTTAAAAGAAAATTAGCAATTGAGTTAAGTTTCCCTAAATCTTATCCCTACTCCTAACCCAGAAAGCTTGAACACAACGAAACAAGCTCATAACCCTGACAAGCAACAAGTATAAATATCCATCCGATTCAATTTCTCAGAGGAGTAAGGGAACAATACAGAACAAAGGTTAACAAAAATAACTCCGGTACTTCCTACGATAAAAAAGAATAGACCCACCCGCCGAAGATGTGGAGTTTTAGGATCGATCATCAGCAGGAAAATGTGACTTTCTTTCAGTATGCAAAGATGCGTAACAGAAGACTTCAGCAAAAGGTTAAATAATTTAGTAAATAATGGGATATTGTCTTTTTGCTGTCTAGGATTAACTTAAGAGATTTTTGAGTTAAACAGGAGTATTTTTATGGATGGGCTAACCAAACAAGTTGTCGCGTTGACGAATAAAGTAGATGCGTTATACGAAATGATTAAGCAGCTTACTGATCAAGTCTCTGAGCATTTATCCCAGGAAGAATCTACCGAAACCACCTCAGCAGTTCCTAACCTTCTGGAGTATGGTTTTTCAGCTTCCTCCTCAAATTCCTCAGAGACAAGGCAAAGTTCATCCGTACAGGAACACAAAGATGTCCTTATGGATGACGACTATATAGAAAGCAATTACTACAGTCGGGAACCCACCCTGACCGCAGATATTCAAATTCAGCGCCTCACTGCACAGCTAACGGCCGCTTATAACCGAATTGCAGCGTTAGAAGAACAATTATTATCGAAAAGAATCCATTTTTAGGGAAACCTGCGGCAGACAAGGCGTTTTGGCTGTTGGTCAACGGTCAACACTTCGGCAAGACTTCGGCGTGAGACTTCGACGTGAGCGAGCGTCGAACGCAGTAGTTGAGCAGTTCGACAAACTCACTGTAATACCTGTCGAAACTCAGTGCAAAGCCGTCTAGGGTCAACCGTCAACACCCAACACTATATTATTAGAGATAATAATCTTGAAGAGCTTTCACCTCAATCGGAGTAGACTTCAAGGAACGAATGGCAGCCACCGTTGCTTTAGCCCCGGCAATTGTTGTGATAATGGGGATTTTGTACGCTAAAGCCGAACGACGGATCAAAATTCCATCGCTGCGGGACTCTTCCCCAGACGGGGTAATAATTGCCAACTGCACCGCCTGATTTTTAATCGCATCCAAAATATTCGGTCGTCCTTCGTGCAGTTTCAATTCCATATCGACTTTTACGCCATTTTCCCAGAGCACTTTGCGAGTGTTAATGGTAGCACTGACTTTAAACCCTAACGCCAAGAAATCCTCAACCACGGGTACAATTGCCTGTTTATCCCGATCATTCATTGAGATAAACACTGTTCCTGATAAAGGTAACACTTGTCCGGCGGCGAGTTCTGCCTTCGCAAAAGCTTTGCCGAAGTCGGTATCAATACCCATCACTTCCCCGGTAGACCGCATTTCCGGCCCTAGTAGCACATCGGTTCCCGGGAATTTAGCAAAGGGTAACACCGCTTCTTTTACAGAAACGTAGGTGGGGAGTTTTTCTTCAGTTAAGCCTAATTCCGTTAAGGATTTACCCGACATCACCCGTGATGCAATTTTGGCTAAGGGAACGCCAATGGCTTTAGAAACAAAGGGAACCGTTCGAGACGCACGGGGATTCGCTTCTAAAATATAGACTTTTTCCCCTTGGACGGCAAATTGAATATTCATCAACCCCACCACATTTAACGCTTTGGCGAGTTCAATGGTTTGGCGACGAATGGTGGCGAGGGCGGTTTCTGATAAGGTTTGGAACGGAATTGAACAAGCCGAGTCCCCAGAGTGAATTCCGGCTTGTTCAATATGTTCCATAATGCCACCGATGACGACATTTCCGCTTTGATCCGCGATCGCATCGACATCCACTTCAATAGCATTTTGTAAGAACTGATCGACTAAAATTGGGTGATCCGGTTCTACTTGCACCGCAAACAGCATATATCGTTCTAATTCTTCATCAGAATAAACGATTTCCATCGCCCGTCCTCCTAAGACATAAGACGGACGCACGACCACGGGATATCCGATGCGTTGTGCCACTTTTAACGCTTCTTTGAAACTGCGAGCCATGCCATTTTCGGCTTGTAAAATATTCAATTCCCGCAGAATTTTTTCAAACCGTTCTCGGTCTTCAGCAATATCAATGGAGTCAGGAGAGGTTCCCCAAATCTTCGTTTTTAGGGGCAGTTTTTCTAACGCTCGTTGCAGGGGTAACGCTAATTTCAAAGGCGTTTGACCGCCGAATTGAATAATAATTCCTTCCGGTTCTTCCGCTTCAATAATATTCAGAACATCTTCTTTGGTTAGGGGTTCAAAATATAAGCGATCGCTGGTATCATAATCCGTTGAAACCGTTTCTGGGTTAGAGTTAACCATGATGGTTTCATAGCCTTCTGCGCGTAACGAATAGGAGGCATGACAACAACAATAATCAAACTCAATCCCCTGTCCAATGCGGTTGGGGCCACCGCCTAAAATCATCACCTTGGGTTTAGTTGAGGGTAAAATTTCGTCTTCTTCCCAATAGGTTGAATAATAATAAGGGGTCATGGATTCAAATTCTGCCGCACAGGTATCGACCATTTTATAAACAGGTTTAATCCCTAATTCTTGGCGATAGGTGCGGACTTCATCTTCAGTGGTTTTTGTAGCAAAGGCAATTTGGCGATCGCTAAATCCTTTACGTTTTACCGCTAACAGTTGATCTGCGTTTAACTGTTTTAAGGTTGTGCGTTTGAGAAATTTTTCCGTTTCTAATAATTCCTGCATTTTATCTAAGAACCAAGGATCAATTCCCGTGAGTTCATAGATTTCTTCAACCGTCATTCCCAAGATCATCGCGTTACGAACGGTTAAAATCCGTTCTGGGTTAGGGGTGCGTAAACCGGAACGAATATGATCCAGACTAGAGAGTTTTTCTGAGCGATCGCAACCCCAACCTGCTAACCCCGTTTCTAAAGATCGTAAAGCTTTTTGGAAGGATTCACAGAAAGTTCCACCAATTGCCATTGCTTCCCCAACGGACTTCATTTGTGTGGTTAAAACAGGCTCAGAACCGGGGAATTTTTCAAAGGCAAATCGGGGAATTTTTGTCACCACATAATCAATAGTCGGTTCAAAGGAAGCCGGGGTTTTCTTGGTAATATCGTTCTTAATTTCATCTAAGGTATATCCCACCGATAATTTCGCTGCAAATTTAGCGATGGGGAACCCAGTGGCTTTTGAAGCTAAGGCGGAAGACCGACTGACACGGGGATTCATCTCAATCACAATTACATCTCCCGTCATGGGATTAACCGCAAATTGAATATTAGAACCTCCGGTTTCTACCCCAATTTCTCGGATAATTTTAATCGACGCATCCCGCAGTCGTTGATATTCTTTATCGGTTAAGGTTTGGGCGGGAGCAACGGTAATTGAATCCCCCGTATGGATACCCATGGGATCGAGGTTTTCAATCGAACAAATAATCACCACATTATCAGCGAGATCCCGCATCACTTCTAATTCGTATTCTTTCCAACCGATGAGGGATTGTTCGATTAAAATTTGAGACACCGGAGACGCATCTAAACCGGATTGAGAAATTTCTTCAAATTCCTCTTGGTTATAGGCAATCCCGCCTCCGGTTCCTCCCATGGTAAAGGCGGGACGAATAATTAATGGATAAGTTCCAATTTGACGCCCTACATCTCGCGCTTCATTCATGGTATTGGCAATTCCCGAAGGGCAACAAGCGACGCCAATTCGTTCCATTGCTTCTTTGAATAGTTGCCGATCTTCGGCTTTTTCAATGGCTTCTAATTTAGCACCAATTAGTTCGACTCCATATTTTTCTAAGATGCCATTTTTTGATAAGGCAACGGCTAAATTAAGGGCGGTTTGACCTCCCATTGTAGGCAATAAAGCATCAGGACGTTCTTTTTCAATCACCTTGGCGACGACTTCAGGCACCAGAGGTTCAATATAGGTGCGTTCGGCTGTTTCTGGGTCAGTCATAATTGTTGCGGGGTTAGAGTTGACTAACACCACCTCATAACCTTCTTCCCGCAGGGCTTTACACGCTTGAGTTCCTGAATAGTCAAACTCACAGGCTTGTCCAATTACAATCGGCCCAGACCCTAAAAGCAAAATTTTCTGTATGTCGGTACGTTTCGGCATTATGAATTCCAGTATATGAGTTGTGGAACAGGCATCTTGCCTGTGCGTGATTGAGTATATAGCTTACTCGTAAATCTGTTGAACATTTTAAGGGTATCGGTTTAGATTCGTGTGAACTGTTTGATTAAACCTTGACAGATTTCTTAAAAAGCGCAAGCCCACCGCATGACGGCATGGGAGTGTCAAAAAAGTACGGAGTTAGACAGATTAAAGGGATTCACACAGATTAGATTCGGTGAATATCAACTCCCTCATCGCTGTAATCTATAAGAATCTATTCTAAAAATCATTTAATTCTGTTGTTTTTTTAGAAAAATTTTCAATTTTTGAGGTTGCTTAAAAGTTGGGGCTGTGTTAAGATATTGATAGTTAATATAATGGGATATTAGCAAAAATTTTAAAAATGCAAGCATCCCATTATATTATAAATAGTTTCCCATGAATCCCCGGTTTTGTCAACGGCATAACCCCTCTTTTTTTGTCAATTTTTGTAAAGATTGTGTCCATCATTGGAGTAGACTTTATCGCCAATTAATGAGACACTAATCATCAACGGTTGACGTCTTATTAGGTTAACCAACCCGTTTTTAGCCGCGAGTCATTATGCCCAGAACGCCTGATGAATATGTCGTACACCTCATGATTGAGGGGGGTCATCGAGAAGAAATCAAGTTTTCCACAATGCAAGAGTTTCAAGTGTGGTACAACAAAGTTTTACTGCCCAAGTTTGATAGTAGTGAATTTGTCAATGTTCCGATTAAACACCGGGCAGAAGATACCACGTCTAAAGAATATATGGTTGTTCGTCCCAGTGCCATTAAAGCCATTCGGGTCGAACCTGTTTTCAATTCTAGTATTGACCGCCGCATGGTTGATGAACCCGATATTTAAGTAGTAAGCCCTTCAGGGCTTCTTAACTCTTTCGTTCTTTTGGATCAAGCCCTAAAGGGCTTACTAAAAACTACTTCTTAACTCTTTCGTTCTTTTGGATCAAGCCCTAAAGGGCTTACTAAAAATAGTGAATAGCGAACAGTCAGTACAAGTTATTGGAATTGATTTAGGGGGGACAGCGATTAAATTGGGACGTTTCGCCGCCGATGGGACTTGTTATGAATCCTTAACCGTTCCCACACCCCAACTCGCGACACCAGAAGCCGTTTTAGCAACATTGGTTGAGGCTATAGCACAAATTAGAGAAAATGTCAATAGTATTCGGGCGATTGGTTTAGGAACACCGGGCCCTGTGGATGGGACGGGAAAAATTGCCAAAGTGGCGATTAATTTAGCGGGATGGCGGGATGTTCCGTTAGGTTTGAGGTTAGAAGAAAAAACGGGTTTACCTGTAATTTTAGCCAATGATGCCAACTGTGCGGGGTTAGGAGAAGCGTGGTTAGGGGCGGGGCGACGGTTTCAAAATTTAATTTTATTAACATTAGGAACAGGTGTGGGTGGGGCGATTATTTTAAATGGGGAATTATTCGTCGGACATCAAGGAGCGGCGGGGGAGTTAGGATTAATTAGTATTAATTTTGATGGCCCGGTTTGTAATAGTGGAAATCGAGGTTCTTTAGAACAATATACTTCTGTACAAGCCATTCGTCGAGATACGGGATTAGAACCCGCAGAATTAGCAGAAAAAGCTTTAGCTGGGGATGAAAATGCGATCGCTTATTGGCAACAATACGGCAAATTATTAGGAATAGGATTAGCGAGTTTAATTTATGTCTTAACCCCACAAGCCGTTATTTTAGGCGGGGGAATTAGTGCGGGGGCAGATTTATTTTTACCTTCTTTAAAAGCGGAATTAGAACAACGGGTTTTATTGATTTGTAGAGAGGGGTTAGAAATATTAATTGCGGAATTAGGAAATCAGGCGGGAATGATAGGGGCAGCAAAATTAGCCTTTCAGAAGTTTGTTAAGCTTGAGAATCAAATTGATTCATAACAAAAGGTGGCAAGGGTTTCTACTTTTTCAAATACCTGTATTGAGTCATCTATAATATAACAAAAATTGTAGGGGCGAGGCGCGCCCATCAGTGTCAACAATCGCGCCAAAAGCCTTGAAATAAATTTCAGGCTAAAAGCTCAAACCCGTTAAAACGGGTTAAGAAAGACCAGTCTTGAGTCATCTTTAGATGCCGATCGCTTTTAGCCCGAACTTGAGTTCAGGGCATTAATCATTTAAGTTGACACCAATGGGGCGCGCCTCGCCCCTACAAAATTACACTATGGAATTAATCGCCATTCAATAAACATCTTAGTAATTACCCATAACCCCTGTTCAGGACGAATTTCACAGCGAATAGGCGTAGAATCATAATTTGTCAGGGGAATTCCTAAAAACGATGTCTTTGATTGAGTATCAATAATTGCAGAAACTACATCGTTACGATTTTCGATAATACTATAAACATTAATCGATAAGCAAGGAGATAATAAAGGTAAACTATCAAAAACTCGTTTTAGGCTACTAAGGTATTCTTGCTTAGTAGAAACTCCATTTAAATCTCCTTGGTAATGATCTGAGATAGTAAAACTGAGTTTGATAAGATTTTTTGTATCATAAGCCTCTTTAAATCGCTTAAATAGCATGAGCGCATTATCTGGAAGATGGGGTGGATTAGTTTGTTTTTCATGCCACATCCGAATCCAGTTATAACCTTGAATTGCGGTTGGAATTAAACCAATAGGATCTATCATTTGAAATCTTTTACTCCCCTTAGCTTAAGCTCACTTCAATTATATCATCTTGTTTTTGCTGGAAAATAGACTAGCACAGCGATTTTTTTGATCACTGCAACTCTATTATCCAAAATGTAATGAAAAAGTTACAAATTAAACGCGATAATCAGAATTGGCGTTGGGTGTCAGGTATTGGGGATGAGACACCTGAATATTCCCCTCATGTAAAAACCCACTTTAGGAAATAGGAAGAAACGGAAAAGAAAAGTCTACACTAAGAAAAAGCGTTATTGTTCTGCATCGGGTTAATCTTATGTCAGAATCTCAAAAATCCATTGCCCAACACTACCATGAACGCACGAAATATGACCCAGAAACCCTCGCCTTAAAAAGCCAAACCTTGGACTGGGAAAAACAGCCCATTCCCTTTAAAGAGTATAAAATCGGTAAAGTCTTTGACCTCAAACCTTACTTGAAGAGTGTGGAGGAAGCCACCTCTAGTGACCCTAAAACCCGACTTTGGCAACGTTTATCCCATTTACTGCTGCATAGTTATGGTTTAACAGCAAAACTCCCGACCATGGGGGGTGTCCATTATCTTAGGGCTGCTCCCTCGGCGGGTGGGTTATATCCAGCCGAAATTTATTTAATTTCTAGGGGAACTGCAATTTTAGCTCCGGGTTTATATCATTATCAACCTCAAACCCATGCTTTAGTTCAATTTTGGGAAGATCAAGTTTGGCACGATTTACGCGACGCTTGTTTTTGGCATCCTGTATTAGAAAATACCCATTTAGCCCTGGTAACAACGGCGGTTTTTTATCGTTCTTTCTGGCGTTATCAAGATCGGGCTTATCGGCGGATTTGTTTAGATACGGGTCATTTATTAGGCAATCTTGAATTAATGGCAGCGATGAATGATTATCGACCCCATTTAATTGGAGGATTTGCGGATGATACTTTGAACCAATTGTTATATTTAGATACTGAAGTAGAAGGAGCAACCGCAGTTTTAGCATTGGCAAATCTCCTGGAAATTGACGAAAATTTACCCCGTTTAAGAACAGCTTTACCGTCGGAAACTCAAACAGATTACCCTAATCTTACCGATGGAGAACTATTAGCTTATTTGCATCAAGCGACTAAATTAAAAACGGATTCTTCTGGAAGTCAAGGTTGGAAACTGCTTGAGATAGATGGAATTTTAGAAGATAAATATAATTTTCCATTTTGTACCAAGGTAGCAACGGTAACGAGTTCTATTGATTGGGGGAAAAATTTATCCGGCTTAGAAAAAATAATGGTAAAACGACGATCTACACGGGCTTATAATGGATCGGAATTGATGTTAAATGAACTCTTAGCCCTTTTAGATTTTACCTATCAACCTCACCATTATATTCATCAAGGGTTAGATGGTTCTCCCGATTATTTTGATCTCAGTTTAATTGAAACATTTATTGCCGTTTCTGGAGTTAATGGTTTGGAGGATGGATGTTATTATTATGCTCCTAAAGCCCAAGAGTTAAGGCAAATTCGGTTTAAAAATTTTCGTCGGGAGTTGTACTATTTGTGTTTACAACAAGATTTGGGACGAGATGCAGCAGCCGTTTTATTTCATACGGCGGATTTGAAAAAAGCGATCGCGAACTACGGAGATCGAGTGTATCGTTATTTACATTTAGATGCAGGTCATCTGGGACAACGTTTAAACTTGGCTGCCATTTATTTACGTTTGGGTGTCAGTGGAATTGGTGGATTTTTCGATGATCAAGTTAATGAAGTTCTCGGTATTCCTACGGATGAAGCTGTGCTTTATATTACAACATTAGGAAGACCCAGGTAGATGGAAGAGGGGTGTTAACGGTTGAGTGTTAGCTCCCCCCATCTCCTCCTCTGTTAACTCCTGCTATACTTCTTGCTGAGTCAGAGCGCAGCGATCGCAAAGTCCGAAAAACTCTAGGGTATGGTAATAAATTTTAAACTTGTGGGATTGTTGAAGTTGAGTTTCTAAGTGGTGAACCGGACATTCATCGAGGGGGATAGAACGTCCACACTCAACACAGGTGAGATGATGTTCATCTTGCTGCATACAACTGTAAACCGCCTCTCCTGTAGTTAAGGTGCGGACATTAATTAACCCTTCCCGTTTTAACGCATCCAAAGATCGATAAACCGTTGCTAACCCCATCGTTTGGTTTGTTTTACGCAACTCTAAATAAAGCTCTTGAGCAGAAACGGCGCGCTTTAGGGTTTTGAGTTCGGTGAGAATTCGGTCTTGACTGCGGGTGCGACGAGGTTTCATTATCACTGAATACAGGGAACAGGGGATAGGAAAAAGTGATTAGCCACCCGATCAATTATTTGTAGCTAACATTTAAGGATAGAATATCAGCTTGCTCTGGGCTATTATATTAGGATACAACACTACAACCCGCGTACAATCAAGGGTGTACACTCTGTACATAACACCTGGCAATTAGTGCAGTGGTAGCACGCTTGCTTTGGGATAGGAGTTAGCAGGTCTATGATCAAATCGGGATGACAGGATTTGAACCTGCGACCCCCTCGTCGCCGCCCAGGGGGTTTTCAAAGTCAGGGGTAAAAAGGAAAATAAAAGTGATCTTTTTTTGATAAAATTAAAAAGAGATCACTTTTATTTGGTTTTAAAAAAATCATGTTAAACAGTATAATTGAACAACTGAAGTTAGTCAAGGATTTTCGGAAAAATCGGGGTAAAAGACATGAATTATGGGTAGTGTTGACTATCATTATTTTGGCCCTGCTAACTGGCAATGTGACTTATAAGCAAATAGATAATTTTAGAAAAAACGAAGAACATAAACTCATTAAATTATTAAAAGTTACCGCTAAAAAATTGCCATCTTATAGTACCATTAGACGAGTAATGATCGGGATAAATCTAATAGAGATTCAGTTAATTTTTCAGTCAACAGTTGAGAAATATTATTGGCAAAAAGAAGGCGTTGATTGGATTGCGATCGATGGAAAATCTTGGTTCTTCTAGGCTAGTTATGATAAATTAATAATAAACAAAAAATAAAAAGGGGAAGAAGTTTTAAAGTTGAATTGGGTAAAACGGATGATGGGAGATTGACATAGACAGTATTTTATGGTATTAAATATTGACTAAATCACTAAGAAAAATGACTTTTTTATAAAAATGCCATCTAACTCCCTACTTTATTTTATTACTCAAATCATTAACTTTCCCGGTTTTAAAGCAACAAATTATCATTTTATTACGGAGAATGAACTTCTGATTGAATTAGAAAATAAACAGACTAACGTGACTTGCCCTAATTGTGGGAAGAGCAGAAGTAAAGTACATCAATCACATCGACATAGAGTGCGAGATATTCCTGTGAGTAGTTTTGATGTCTTTCTGAATGTAAATCGCCGTCAATTTAGATGCCCTAACTGCCAGAAAGTATTTTCCGAAGAATTAAGTTTTGTGAAGAAAAGAAGAACATATACAAAAAGACTAGCCCAAAAAGTGGTTGAAGAAGTGTTAGCAACAGATGTGGTGAATACCGGAAAAAGAAATCGAATGAGTCCGGCAGAAATTGAAACGATATTAAAAGAAATGGAAGCGGTCAGTATAGACTTGTGGGTTCCCTATAAAAGTGTAGTGGAAGAACTGATGCCGAATGCACAAGTAGTTGCGGATAGATTTCACGTCATGAAACAAGTCAATGAAGAGTTAGACTATCGGAGAAAAACCGAGAAAAAACAGGCAGAAAAAATCAAAAATAAAACGGAAAGAGAACGTCAAATCTCAGGAATAAAAGAGAGTAAATATCCTTTGCTGAAAAAGAAAGAAGATTTGAACGAGACGGAAAAATCAAAATTGTCAGTTCTCAAAGAAGTCATGCCAGAATTAATGGATATGTATGATAGAAAAGAGAAATTTAGAGATATATTTGAAAGTCAAATAACGGGAGATGAGGCATTTTGGCAACTGGTAGAATGGACTGAATCATCTTATAAAGACTTCCCAAAAAGCTGCCAAACAATCAAAAGGTGGATTGCCGAAATTCTCGCCTATTTCGACAATCGAACTACCCAAGGAGCCGTCGAAGGAATCAATCAGAAAATTAAGTTAATTAAGAGAAGAGCGTATGGCTTAAATAATTTTGCTAACTTTAGAAGAAGAGTTCTCTTAAATTGGCATTTTTCTCCTAATTTATCATAGTTACCCTAGAAGAGCCCTAACTATTACTAAGATTATAAGCTTACCCTAACGCTTTAATAGCCGATTGAATTAAATCGTAAAAAACAGGTTGAGAAACATCAACGGTTTCAGCATCTTGACGACTTGTTCCTAACAGTCCAAAGCGTTGACCTTTTTGGATGGCTAATACTTCCCCTTTCTGATTCTTAATTCTTAATTCTTGGGTTTCACCAATAGAAGATAAACTGCAATAATATTGTTTATTATTATAATAAAATTCTGCGCTTTTTGTTAATTGAGGTTGATCATTTTCGGGAGATTCTGGTAATCTAGCTCCGACTAATTCTAATTCAATATTGGTTTGACCATTCCAACTATTTTCTTTTAAATGATAGGCAATATCCAAACATTGGGGAAGGGGGAAATAGTCCGCCCAACGCCACGCCATTGCATTAATTGTAGGTAAGGCTGTGAGTTGAGTATGGGAAAATTTATCTTGGGTTAAGGTGAGTTTAATATGTCCTTTTCCGACCACTCGTTGTTGAATAATTCTAACATTTTGAGTCCAAAAGGTCGGGGCGTTATTTTCAATACCACAGGGATGTAATTGATCAAGTTGATCATAGAGATTAAAATTAATTTCACTTAAATTCGCTTGAGCATCAATTTTAATTAAGGGTTTGAGATGTTCTAATTCTAAACATTGATGGGCAAATTCCTTTAACCGCAGTCGAAATAGTTCTAAATTTTCTGCTAATAAAGAAAATCCTCCAGCGGCTTTATGTCCTCCAAATTTATGCAGTAAATCGTGAGAATATTCTAAGGCTTTAAACACATCAAATTCAAAAATTCCCCTAGCTGAACCTCGAATCATTTGGGGAGATTCTGTTGTATTTTCTTCCTGTTCATAGGTTCCAATAAACACCGGAACCCCATATCGTTCAACTAAGCGAGATGCAACAATTCCAATCACGCCATGATGCCATTGAGGTTGTACTACTACTAACACCCGTTCTTGTTTAAAATCTATTTGTTGTTCTTCTACCCAAGCGATCGCTTCTTGTTCTATTTCTTCACATAACTGTTGACGTTTTTGATTAATTTGTTCACACTGCATTGCCCGTTCTAAGGCAATTCCCATATTTTCAGTTGTTAATAATTCTATCACAATTTGCGGATCAGCTAACCGTCCAATGGCATTAATTCTCGGCCCTAACCGAAAGCCAATATCATCGGGTTTTAGAGTTTTAGAAGCCGGAGGAATGATAGGATTTTCGGGCTGTTGTTCTGATTTAACTTGATATCCACTAGAAACTCCCGCCACTTGAATTAACGCTTGAACTCCGGTGATTTGAGAATAAGGTAATAACTTTAAACCCCGTTTTACCCACCGTCGGTTAACGCCATTTAAGGGGGCTAAATCCGCAATCGTTCCTAATGTAAATAATTCCAACAAAGGATTAACTAAACCGTTAATTTTTCCTAATTTTTGAGCTAAACAAATCGCTAAAATATAAGCCACTCCCACCCCTGCTAATCCTCGATAGGGAGAGAATACAGGTAATAATTTAGGATTAAGAATAGCATCGGCTGGGGGTAATTTTTCTGGCAAATCATGGTGATCCGTAATAATCACCGTTAAGTCTAATTCCTTAGCTCTAACAATAGGTTGATAGGCAGCAATTCCATTATCAACAGTAAGAATAATTTTAACATCTTCCTGATGAAATTCTTCAACAATTCGGGTATTAATCCCATAGCCTTCTGTCATGCGGCTAGGGATGGCATAATTAACATTAGCTCCTAATAAAGAAAGCGATCGCATTAATAAAGCGGTACTCGTCATTCCATCGGCATCATAATCGCCACAAATCGCTATTTTATCTCCTTGATTAATAGCAGTTTCTAACAATTCTACACTTTTTAATAAATCCTTAAATTCTTCTAAAGGAGAGGGTAAAACTTGAGATTCTGGGGTGATAAATGCTTCCACCTGTTCCGGGGTTTCAATTCCTCGATTAATTAAGACTTGAGTGACTAAAGGGATAATTCCCATTACATCCGATAATTTTTGAGCGAGGTCGGGTTGTTGTGGAAAAATATACCACCGTTGATTCGGAAGTTGGGGAGAATTAAAAGACTCTGGAGGAGAAGGTTGCACAGTAAATTAGGATTAATCGATAATAGTTTAATTGTACTCAAAAGTGGAAGATTTTTATCAAAATTATTATTAATAAATCCTACAGCCGTAAATTAATTTTGAGCGTCAGGGCGAGATGACCTCGCCCCTACAAGTTATCTTTGGTTATGTTAATTTCGGTTCATCAATCAACATGAAACCCCTTAAACCTCAACCTTAACCCCTTTCCAAAATCCAATATAACCTTCAATATTTTTGGCAGCAGATTTTGTTTCAGGATAATACCAAGCGGCATCCTTATTCACTTGACCATCAACAACGATATCATAATAACTCGCCACCCCTTTCCAACCACAGATAGTATGGGTATTACTTTCTTGGAAATAGTCACGATTGATGGAGTCCGGGGGAAAATATTGATTCCCCTCAACAACAACGCATTGGTCAGTTTCTGCCAAAACTGCACCATTCCAAACGGCTTTCGGCATAAAGCTCCTCTAAAATTGACAACTTTGTATTAAAATTTAACATCTTTGAGGCATTCAGTGTCTAGTCTTTGTTATCCCGGACAAAATTTTATCGAGATTTCGCAGCCATTTACCCAGTTTTAATCATAAAATAAAAAAGACGTTTTATCTAAATCACGAGCAATGTCAGGGCTAATTTCTACTCCCTTTGCCCAACCCCAATCCCTAGAACAGTCCCTTAAACATTTCTTTGGCTATGATTCTTTTCGACCCGGGCAGCGCGAAATTATTGAACAGGCACTACAAAGGCGAGATTCATTAATTATTATGCCCACCGGAGGGGGAAAATCTTTGTGTTTTCAACTTCCGGCTTTATTAAAACCTGGATTAATGATAGTCGTGTCTCCTTTAATTGCCTTAATGCAAGATCAAGTGGAGGCATTACAAGATAATGGAGTTGGGGCGACATTTCTCAATAGTACCTTAACGGTTGCGGAGGGAAAAAACCGTGAAGCTGCGATTTTAAATGGTGAAATTAAACTGCTTTATGTTGCACCCGAACGATTATTATCCGAAAAGTTTTTATTATTTTTAGATCTGATAGAAGCTCAATTAGGAATTTCAGCTTTTGCCATTGATGAAGCGCACTGTGTTTCGGAATGGGGGCATGATTTTCGCCCCGAATATCGCCAATTAAAACAACTGCGAAAGCGTTATCCTAAAATTCCCGTTTTAGCCTTAACGGCAACAGCAACTCAACGGGTTAGACAGGATATTATTCAACAGTTAGAGTTAAGAAATCCCTATATTCATGTTGCTAGTTTTAATCGTCCTAATTTATATTATGAAGTTATCCCTAAGAAAAAACAAAATTTTACCCAGTTATTAAAAATAATTCAGGATGTCGGAGGTTCAGGAATTATTTATTGTTTAAGCCGAAAAAATGTAGAAGATCTAGCGTTTAGGCTACAAAGTCATGGAATTTCAGCTTTACCCTACCATGCCGGAATGGAAGATACTTTACGCGCTGAAAATCAAACCCGATTTATTCGGGATGATGTGCAGATTATGGTAGCAACGATTGCCTTTGGTATGGGCATTAATAAACCCGATGTTCGCTTTGTGATTCATTATAATTTACCGCGAACCTTAGAAAGTTACTATCAAGAATCTGGACGGGCAGGACGAGATGGAGAATCAGCGAGATGTACGTTATTTTTTAGTTATGGTGATATTAAAACCATTGAATATTTAATTGATCAAAAACCCGACCCCGATGAGCAACGCATTGCCCGTCAACAGTTACGGCAAATGTTAGATTATGCTGAAGCATCGGAATGTCGGCGCACAGTTCAATTGAGTTATTTTGGTGAATTTTTCTCAGAAAATTGTGCAAAATGTGATAATTGCCGAACACAAAATCCCGTTGAAGATTGGACAATTGAAGCGATGAAATTTTTATCTTGTGTTGCCCGATGTCACGAAAGATTTGGGATGACTTATATTATTGATGTATTGAGAGGATCGAAAAGTCAAAAAATTATAGAGCGACATCATGATCAACTGTCTACCTATGGCATTGGAAAAGATAAAACAGCAGAAGAATGGAAGAATTTAGGGCGATCGCTTTTACGTCAAGGACTACTCGATCAAACCACCGATGGTTATGCAATTTTAAAGTTAAATTCCCGTAGTTGGGAAGTGATGAAACGGGAAAGAAAAGTTGAAATTACAGTCATTAAAGAACAAAATCTGGAAAAATCAACCCGATCTTTGGCGGTGGAAGTAGAAATGCTATTTGAACAGTTACGCCAACTCCGAAAAAAATTAGCCGATGAACAATCTATCCCTCCCTATATGGTTTTTTCCGATTCTACCTTAAGATTAATGGCCCAACAACGACCCCAAACTTTAGAAGAATTAAGTGAAATTTCTGGGGTCGGAAGTTATAAACTAGAACGGTATGGTAAACAATTTACTGAAGCCATTTCTACCTATTTTCAAGATCAAACGGGTTCAAATTATAAACCTAAATCATCAGAAGTTAAGCGTCTAACTCTGGAGGATTTATCTGATAGTTTAATCATGACTCTCAAGTTATGTCAACAGGGATTAAGTTTAAATGCGATCGCCAATGAACGAGGGTTAAAAACCAGCACCATTGCTGACCATTTAACCCAATTAATTGCAGCTAATCAGGATATAAATCTTGATCAATTCGTTGAACCAGAGCGTCAAAAGAAAATTATCCAAGCAGTAGAAAAAGTCGGAGATACCAGCTTAAAAATTCTTTACGAACATCTAGGAGAACAGTATAATTATGAAGAAATTAAATTAGTTCGAGAATGGTGGCGACAAAATCCTTATTAGTTGACTGATAACTGATAACTGATGATGCGGATACTTGATAACTGATAACTGATAACTAATGATGAATTCTATTATTTTTTGTGACTTTGACGGAACAATTACGGCAGAAGAAACTTTTGTAGGAATGTTAAAAGAATTTGCTCCAGAAATGGCGGCTGAAATTATGCCATTATTGTATGGTCGGGAAATGACCTTACGAGAAGGAGTTAGAAAAATGTTAGAGTCAATTCCTTCGCGTTGCTATCCTGAAATTATTGAATTTTCAAGAACAAAGAAAATACGCTCAGGGTTTGTGGAATTTTTAGATTTTCTCAAAACTCAAGGCGTTCCCTTTGTTTTAGTTTCAGGAGGTGTTCGGGTGATGGTAGAAACAGTTTTAGGAGATTTAAGTTCAAAAATTGATCAGATTTATGCTGTTGATTTAGAGACTTCAGGGGCGTATTTTAAAGTTCATTCTGAATTTGAAGCCGATACCGAATTAGTAGCTAAAGTCAAAGTGATGGAATCTTATCCTAATACTGAACCTATTGCAATTGGAGACTCCGTTACAGACTTAAATATGGCATTAGCTGCCCCTATTGTTTTTGCGCGTGATCGTTTGGCACAATATTTAGATGAATATCAAAAACCTTATATCCATTGGAATGACTTTTGTGATATTCAAGCGTATTTATCAGAACATTGGAATCTTTCCTAAACTGATCAGTGTCTTTCTACATGGAGGTTATCGTAAAAAATGTCACAATTTACTCGCATTCTTTCTCTTGATGGTGGGGGGCTACGAGCAATCATGTCCGCCGAAGTATTAAAGTATGTTGAACAGAAATTACAGGATTTTACTGGAAATTCCGATGCTAGAATTGCGGATTATTTTGATTTAATTGCGGGAACCAGTGCCGGAGGAATTTTAACTGCTCTTTATCTTTGTCCTGATGCTGAAAATCCCCTCAGACCTCGGTGTTCGGCCCAAGAAGTTTATGATTTTTTTCGATATCAATCCAGCCAAATATTTTATCCTTTTTTTAATGATTCTTTGCAAACAGTAGGAGGATTATTTAATGAAAAATACTCCTATCAAAAGTTTAATCAGGTGATGGGGGATTTTTTTAAAGATCTTAAATTGAGCGAACTGCTTAAACCTTGCTTGATTACTTCCTATGAAATAGAAAGACGAGAAGCCCACTTTTTTACCCAACATGATGCTAAATTAAACCCAAAAGATGATTATTTAATTCGAGATGTTCTCCGGGCTACCTCTGCCGCCCCAACGTTTTTTGAAGTCGCTCAAATTCACGCTCTCAACCAGGAGGTTTATACTTGTATTGATGGGGGAGTCTTTGCCAATAATCCGGCTCTCTGTGCCTACGCAGAAGCCCGTCATAAATTTAATCAAGACTCTAATCTTGATAATCGCTATGAAACAGGCCCAACGGCTAAAGAAATGGTGATTTTATCATTAGGAACAGGGGAGGTTAAAAAGAAATATCCTTATGCGGAAGCGAAAGATTGGGGGAAATTAAAATGGCTTGATCCTCTATTTGATATTATTATGACTGGGGTGGCAGAAACCGTTGACTATCAAATGAAACAAATCTTTGATACGACGGGTAAACCTGAACGTTATTTACGAATTAATACGGTTTTGACGGATCGCAAAACTTTACCGATGGATGATCCTTCCGAAGCCAATCTCAAGGCAATTAGTCAATTAGGGCAACAATTAACAGAACAATATCGTCAACCGTTAGATCAGTGGATTCAACTGCTTTTAGTCTAAGCTCATTTAAGGATGAACTCATGTTTAAAGATGCTCGGAACGCTCAAATTCTATTTTTGTTGTTGTTTTTACTTCTAGGAATTGGAACGAGAGATTGGACATTAAGACCTAATTTCATGCTGGTAATTGGGTGTAGTTGTTTATTGACTCAATGGTTTTTCTCTTGCCTTTCCTCCTTCTATATTAACAAAAAAATTACACTTTTACCCCCAGAATTTTTAGCGTCTTGGCGCAGTGCCTTAATTACCGCATTAGGGTTGTGTTTACTCCTAAGAGCTAACCATTGGACAACCGTAGCCTTAGCCGGATGTTGTGCGATCGCCAGTAAATTTATCTTTCAATCTCAAGGAAAACATTTTTTTAATCCCGGTAATTTTGGGATTATTATCGCCTTAAGTTTAACAGCCGATGCTTGGGTTTCCCCTGGACAATGGGGAACGGATTCTTGGTATTTCCTTCTATTTTTAGTAACGGGAGGAATTATTCTTAAAAAAGTGGGTCGCTGGGATACTTCCCTTGCCTTTTTAATCACCTATACGGGATTAGAAGCTTGGAGAAATTTCAGTTTAGGATGGAGTTGGGATGTTTATAGTCATCAACTGATGAGTGGCAGTTTATTATTGTTTGCCTTTTTTATGATTACCGATCCACGTTCTATTCCCAATGCCACCTTAAGCCGAATTTTATGGGCTGTATTAATCGCTGGATTAACCTTTATTTTACAACATCAATTTTTTATCTCAACGGCTCTATTCTGGTCATTGTTTGCCCTATCTCCCCTAACTATTATTTTTGATCAATTTTTTAAAGCATCTCGCTTTTCTTGGTCAGAACAACATCTCAAATCTTTGCCTTCATCTCCTGTTTTTTAGTTAATATTTCCCATTCATAATAGTGTTTAAATAGGAGTCATTGATGAAAGTTTTAAACTGGGTTATTCTTGTTGTAGTTATTGTTTTATTCAGTGTTGGTTTTGCTTCTCCAGCCTGGGCATTTTGTGGATTTTATGTTTCTCAAGCCGATGCGAGTTTATATAATCAAGCTTCTCAAGTCATCATTGCCAGAGATGGAAACCGCACGATTTTAACAATGGCAAATGATTATCAAGGATCGGTGAAAGATTTTGCATTAGTTGTTCCGGTTCCTGTTATTTTAAAAGCCGAACAAGTCAAGGTTGGAGAACCCAAAATTATTCAACGATTAGATGCGTTTAGTGCGCCTCGACTGGTGGAATATTTTGATCCTGATCCTTGTAATCCTCAGCCTGAATATGATCAATTACCAGCACCAGCAACCAGAGGAGTTCAAGCATTACAGGAAAAACCTCGAGAATCTGACTCCAGTTTAGGAGTAACAATTGAAGCTCGGTTTACTGTTGGTGAATATGATATTTTGATTTTAAGTGCAAAAGAATCCGATGGATTAGAAACCTGGTTAACGCAAAATAATTATCGAATTCCTGAAGGAGCGAGTGCTTTATTAAAACCTTATATTCAACAAGGATTAAAATTTTTCGTTGCTAAAGTCAATTTAACAAAATTTGATCAAAGTGGGTTTCAAAATTTGCGTCCTTTAATGATGGCTTATGAATCTCCTCGGTTTATGTTACCGATTCGTTTAGGAATGATTAATGGCACAGGAGAACAGGATTTAATTGTTTATTTACTTTCTCCTAAAGGTCAAATGGAATTAACCAATTATCGCACCGTTAAGATTCCTTCCGATCAAGACATTCCTGAATTTGTGAAAGAAGTGTTTCCTGGTTTTTATAAATCCTTATTCACCAAAGCCTATGAACGAGAACAGAAAAAAGTTGCCTTTTTAGAATATGCTTGGAATATGGGCGGATGTGATCCTTGTTCTGCCGATCCTTTAAACTCTGAAGAATTAAAACAAGCGGGGGTATTTTGGTTAGATTCAGGAGCCTCGAATTCAGCGTTTATTACTCGCTTACATATTCGCTACACCCGGAATAATTTCCCCGAAGATTTAAACTTTCAACCCACAGCCAATCAAGAAAGTTTTCAAGGTCGATATATTATTAATCGTCCCTATCGAGGCCAGATGCAGTGTTCACAAGCCCTGCAATATCGGCAGTCTGTTCGCCAACGACAGGAACAAGAAGCGCAAAACTTAGCCACATTAACAAACTGGAAAATTGAGGATATTCGTCGTCGAATTAACTGGTTACAATTTAATCGAGATTCTTGGTGGAATCCATTCAAAAATAACAATTAATCTCATTGTCGGGTGCATCAACATCGCACATAAACCGTCTAATCTTGAACTAACATCCCCTAATAGGGGTTATACCAATTACCACAACAGGTCAATTTTGTGTCATGCTATTACCCGAAACAAAACTGCTCGCACAGGGTTTCAGAATGCTATGGCTGAAATCACCTGGATGTTTAACCTTGAATAAATAACACTATGGGTACTAAGCGAACATACCAAGGTTTACCCTTGTATTGGCATCAAGACACCGTTGAAAATGACTATCGTTGGTTAGAGTCGATTGTTCGTAACACGGCGCCGTTTTCTGATGCTTGGACAAAAGCTCGCATTGTCCAACTCGCTTATTCTATCCCCAAGGGGGTCAAGAGTCAATCCCTTTATAATTTGCCTATCTATGGCTCTTATAGCTCTGAATTAGCGATCGCAGAAGCATTACGTTCCACCTGTAATTTAGAAGAATACCCAGATTTTGAGACTCAAGTGAATGAAGATTATGTCATTCGCGCCTTAAATAGTTGGCATAATAAACAATTTGCTAAAGCGGTCAGTCGCAACTTTGAAGTTTATGTAGATCGTCAATATTCTAATTGTTTTTTAGTTGTTAGTACAGCCCGCACTTCATTAAATGTAGATCGAGAATTACCTCCTTTAGAACGATTTCGTCCCTTATTTAATATTGCTGAAATGGGGCAATTAATGCGGCGGGAAAACTTTCGCTATCTGACATTAAGAACTCATGGTTATGCAAATCCGGCTCATAAATTTTATCAAGAATTTATGGCAGAAATCGAGTCTTTATCCCAAAAGGGGCCGATTAATCAGATTGGGACATTAGAAAATCGGAGTGTTTATATTGGTTATACTTGGCCCAGTGAAATGCCCTTAATTCATCCGGGATTATGGAGTGATATGGGTGAACAAAAGGGCATTTCGTTGAAATTTTTATTTATTTTAGCCCTTATAGCTTGGATTGTGGGAACCGGATTTTATATTCTATTAACCTTAATTGGAGTTCCCTTCTTAAATTTATTCGGGATGGAAACGCCTTTATCTCCCCTGTGGTATTGGTTTGATTTAACTCAAATTTCTAATTTATTTGCTCAATGGAATTGGGTCGCCCTAACAGTTTTTGCCCTGTGGCTGCTATTAATGCAAATCTTACGAATTTCGGTTTATCAACGCGATCGCTATCGAGCCATTCACTACGGCGCACCCGATTTAGCAGAATTTTTTTGGAGATTAGATAAGGTTTTGGGTGAAAATCCTTATACCTCTATGCCTTTTTATGAACCTCAAAAAGAAATAGCTATTGCTAATTATTATAACCAAAACTTCCCCCCGATGAGTGTTAATTTAATTGGCCATAGTATGGGGGCGTTAGTGGTTGTTAATGTGCTCCGAATTCTGTCAGATCGATTTGGTAAAGAAGATCGTCTGGAATATGAAAAAAATAATATGGGGGATTATTTACAATTAAATCGATTAATTTTAACGGCTCCTGATATTCCGTTAGAATTTCTCCGTGAAGGTCGAAATAATTATGTCCGCTCTGCTATTTTGCGATGCAATGAAATTTATTTATTTTGCAGTGATCGAGATTTAATTCTTCGCTATATGTCTATTCTCGGAAACTGGTTTAGTGAACCCAGCGTAGAAATGTCTGGATTGCGATTAGGAAATGTTTATTTAAAACCCGTCAAAAATTCCATTAACTATCAACCTTATATTCGGGTGATGATGAGTTCTCAATCGGCGGTTAAACCCACTTCAGCTTATGATTTATTTGAAAAATTCAACTATATTGATTGTTCAGAAATGCCGGGAGTTAATGCTATCTCTCTCCCTTTAAATATTTGGACAAGCCTAATTATTGATGTGATGAATACTATCTTTTTTATTGCGGGTAAAGTAGATGTTCATGGGGGTTATTACTTCACGAACACCACCAGTTTTGATATTTTAAAACTTTTAATCACGAGAGATGGATTATCTCGCCCAGAAACCTTAACTGAAATTAACCGCCTCATTGCTGGAAAACCCGTTTTAGTTTTACCCTCCTATGAACCTGTACAAGACAGCAGCGACGAAGACGTTTATCATCAATCTTAAAAGTTTACCCGGCGGGAAATGTCAGAGAAGTTTAACCGAGACTGAACCTGAATTTAACCTCAAACCCTTAAGGTAGGGGTAAGTATTCAAAGGACTTCCTGTGTGACTATTCCAACCCTTGTTAGTCTTCCGTTAACGTCAAAATCCCGTACTTTTAATCCCCGTGAACAAATTCCACTTTGGTCTGATGCGCTGTGGAAAATTGAACGAGGGGTGGTGCGTACCCTCACCTGGACAGAAGAGGGAACCTTAATTATATTAGGATATTGGGGACAAAACGATGTGGTGGGAAAACCTTTATCCCAATTGCAACCTTATCAAATTGAATGTGTCACCTCCGTTGAAGTCAGTCTGATTGCTTCATCCCATTGGTCAAATTATACGGATGCGATTTTAACCCATCTCCGCCAAACGGAAGAACTACAAAGCATTCTCCACACCCAAGGTACAGAACAACGTTTATTGAATTGCTTAAAATGGCTGGGGAAAAAATTTGGTCGGTTGACACCGGAAGGATTATTAATTGATTTGCGTCTGACCCATGCTGATATTGCTGATGTTATTGCGACAACACGGGTTAGTGTCACTCGCATGATGATTAAGCTTGAACAGGACGGATTTATTCAACGTCCCCGTCGTCATTTTATTGTTTTAAATCAGCTTTGATAGCCATTAAATTAAGAATGAACCGATCAATGGTTCTAGCTATTGTAAAAGGCTTTTGATTTCGGCTATTTTTCTTTCGTAACCATTATCAGAGGTTAAGAAAGTAGATTAAATATATTAAGCTGCAAATTTAACTCATCAATTCTATCTTGAGCCATCATTTGATACTTTTCTACTAATTCAATACCAATAAATTTTCGGAATAATTTACAAGCCACCACTCCGGTTGTTCCAGAACCCGTAAAGGGATCAAGAACAAAATCTTGTTCCCTTGTAGATGCAAGTAGGCATATTTCCACTAGCTTTTCAGGGTAAACTGCAAAATGAACATCTCGGAATTTACTCAAGGGTATTTCCCATACAGTTCTTTTATTTCTGCCTTTTGGATGGAACGCTTGATCCCATCTTCCATCATGTAGGTTTTGATTTCCTGAGTTTTTACCAATTTCTGGTGTTCCATTGCTCTTTCCAAAATGATTTCGGCCACCTTTCATTTTTGATTTTTCTGTAAAAGTTATATGAGGTTCTCTAATCGCATCCGCGTTATAATAATATTCTGGAGTTTTAGCAAACAGAAAAATATATTCGTGATCGGTTGTCGGACGATCTTTTATAGATGAAGGCATGGCATTTGGTTTATGCCAAATAATATCACTTCTCAGAATCCAACCATCATCTTGTAAAGATAATGCGACTCGCCAAGGAATGCCGAGCAATGATTTGTTTCGATAAGTATCTCCCAAATTTAACCACAACAAACCATCAGGTTTTAGTTTCTTTCTGAGTTCTCTAAATAAAGCAACTAAGTTTGAGATGTAAATTTCCATATCACTTTCTTGACCTATTTCCTGTTGACTTTTCCCCTCAGAATACCTCCTGTGACCAAAATAAGGTGGGCTGGTTACAATGGCTTGAAAAAAATCATCTGGAAGTGTCGGCGCAATTTCTCTAGCATCACCAAGAATTACCTGATTTTCCATTTTACTTTTGCTCTCCTTCTAAGATTTTTTCCAGATATTTATTAAATTTGACTTGTGATTTTTCATCAAATCCTACAAATTTGTTGGGATTCATGTTGAAATGAAAAATTATGTCAATCTGATTCGTAATAGTTACTATTTCTGATGCAGACCAATTTTCTGCAATAATGATAACAACAATACGGGAGTTCGTGTTTGCGTTTTTAAGCTCGCTAATTGCAGTAATGAGGTCACGAGTAAACAGATGAGAATGACCGCCCCCTTCTGTTTCTCTTGTTTTTACTGGAATCAATAAACTTACATTATGAGTGCCATCTTTCGGCGTTAACTCAGCAGAAACATCAATCGTATGTTTTCCTAGTTTTATTTGCTTGTCAGCAATTTCAATATTCTTAAATTTCCCATAGTTTCCATAAATAGAATAATAATACTGAATCGCAGTGATGAGACTTGTTCTTATATTAGCCTCAAGACGATGACCACTGATACTGCGACGAGACCCTTCTAAACGATCAATTACAACCTCCCGTACTGCTGACCACTCAAAACTCTTTACAATCGTCCGATACTCAAATATTAGTTCGACCAAAGAATCAGTTTCAGCTATAATTTTTGTTAATTCATTATCGGCTTTTTGCATCCGAGAAATTAAAGGAGATAGCCTTTGTTGAGGGGCATCTCTGATCATCCATGCAAAAAAGTAAAAACACGCTTTGCTATGTGGATAAACACGACCAATCCCATCAAATAACAAAGGCTTTTCGTCATTTCCAGCTTGATAACAAGGCTTGATTATTTTTTCTATTTCCAACTTAGAACAAGATAACAGTATTTCATTTAAACACCGATTAGAACCTGTGATACGTTTAGCTTGTTTTTCAACCCAATCATAAAACGGTTTGGCTTGGTCTGCAAGTTTGGTAAGCTCTATTAATCGATCATGAGCAATGTTAATTGTATGAACAATCAGATCATTCATTTGAGTTAAATATTCTCCCTATAGGTCTCTAAACTGCCTTGCTTCCGTTATATCCTGACTTAAAACCCACATTCCGCAGATGGGCATCGAATTTTCCACTAATTCTAAAAAATTGAAAACCCTTACAGTTCTTCGTTGAACTTCCGAGGCTTTACTATCAGATTTTATAGCGTATTTACCGGTTTTTAACTAAACATAAATAATTGCTATTTTTTCATAGAAATAGAATCCTCTTTTTTTAACACATTTGTATTTTATAACCAAGTTCGTTCCAGCCAAGAGTTCTCATCTTGACTCATAACTTAGATTTGTTTTTAACTATTTTCCCCTTTCTCTCAATCTTTATCCCCCAGAAATCATTAAATAGTATTCACAGCAAGATTTCCCTAGATGCTGCAATATTTCTTGACGTTCTTGGGTTAAGTTACTCACTTGTTTCTCCCCATTTATCCTGACTAAATGTACCGCTTGGAACATTTGAAATATCCACCGCATTGTCGGTTTATTCGTTAATTTTTTGACCTGATTTCTCACCCCTTCTTGGGCTGCTTCTAATTGTTTTCTCAATTTTCTTTGCGCTAGGTTATACACTAACAAGCACAATCCCATTATCATCGCTATTACTTCCACTCTCTCTGGTTTTTTCACGAATACACTCGCTGTAAAAAATAAATGGCACTCTCGTTATCCATTTCATTCCTGTCATTGCTCCTATATTCTCTGCTGTGTATAACGCACTGTCTGCTACACATATTCCTTCAAATGTCCATTGATGAGTAAATTCTTTTAGTCTTTCTACAAATACACTTTTATCATCGGCATTTCCATCATCTATTTTTAGATATAATGGCACATCTCCATCTCCACTTACCACCATATCTATTATAAATTGTTTCAGATCTGGTCTTTTATCTCTTGAGTATCCATGCACTATTTTTATCGCTTTCATTTCTTCTTCTTCTTCCTGATTTTCTTCTTCCTTACTTTTGTATTCTCCCTCTACTGATATCGAACTACTATCTAGGTGTACGTTCTCCCTTTCTACTTGAAATTTTTGAGCAGCTTTTAGGGCTATTGCTGTGAATAACTTTGTTGTTCCTACTTCATAATATTTATCTAATGCTCTTCCAATTCGGTCATCATTTAGTTGCTCTGCTGTTACTCCTTCCCCTATTAAATGCTCTGTTGCCTTCCCGATGAAAAAGTTCTCGAATAGGTACAACGGCGCGCTCAAAAACCCTAATCCATTCAAAATCATTGCTTTCATTACCTGTCCTGGGCTTACTGCTTCTTTTGCTCTTAATCCCACTTTTTTATTCACTTCTTCTACTAATTCCATCTCATCTATTATCCCTGCCACTATTCCTAAATGGTCTAAATTTACGATTTCCATCGCTTCTAGGGGGTTTTTCATCTTTTTATTTGTTCAGTTACTCCAATTATTATTCTATATTAAAAATAGCCCAAATCATTACATGGCAATCATTTGGGCTTTTATTTAGAACAATTTAATTGAAAATCCAATTGGCTTAAATATCTGCGGAATGTGGGTTAAAATTGAGCACGAATGGTAAAAGAATAATCGCCACCGGGTTCTAATTGATAATCGCACTTTTCTAAAAATCGTCCCAAGGGTTCTTGAATTAAAGCTCGACCTTGGGACGGTTGAATCATGAGTCTTTTTGTGTGTCGAAATCGCCATTGAAATCGCCACTCATAATCCCCAGCACTGACTTCTCCTTCAAGAAGACCGAGTTGCCAAGATTGTCGCGTAATCCGAACATACGCGGTGGTTTCGGGTAAACGTTGAGAACTCACTCTGTACTATTAACGCTACGACTATTGTATAGACTCATCGCTTTTTCGACACCTTGACGCACACTTAAATCAATAGCTTCTCCAACCCATTGCAAGACTTGTTCCATGACCTGCATTTCTGTTGACGAAAATTTTCCCAGAACGTAGGAAACGGTTTCCCGTTCAGGAGTTCCAGAGATTGAATTGGGTTTACCAATTCCAATTCTTAACCGAGGAAAATGTTGTGTTCCTAAATGGGAAATTGTAGATTTCATCCCATTATGACCTCCTGCTGAACCGGACAATCGCAGCCGTAACCGTCCCAAGGGTAAATCCATATCATCATAAATCACTAATACGGATTCTGGGGGAAGTTTATACCAATCAACAACAGCCCGAATTGCCTGTCCTGACAAATTCATATAGGTCAGTGGCTTTAATAATCGGATTTTTTCTCCAGAGGACGTTACCCCTTCGCCGAATTTCCCTTTAAACTTGCGCTGTTCTGAAATAGAAATTCGCCAAGCGGTTGCTAAAGCATCAATCGCCTCAAAACCAATATTGTGTCGGGTTTTATCATATCGGGATTCAGGATTTCCTAAACCTACAATTAATTGAGGAACAATTAATGTTTTAGCAGGTGTTACCTCCATTGTCATAATCGTTAATATCACACAATAATATTCATCTTGAAGTATAACCTGTTGGTTTAGGTTAAACTTTAATCAATAGAGTTAACTTGCTCCTCCTTTGGGCGAGTCGCGATTGTTGAGTTAGTTTCTGGCTTGATTTTAGCCGTTTCTTCTATTTGTTGAGCTTCCCGTTTAAATTCATTTTCAAATTCTTTGGAAGCTTGTTGAAACCCTTTGAGAGCTTTCCCTAAACTGCTGCCAATTTCAGGTAATTTTTTGGGGCCGAAAATTAATAGAGCCAGTACCAGAATCACCGCCATTTCTGGCAACCCAATTCCAAATATATTCACAACAATAGTCTCCTATCTTCTTACCAATAATCATTATAAATAGAAAACCGTGAACTGTGTTTAACTTTCACGAAGTCCAGAGGAATAATGTACGGAGAGGATTCTCAATTCTTATACTTTAAACCGCTCTCCTAAATTACCCCTCACAGTTCACGATTGACCGGATTTGAAACTTGATTAGCGGGTTAAATTAGCCCAGTTCACATCCACATTTTCAAGGAGGAGGGAGGAGTTATAAATCTGTAAAATAATTAACAGAAACACGAAAAACAGTCCCATAAACACTGCCATTACAGGAGTTGTACCCCAACCTGGAGCAACTTTACCATACTCAGAATTTAAAGGTCTTAGTAAATCTCCTAACCAAGTCCGTTGTGCCATAGTTCACCTAAATTTTTTACGTCAACAAAATTTTATCTGGATTTTGGACACTCTCACCCCCTCCGGTTAGAGAAGGAATGGGAGGCTTAGGCTAATGTTACCCGATTTAGGGTATCCCCATTTCCGGTTCAACACGATATCCCGGCTCCAGCACCGAAATAATTGTTAAATTGTCTTAATTTTTATGAGTATTTTATTATAGAAGGACACGAATCACAAGGGATGAATCTCATGGAACCTGCAATAGCTCTTAACATAGGCATCGCTGCGGTTGTTATCGCCCTGACGGGATATGCGATCTATACAGCTTTTGGCCCTGCTTCTAATGATCTGCGCGACCCTTTTGAAGAACACGAAGATTAAAATCTGGTCTGTGGAACAGGCATCTTGCCTGTTCATTCAATCGTCATTGTGTTTCTAAGGTAAAATATAGAGTTTGGCAAAATAAATACGACCATTATGGGCAACACATTTGGGCATTTGTTTCGGATTACGACCTTTGGGGAATCTCACGGTGGGGCGGTGGGAGTTGTTATTGATGGTTGCCCTCCCCGATTAAAAATTGATATTAGCGATATTCAGGCGGAACTCGATCGCCGTCGCCCCGGACAAAGTAAAATTACCACTCCTCGCAAAGAAACCGATACCTGTGACATTCTCAGCGGCGTGTTTGAGGGGCAAACCTTGGGAACACCGATTATGATTATGGTGCGAAACCAAGATACTCGCCCCCAAGATTATAGTGATATGGCTATCAAATATCGCCCTTCCCATGCGGATGCTACTTATGATGCTAAATACGGGATTCGCAATTGGCAAGGCGGTGGACGCTCTTCAGCACGAGAAACCATTGGTCGGGTAGCGGCAGGGGCGATCGCTAAAAAAATTCTCAAACAATTCGCTGGGGTAGAAATTGTTGGCTATGTTAAACGGATTCAAAATTTAGAAGCAATTATTGATCCCAATACCGTTACGTTAGAACAAGTTGAAAGCAATATTGTCCGTTGTCCCGATGGCGATTGTGCCGAGAAAATGATAGAACGGATTGAACAAGTTCGGGATCAAGGAGATTCCATTGGTGGCGTAGTGGAATGTGTTGCCAGAAACGTACCGACAGGGCTTGGATCTCCGGTATTTGATAAACTAGAAGCAGATCTCGCTAAAGGAGTCCTGTCTTTACCCGCCAGTAAAGGATTTGAAATTGGCTCCGGCTTTGCAGGAACGCTCCTGACTGGGAGTGAGCATAATGATGAATTTTATCGTGATCCGACAGGGACTATCCGAACAGTAACTAATCGTTCTGGTGGTATTCAGGGTGGCATTTCCAATGGAGAAAACATTATTATCCGAGTAGCTTTTAAGCCAACTGCTACAATTCGGAAAGAGCAGCGTACCGTCACCCACGAGGGAGAAGAAACGCTGTTAGCAGCGAAAGGACGGCATGATCCTTGTGTTTTACCCAGGGCAGTGCCAATGGTAGAAGCGATGGTTGCCTTAGTCCTGTGTGATCATTTGCTGCGTCATCATGGTCAGTGTGGAACTTTGAAACCTGAAGAATAACAAATGGAAACCAGCCTATCGTCTGTTGGGCTCAGCCCTCAAAATTATCCTAACGTCTTTGATTCCTCCAAGAACCCTGAAGATTTTGTGATCCAGTTTTGGGGGGTTCGCGGTAGTATTCCCACCCCTGGAAAAGAAACCATTCGGTATGGAGGCAATACATCCTGTTTAGAAATGCGAGTCGCAGGTAAACGCTTAATTTTTGATGGCGGAACTGGCTTACGAGTTTTAGGGGATGAGTTAATGCGAGAAATCCCTGTAGAAGCGTATATGTTTTTTACCCATTATCATTGGGATCATATCCAAGGATTTCCTCTATTTACTCCGGCATTTATGCAGGGAAACTGTTTTCATATTTATGGGGCTATTCCACCGGATGGGGACTCGATGAAACAACATTTCATTGAACGGATTTTACATCCTAATTCTCCGGTTCCCCTCAAAGGCATTCAAGCTGACTTAAGATTTTATACCCTGAAGCCGGGGGATTCGATGATGTTGGATGATATTTTAATTGAAACGGGACAATTGAATCATCCTAATACCGCAATGGGTTATCGCATCACCTGGAATGGACGCACGGCGGTTTATTGTTCCGATACTGAACACCTCCCCGATGGTTTGGATGAAAATGTGTTAAATCTGTCTCAGGATGCTGATGTTTTGATCTACGATGCCATGTATAGCGATGAGGAGTATCATAATCCTAAATCTCCGAAAATCGGTTGGGGTCATTCCACTTGGCAAGAAGCTGTAAAAATGGCACAAGCGGCTGGGGTGAAGCGAGTCGTGATTTTCCATCATGATCCCTCCCACACCGATGACTTTCTCGATCAAATCGAACAGGAAGTCCAAGCTGTATTTCCCAAAGCCATTATGGCACGGGAAGGGTTAGTTGTTCCCGTTGGGTTTTAGAGAACCCTAACAGGTCTAGGGACAATAACCAGAGTATTATCAGTAGGTAAATTTAGAACCCATTGGACGGTGCAGATTATAGATGAAATTAGCACTGAAGCGAGCGCTTATAGCATTGATGATTGGGATATCCACTCTGAGTCTTCCCTTAAATGCGATCGCTGTAGAATTTGACCAGAAGGAAGTTGATCAGGAACGATTTGTGGCAATTGCTGTCCCTCGTGCCTTTGGACATACCTTAGTGGTTGTCGAACAAGTCTCAGATAGTCGCCCTTGTTGGAGTGAAAGTGGCTCTCAGCCTATTATTGTTGATCCGTTACTGCTCAATTTTGATTTTACAGGCATTTGTGGACGCGCAACGGATAGCAATGGTTATTCAGTCAGAATGGCGGGAAAAGATTTAGCTTTATCCCACGCCCTGAGTGTTCAAAGTACACCCAATGATATTTTGTTAGTTGCTCAGTCCCGTGCAGATGTATACGCCCCACCGATTATTATTGGTAGAACCTATGGATTTACGAATGGTTTTGCCAAAATTATTTTAGAACCGGGTTGGCGCTTAACCAAACGAGTTTATCAAGGAAAAACTTTAGGTCATATTTATTTTACAAACGATTCTCCGGCTTTTTAAAGCGTGCATTAAACTTAAATCATGTTAACACTCTCGTTAAAATTATGGTGACAACTCAGGAACAAATTATTACTCCTATTATTACTTGGGAAAAGTTACCCGATGATTTTATATTAGAAGAAGAACCTGTGGAAAATACGGCTCAACCTTTAATTGCGGGTGCGTTGCGCGAAAGTTTAGAATTAGCAGGGTTAATTCAACCGGAAATGCTAATTGCTTCTAATTTTGGGTTATGTGCAACAATGAATGGGGAATTAGTAATTAAAGCCCCAGATTGGGTGTATATAAAACAAGTAAAATCCATTGAACCGGAAACAACACGAAAAAGTTATACGCCGAATTTGCAAGGGGATATTCCCAGTATTGTTATTGAATTTTTATCGGAAACTGAAGGGGGAGAATATTCGGTTAAACGTAGTTATCCGCCGGGGAAATGGTATTTTTATGAACAAATTTTGCAAGTTCCGATTTATGCTATTTTTGAACCGATAACGGGACAATTAGAAGTTCATTCTTTACAAAATAGCCGTTATGAATTGGATAAAATCAATGAGAATAACTGTTATTGGATTGAAGATTTAAAGCTATTTTTAGGGGTTTGGCAAGGGGAAAAAGAGCAACGGAATGGGTATTGGTTGCGCTGGTGGGATGAAGCAGGAAATATACTTCCTTGGGGGGTAGAAAAGGTTGAACAAGAACGTCAACGAGCGGAACAGGAGCGTCAACGGGCAGAAAAATTAGCTGAATTTTTGCGATCGCAGGGAATTAATCCTGATGAAATTTGTTAAGGAATCAAAAACCCGGTTTCTTGAAGAAACCGGGTTTTTGGGAAACAACTATTTACTCATTTCTAACATTCGTTGAATCGGACGTAAAGCTGCAATGCGAATCTCTTCAGGAAGGGTAATTTCTGGGGAACGATTTTTCATGGATAAATACAATTTTTCCAACGTATTTAACCTCATGTGGGGGCATTCATTACAGGCACAACTATTCATTGGAGGGGCTGGAATAAAGGATTTACCTGGGGTTTCCTTCTCCATTTGATGAATAATTCCCGGTTCAGTAACAACAATAAAACTCAACTTAGGACTTTTCTGAGCATAGTTTAATAATGCCGTTGTTGAGCCAATATAATCCGCATGACGCAAAATCGGCGGTTCACATTCAGGATGAGCAATAATTTCCGCTTCAGGATGTTCTATTTTCAATTGAACTAACTTCTTCTCAGAGAAGTTTTCATGCACCAAACAAGCCCCTTGCCATAATACCAAATCCCGTCCCGTTTCTGCCATTACATATCGCCCTAAATTACGATCTGGAGCAAAAATAATCGGTTGATCTTCGGGAATTTGCCGCACAATATTCACCGCATTAGAACTGGTGCAAATAATATCACTCATGGCTTTAATTTCAGCCGTGCAGTTAATATAAGACACCACAATATGATCAGGATATTGAGCTTTAAATTTAGCAAAGGCATCCGGTAGACAACTTTCAGCTAAAGAACAGCCCGCATTTAAGTCGGGTAACAACACTAATTTATCAGGATTCAAAATTTTGGCGGTTTCTGCCATAAAATGAACCCCTGCAAACACAATCACATCTGCATTAGTTTGAGCCGCTTGACGAGATAAGCCCAAAGAATCTCCAATATAATCAGCAATATCTTGAATATCAGGATCTTGATAATAATGCGCTAAAATAACGGCATTCAACTCTTTTTTGAGGGATTGAATCGCTGCAAATAAATCAGTCGGTAAATCTGCAACCGTCGAACCATTTTGTCGGGGAAGTGTGGATGTAAACACAGTGCAAACCTTCTAGGAACCGTGAACCATTTTGAATTGTAGCTCCTAATTATAGTTGAATTCACCAAAAATGGGGATTCACGGTGAGCAAATAATTGCTTATCCTAGATCAGAGAACCTTTGAAACCATAAGCGTTGTGAATACCAAACCCATTAAAATTGCTGTTGTCGGGGATGTTCATGATCAGTGGGAAAACGATGATGCCCTGGCTTTGAAGTCTTTAGAGGTTGATTTAGTGCTATTGGTTGGGGATTTTGGCAATGAAGCGGTGGAGCTTGTCAGAACCATCGCTGAGTTAGATATTCCCAAAGCGGCGGTCTTTGGCAACCATGACGCCTGGTATACCGCAACGGAATGGGGTCGGAAAAAATGCCCCTATAATCGTCAAACGGAAGATTGGGTGCAAGAACAACTGGATATTATGGGGGAAGATCATGTCGGTTACGGAAAACGGGACTTTCCCCAGTTGCAGTTAACCGTTGTGGGTGGTCGTCCCTTTAGTTGGGGTGGCCCGGAATGGAAATATAGTGATTTTTACGAAGAACGATTTGGGGTGAATAATTTTGCAACCTCTGCCCAGCGCATGATTAAAGCGGTACAATCGGCTCGTTTTGAGCGGATTCTGTTTTTAGGTCACAACGGCCCTACAGGTCTAGGAGAGGCAGCAGAAGCCCCCTGTGGCAAAGATTGGAACCCCCTAGGAGGAGATTATGGTGATCCTGATTTTGCCGAGGCGATCGCTCAAGCCCGAACATTCGGTAAAACCATTCCCCTGGTTGCTTTTGGTCATATGCACCATACCCTCCGTCATACCAAGACCCGTCTCCGTCAACGGTTAGTGACTAGCTCTGAAGGAACAGTTTATCTCAATGCAGCTTGCGTGAGTCGGATTCGAGAAACACCCCAAGGACAACAACGGAATTTTTCCCTTGTGACCTTAGACTCCGAACAAGTCTCGGAAGTATCCTTAGTTTGGGTCGGTGAGGATTTTCAGGTGGTTGAGACGGAATTACTTTATTCTTCTACTGCACTCTTGGCACAATCTGCGTTTATGCTATAATTCCTATTTAGCTCATGAATGAGCAATTGGAGAGGTGGCAGAGTGGTCGATCGCGCCTGACTTGAAATCAGGTGAACTGAAAGGTTCCGTGGGTTCAAATCCCACCCTCTCCGTTATTTTAGAGTGCTTTCGGGCAGGTTTTTCACTCCACATAACCTTTCAGTTACCCTGATCATCACTCAACTCTTCACCGCGTAAGTCCTGTTCTTTTTAGAACAAACCCCTATAAAATCCGTTTCATTGCCCATTACATCCCCGGCATCCCTGAATGTCCGCCTAATAGGGAAGGACTGAGCATTCCAAAAATCATGGCAATATGGGCAACAACCAGAAAAACAGCAACAAAGGTGGCGTGAAGTTTGAGTTTGGATTCTTCACTTTTATGTTTACCAATTAAGTCTAATTCTAAAAGACTAATTCCTAATAAAGGCACAACTCCTAATAAATAAAATCCTACGGCAATCACATCAATAATGGTTCTCCATTGTCCCGCCATTGTGATGGGAATAACCGCTTTAAAAAATAGATGTAAAAAGATGATTAAAAAGTAAAATCCTGCTAAAATACCGGCGAATTTATTAATTATTCTGACTGTTCCTTTTAAATTCCGAGTAAATAAAATATACAGTTCAGATACTGCAATTGTTTCTGCTAAAATCACAGGCACAGCCATAAAAATCAACAAATTCCAAGGCTGGTTAGTGGCGAGAAGCTCCATATAATGAGTCATATCCATGGGACTTTTCCTCTGTTTTTATAATTAATAATAGTCAATTTTTTGTGATCTTAGCATTAAAAAAATATTAACTCTGCCTCTGCGCTCAGATTCAAGCAAGTCAGGAGAATACTGGCTTTACAGCACTTTCTTCCTGAGACATCTTGATGCTACGACCTCAAAGATAAGTTAAGGATTAACGAAATACAGGGCGGAGTTTGTAGAAGTTATTCAGGTTATGATTACTTTTATTTATCGTTTTAACAATTAAGAATATTTGCTTTTATTATTCCATCAACGTACATTAAAAGTCATCAGTTTAAACCCAACTTACAAAGAACTCTTGCGAGGTACAACATGAATTCTACTTCATTCACAGCATCACTCTTCCGAAATTAAACAAATGAGTTAAGTCTCACAATTAAAAACTCAAAGTTTATAAGCGTAAGTAAAAAAGATGAAAGTTTTCCCGATGCCTCTTGTTGTCTTATTAATCGGAATCAACTTGATTATTTCTTTCCCTGCTTTAGCAGAAGATTCCCCCTCTGTCATCGGTAGTTCTGAGGCTTTGGAAGTCGGTCAAAAAGTAATTTGGCTATACAAAGTTCGTGCAGATTCTACTGACATTCATAAAATTCCGGCTGAAGTTGTCAAGTTAGGCTCCAAGCAAGTCCAAATTAAGTTTCGTAAAAATAGCAACAAATTTATCAATCGCTGGGTGAATCGAAATCGGATTGAGAGTTTCCCTTCTGTTCAAAATCCAGACCCTGACAAAAATACGGATTAGGAAAAATCCTCCCCTTTCATCAATTAAATTGATTAAAACAACAAACAAAACTATTTGCTTTTATTGAAGCACTTTGTTTAAAGTAAAGTTCGAGGAAACAAATGTCAAAGCAGGAAAATAATATGCGGTTTCTCAAAATTGTCTTTGTCGGTCTTTTATTATGCGTGAACCTTGTTATAGCTCAACCCTCTTGGGCTAACAAAGATTTTACGAAAGGTGCTGATTATACTGAAGTCACTCAAGCCCTCAATCAACTTCTACAAGTCAAGAATACACCGGAGGAAGCGGGCTATACCCCTGAACAATTTCAGCACCGACTCGCCCAATTACAGTCTCAAAAAACGATTCTGGAAACTGCAAAAAAACGGGCGCAGTGTCGCAATGAAACTGGAAAAACCATCGGGGTTTATGCCAGTGATGGTGGAAAAACCCCTAGCGAACTTTATTTTCTAGCAACGGGTCAAATTACGGATGATGATTGGGATTGTGATGGTTTCTACTTACCCGCAGGTTCTCAAGTAGTTCTCAGTCCAAATACTCCAGTCCAAGAGTTAACTGAACCCATTACAGTTAAGTTTGTTGACGGTACCCAATCTATAGCAAAAACCAACCCAACAACGGGTGTGATTGAATTGAATATTGAACCTGCCCATATTTTAAAAGCAGGTGAAAGTAACGGGTTAATTCCCACATTATCTCAAGCAGATATTGATACCCAAATTCCGAATCCAGAGTTAATTGACTAATCACTGAATTTGGCTTCAGGGAAATCAATGCGTTTTAATTTATTCCCTGAGCTTGAATTGCCGTAATCGCAACGGTATTGACAATATCAGGAATCGTACAGCCTCGACTTAAATCATTCACGGGTTTATTTAACCCTTGTAAAACCGGGCCAATGGCAATCGCATCCGCCGACCGTTGTACAGCTTTGTAAGTATTATTTCCCGTGTTTAAATCAGGGAAAATAAACACCGTTGCGTGTCCGGCTACTTCACTTCCAGGGAGTTTTGTTTTAGCCACATCTTCATCAACCGCCGCATCATATTGAATCGGGCCTTCTATTTTTAAATCGGGGCGTAATTGACGGGCAAGAATGGTGGCTTCTCGAACTTTATCGACATCTTCTCCTTGACCGGATTCTCCCGTAGAATAGGATAACATAGCCACTAAGGGTTCCACCCCAAATTGTTGAGCGGTTAAGGCAGAACTAATGGCAATATCTGCTAATTGTTGAGGATTAGGATTAGGATTAACCGCACAATCTCCATAGACTAAAACCCGGTCTTCTAAACACATTAAAAACACACTGGAAACAATGGAACATCCGGGTTGAGTTCTAATAAATTCTAAGGCGGGACGAATTGTATGTCCGGTGGTATGAACGGCCCCGGATACCATGCCATCTGCCATGCCTTTATAAACCATCATTGTACCAAAATAGCTAACATCGTGCATCACATCTCGCGCACAATCTTCGGTAATACCTTTATGTTTTCGGAGTTGATAATAGGTTTGAGCATAGTCTTGATACCATTCGGAAGTCATGGGATTAACAAGATTAACGCCATCGAGTTTTAAGCCAAAGGAAGTTGCTTTTTCTCGAATTTCATCGGGATTTCCTAATAAAGTAATTTCGGCGACACCCCGCCTTAATAAAATTTCACTGGCTTTTAAAATCCGTTCTTCTGTACCTTCGGGTAAGACAATATGTTGACGTTGTTTTTTAGCTCGTGCAATTAATTCATACTCGAACATAATTGGCGTAATGCGCGAAGGACGAGATAAGGAAATCCGTTTTTCGATTTTAGACGTATCAATATAGGTTTCAAATCCTCCTAACGCAGATGCGATTTTTCGCTCGTTATCTGGCGTAATTTTTGAATGCACATGGTTAATTTTAGTGGCGGTATTGTAGGTATCGGTTTCCACCGCCAATAGGGGAACTGTCCATTTTTTAAAGCCTTTAATCAGTTTATGGAGGGAGGGCGCAAGTTCTAAGCCTCCGGTTAAAATAATTCCGGCAATATTGGGATAATTTTCTGAAAAAGTGGAAGCTAAACACGCTAAAATAATATCAGCGCGATCCCCTGGGGTAATGATTAAACTGCCTTCTCGAATATGATATAAGAAATTCGGAACGTGCATTGCCGCCACTTTAAACGATATCACTTCTTGTTTTAATTGTTCTGGATCACCATGAACCAATCGAGCTTGAACGGCGGTGGCAATTTCTCCAACGGTTGGTTTCCCTAAGTCTTCGATTTCGGGTAAGAAAAACACCGGATCATCATAAGACCAAATATGTTCCAGTTGATCAGCAACGGATTGAAATTGTTCTAAGGGAATGCGATTAACCATCGTTGCTACTAAGCTACACCCTTGTTCTATAAAGGCTTCTCGTTCACTTTTGACACTGCTAATCAGTTCTTTTATCGTTTTCCCTTGACCATTAGCAACTAATAAAATAGGGGCGGATAATTGATTGGCAATTTCTGCATTTAGGTTAAACTCAAAGGCGGAAATAACATCAGTAAAATCCGTTCCTTCACAGATAATAAAATCACATTTAGCTTCTAAAATTTTATATTTTTCAATAATGCGTTTGAGAATTTCTTCAAGTTGTCCTTCTGCAACTAACGTCCGGGTTTCTTCATGGGTGACTCCATAATAAGTTTCATAGGAAAACTCTAAATGATAGCGACTGGAAATCAGTTCAATATCATTATCTGGTTGGGTTCCCGCATGAATCATAGGACGGAAAAATCCTAACCGTCGAATGCGTTTGGAGAGTAATTCCATGATGCCTAACAGAATCAAGGATTTACCACTATTGGGTTCAATGGCACTAATATATAAATTGTTAATCATAAGTTAAAAATCGGTTAACGTCAGATTTATTCCCTCTCTTTAATTCTAGGCTGATTTTTCAGATCGGTTGTGACTCTTGGCAAAGTTCGGCTTTTTTTTAAGATTGTTACATTTATTAACAATTGGGGAAGATTCACAACTCACCACAATGGGATAATAAGTGATTGGTCTTTAGTAAAATTTTTTATTGATCGCTTCTTATGCCATCCCAATCTCACCGAAATTCCTTAAATCTGGTTCAACGTCCTCGCCGTCTCCGCCGTACCGATGCTTTGCGGCGCATGGTTCAGGAAACCCATCTTACGGTTAATGACTTAATTTATCCTCTATTTGTTATGGAGGGGGAAAACCAAAAAGTTGAGGTTTCTTCCATGCCCGGAAGTTACCGCTATACCTTAGATTTACTTTTAAAAGAAGTCAATGAAGCTTGGGAATTAGGTATCCCCGCCATTGCCTTATTTCCCTTGGTCGCTGAAGAAAAAAAAGATAACGCAGGAACAGAAAGTTATAACCCCGATGGCTTAATTCAACGCACGGTGCGGGCGATTAAACAGGCTATTCCTGAAATTATGATTATCACCGATATTGCTCTTGATCCGTTTTCGAGTAAAGGTCATGATGGCATCGTCAGTGATGACGGGGAAATTCTCAATGATGAAACCGTTGAAGTCTTAGTCAAACAAGCCCTGTCCCATGCGGAAGCGGGGGCTGATATTGTCGCGCCGTCGGATATGATGGATGGTCGCATTGGGGCAATTCGTGAGGGGTTAGATGAAGCGGGATATATTGAAGTCGGGATTTTAGCTTATACTGCCAAATATGCCTCCGCCTATTATGGCCCCTTCCGGGATGCCTTGGATTCCGCTCCTAAATTTGGCGATAAGAAAACCTATCAAATGAACCCCGCCAACTCCAGAGAAGCGTTAACGGAATTGGCTTTGGATGAATGCGAAGGGGCAGATATTGTCATGGTCAAACCCGCTTTAGCGTATTTGGATATTATTCATCTGCTGCGGTCAGCAACAGATCTTCCCGTAGCCGCTTATAACGTCAGTGGGGAATATGCCATGATTAAAGCCGCGGGACAAATGGGTTGGATTGATGAGAAAAAAGTCATGTTAGAAACCTTAACCAGTATTAAACGGGCCGGGGCTGATTTAATTCTCACCTATTTCGCTAAGGAAGTCGCTTTGATTTTACGTTAAGAAAGATTAAAATAAGGCGGGTTTTACATCTTCACCCGCCTCCACCGTAAACTATCAACGGGGAAAACCGGAGACTCGGAAAAAATATAAAGATTATTAATAGATATTTAGATTTTATTTTAATATTTAAAACAATTCTCTTAAAAGTCAATTTTTTATTGAGAATAATTAGCAAAAAGTTGACGGATTCATAGGGGTTCTGGTATAGTAAGAAAAAGGGTATTCAAGGGCTTATTGTGTCTATGGGTAAAAATTCAGTCTATAACCCCCTTGCTGTCGTCAATACTGTATAAAAAATTACCCAGATTTCGTTTAGCGATGCACGGATTTTTGGAAGAGAATATTAAGTCGAGGCTAGGTATCTTGACAAAATTCTTATTTTGTGCATTGACGTTTCTTTTCCCTATTTTAGATTACGACAGTAAAAATAGACCCTTGAGGAGCGTTATTTTCAATAGAAATTGTCCCTCCGTGAGCTTCAACGGCTAATTTACAAAACGCTAAACCTAATCCAATTTGAGGAATTCCTTTGCGAAAAGTTCCGATATCGTATTTCTCAAAAATCCGTTGTCGGCTTTCTTCACTAATCCCAGAACCGCAATCGATTACCTGAATTTTCACCATTGCGTCCGGGGGATAACTGATTCGAAAAGTAACTTGACTTCCTACGGGAGAAAATTTAATAGCATTCGATAATAAATTATCAATCACTCGATGCAAAATCACCGGATCAACAAATATTTGTCTCCCGGCTTCGGGAAACTCATACAATAATTTGATCTGACGATAAGCCACAATTGCTTCAAAATCCGTCACCACTGTATGACCCATTTCAGATAGATCAACCTGCTCATACTCCAAAACGAATTCATCCGTTTGAACTTTAGCTATAATTAATAAACTATTGACTAAGGAAACCATGCGTTTGCTGAGTCGTAAAATATCCTCAACCTTTTGAAGTTGTTTGGGTTGTAATGGGGAAAGTTTGAGAAGTTCACAACTAAATAAAACCCCAGCTAAAGGATTATTCAAATCATGAATAATCATATTCGATAAATCCTCTCTCGCTTGAAGTAACGCTTGTAATTCATCATATTGCTGCTTCATTCTTAACATAGAGCGAATTCGGGCACGCAATTCAATCCCATTCACCGGCTTACTAATAAAATCATCCGCACCTGCATCTAAACAAAGTGCTAAATCTTCTTTAGCCGTTAAAACGGTGACCATAATAATCGGAAGATGACACCAAAGGGGATTTTTTTTGATCTGATGACAAAGTGCAATTCCATCGAACTGTGGCATCATCATATCTAATAAAATCACATCTGGTGATTTGACCGATAAATAGTCCAAGGCTTCAGTGCTGCTCCTGGCAAAACTCAGATCATACCCTTCTTGATATAAAAGAAATTCGATGACATGAAAATTGTCTGGCTCATCATCCACTATCAGCACGGAAGGAGGTAAAGCCATTCTTAACTCCTTTAACAAGATTTTGAGAAGAAAGTTTGTATCGTTTCTAATAATTGTACAAGACGAATGGGTTTCGTTAAATAGACATTTACATTCATTGCTAAATACCGTTCTTGATCTTCCGGCATAGCCAAAGCCGTTAATGCAATAATTGGAATTTGATAAATTGATGAATTTGCTCTAATTTGGCGCATGGCTGTTAATCCATCTATTGGAGGCCTGGAAATATCCATTAAAATCAAGGGCGGTCATTGCTCTTGTGTTATTTTAAGCACGTCTCAACTATTTTTAGCAAGCACAACTTGATAACCTTTGCCATCCCCATACTCCAACTTCAAGTAGTGCTATATCTTTCTTTAAGTAACGACGATAGACGGTTCGATGTTCTGGAGAATCGTCTTGTTGAATTCAAGTTTCAGCGCAGCAGAGAAACTTCTAGCCAATAATGAAGAAAATGCTTGATTTTCTGTTTGAATTCATCTATTCCTATAGGTTTTAAAAGATAACTGTTAGCTCCGTATAGATAGCAGGTTTCTATATCTTTAGGGTTGGAAGATGAGGTTAAGACAATAATCGGGATACTTTTTAGCATTATATCTTGTTTTACCTGGTAAATAACCTCCCGACCATCCGTTCCCGGTAAGTTCAGATCCAGAAGAATTAAATCTGGAACAGGTGCGATATCGGGATTAGAATAATGATCTTGATGATACAAATAAGCTAACGCATCGTCTCCATCCATAACCCTATAAATCCGATTAGAATAGGATAACTGTCGCATCACCCGTTTGAATGCGGTGAAGTCTTCATCACTATCCTCAACCACTAATATCGTTCTTTGATATTGCATTCACTTTCCTCAGCCTCTTTCTAATAATTTATCCTAAAAAATAAGGAAGTGTAAAATAAAAGGTTGTCCCTTCATGGGGAATAGAATTGAGCCAAATTGTTCCCCCATGTCGTTCAATAATTTTTTTAACAATTGTTAATCCCGCTCCCGTTCCACCTCCATATTGAGTTCGTGCATGAAGGCGTTTAAAAATTCTGAAAATAGTGTCATGATGCTTGAGCGGAATTCCAATACCATTATCCCGAATATACAACGTTAAAAACGGTTGAGTTTCTTCTGTGATCAGGAGTTCTGGATCTAAATATCCAATTTCGACAGATTTGATTAACTGCTCATTATATTTTAATCCATTACTAATTAAATTTGTCAAGACTTCTTGAATTAAAATTTTATCCCCTCGAATCAAGGGTAAAGTTCGAGGAATCACAATATTGATTGTATCGGCTGCATAACTCATTTGAAACAATTCAATAATCCGAGAGATTAACTGATTCAAATCTAACGGATTCAGCTTCAATTCCTGTCGCCCCAGGCGAGAAAAATGTAATAGAGAATTGATTAAATCCTCCATCCGTTTCGTCAAATCAACTAAGGTTTGCAGTTTATAAACTCCATCCTCATCGAGAACTTGACCATAATCTTCCAATAAAAAGGTAGAATAATTATGAATTCCGCGCAAGGGTTCTTTTAAATCATGGGAAGCAATATAAACAAAGGCATCTAACTCGCTATTGGTGCGTTGTAAATCTAAATTTATTGCGGCCAGTTCGTCAGCTTTCTGTAAAATAATACTAACTAAGGCACTTCTGACTTCTAGGGCGGCTTCAATTTCAAAAGGTTGCCAAGGTAAGGACTTTCCCTGAACCGTTTCTTGCCACAGAGCAAAGGATTTACGCGGAAAAATTGTTAAACTGCCATCTTCTTCAATTCGTTTTGGTTTATCAGGATTTCCCGCCCAATTCACATATTGTAATTGTTCAGGACGAAACCATAAAATAAAATTTCGTTTAATTTTGGTAATGGAAATTGCCAGTAAACCACTAGCAACCGCCTGAAAATTTGCCGCTGGAGGGTACACCGTTGAGAGGGAATCGGTAACAAATGTATGATTTTTAAATTGATCAGATAACCACAGAATTAAGGGTTCTAATTCTGAACTTGAAGGGGTTTTTCCTATAAGAATTAAATGCTCATCTTGAACAAAAACCGCCCCTTCTGCCGCCATTAATTTCAGGAGATCTTCTTGATTTTGCAGTAAAGCATCCATGATCGTTTCTGCCTGAACCATAATATCTGTAAATTTTGCTTGCAGAGATTTTAGGGATAGTTTGTAATCTAAATTTTCATGTTCTACCTTAGTCGGTAACTCTAAAGACATCGCTTGTCCCAGAAATTCACACACCGTTCTGAGACTATAGGAAAGAAATTTAGGGCTGTAATGATGACAGGCAATTAATCCCCAAAGTTGATTATTGTTAACAATTGAAATTGAGAGGGATGCTGCGACCCCCATATTTTTTAAATATTCTCGATGAATGGGAGAGACACTCCTCAACACACTAAAGCTTAAATCAAGGGGTTCTGTTGCTGTATCCGATGGCATAGAAATAATAGGAACAGGTTGATAATTAATATCAGGAATTAATCGCAATCCATTGAGAATATAGAGTTGTTTTGCTTGTTTAGGAATATCAGAATCAGGATAATGTAATCCCAGATAAGGTTCTAAATCCTCTCGCTTTTCCTCGGCAATGACCGTTCCTGAACCATCGGAAAAAAACCGATAAATCATGACTCGATCAAACTTCGTAATTTTTTGGATTTCTTGGATTAAAACTTCACACATTTGAGCAAGGGTTGTTGTTTTTTGCAGTTTTAAAAATACCTTTTTAGTTAATTCATAAAAATTTAAAAAATTAGGCGATTCTTTTTCTGCTGTTGGTTCTAATTCTAAAATAAAATAATTTTGAGGAGAACGGTGAATAATCCCTTGGAATACTTTGATATCTTGATTAATTTGTACCTGAAGTTGTACTGGATTAACCTGATCAAACGTTCCTTCTAAACACTCTTGCAGGGCCAAAAGTTGCTCTGAGGCAAATAGAAAAGATAGGGGGTGTCCTAAACATTGTTCGGGTGGGATCCCTAAATAAACCTCTGTATTATTACTAACTTGAAGAATATTCAGGTCAGGATTGGACAACACAAACAAAATTCCATGAGATTGAATTGTGCCCGGAAGATGGATAAGTTCTCGATCACAGTTATTTAAACTTAAAGGTTCAGGGAAAAGTTCAAATTGTGTCGTCGATGGTAAGTTAAAGTTATGGGAATTCAAGGAATAGGCCTCCTCAAGTTGTAGTATTATCAGTAATTATACAGTTAATTAAAACCGAACTCTTCATTAAAGGTCTATTTTAGATATCGGTACTGATTAAGATATGTTAAATCTAATTCTCAATCAAGGGTTGATAAACAGGTTAGTGATGCAGCGCAACGTGCTATAATCAGACTGGAGATTTTTCAGGATACCCAACAATTCATTTTGAAAGCCCAAGCTTAAGAAATTGGAATTCCTGAAACCAAAAAAAATATTTAACAAATTTTATTGCAGTTCAAATGCAGGAAATATTTCCGGTACTGGACTCAGTTGATCAAGGGTTAAACCTTTTTCAAAGCTCATCGGGGCAGTATTTTGATCGAAACCATCCTCGGAGCAAAAACACAATTTACCATCAAATTATCGCTGGAGGGAAATGAATAAATTTTATGAATAAAGTTTTGATTATTGAAGATGAAGATACCATTCGAGAAAATATAATGGAGTTACTTTTATCCGAAGAATTCCAAGTTTTAGATGCGGCTCAAGGTCAATTAGGGATTAAGTTAGCTTCAGAGTATCAACCCAACTTAATTCTCTGTGATATTATAATGCCAGATATTGATGGGTATACTGTTCTCACCGAGATGCAAAAACAACCCCTTCTTGCCAATATTCCGTTTATTTTTATGACCGCTAAAGCTGAACGCAGGGATTTGCGGTTAGGAATGGAATTAGGGGCGGATGACTACATCACAAAACCCTTTACACCGATAGAACTCTTGAGTACCATTCGCGCCCGATTAAAAAAACAACAACAGTATTTATTTCAATATGCGGAGGAACGAGAACGTGCAAATCAACTTAAACAGAAAGTTGCTGAACTTGAGCAACTCAGCAAAACCCAGGAAGAACTGTTACTGCGGCTATCAGAAGAACTGAGTAACCCGATGTCTAATATTAGTTTAGCGGTTCAAATGTTAAACTTATTATCAACCAACGCCAATGAAGTACCTCATTTAGCTTTAAAACAACAACGTTACTTAAAAATCCTCCAAGAAGAGTGTGCGCGGGAAGTGAGTATTCTCAATCAGATTTCAGACTTACAAACGCTATTAACCCCAGAAAATATTAAATTCATTCGCAAACTCAATGTATTACAGAGAAACAACTATGACTAAAATTCTTGTGATTGAAGATGAAGATTTAATTCGAGATAATATTGTAGAACTTCTCGAATCTGAAGACTTTGAAGTTTTCAATGCCGAGGACGGTAAAATTGGGGTGCAACTGGCTAGTCAACATCAACCGGATTTAATTTTGTGTGATGTGATGATGCCAGAACTCGACGGTTATGGGGTTCTCCTCAAGTTACAAGAAAACTCCCTGACAGCGACCATTCCCTTCATTTTCTTAACAGCAAAAGCTGATTTAGGAGACCTGCGGAAAGGAATGCAGCTTGGGGCTGATGATTATTTGACTAAACCCTGTACCGCCACAGAATTACTCAAAGCGATTGTGATTCGTTTAGAAAAACACACGATCTTAAAAGATCGTTATAGTAGCGAATTAAAAGTAGCTGAAGCTAAACTCAATCAATTAATTTATCAAAATAGCACCACAAGCTTACCCAACCGTTTATCTTTGTTGGAATATTTTCAACAAATGCTGCATCAATTAGCATCCTTATCGGGGATAGATGAAAATTGGAATTACCAAGGCATGATTCCCGTTCTCTGTTTAGGGGTAGATCGATTTAGCCGAATTAATGATCTTTTTGACTATGAAAGCGGAGATTTACTCTTAAAAGAGGTAGGAGAACGGCTCAGAAAAAATTTATCTGCTGAAAATATTATTACCCATATCAATGCCGATCAATTTGCAATTTTACTATCCCCAATTTTAGATAAAAAACAGCTGAAAACCACCTTAGAAGGATTACAACAAATCATTTCTAAACCCTTTGTTTTAATGAACCGGGAAGTCTTGATCACCATTAGCATTGGAATTGCACTCTATCCCCAAGACGGTCGGGAGATTCAACAACTTCTGCGGGCGGCAAAACAAGCCATGAATGAAGTCAAGCAACAAGGAGGAAATCACTATACTTTTTATACCCCCACCTGTGATCATGAACTCTCAGAACGGATTGATTTAGAAGTCGCCCTGCGCTATGCTTTAGAAAGGGAAGAGTTTCAACTTTACTATCAACCGCAAGTCAGTTTAAAAACAGGAAACATTGTCGGGGCAGAAGCGTTACTGCGCTGGAAACATCCCCAACAAGGAATGATTTCCCCGATGAAATTTATTCCGATTGCGGAAGAAACGGGTTTAATTGAACCGATTGGAGAATGGGTTTTATATCAAGCTTGTAAAGATAGTAAAGCATGGCGCTCTCAAGGGTTAGGTTGTTTACGGGTAGCCGTTAACTTATCGGGTCGTCAATTCCGAACTGCTAACTTGCGCCAAAAATTAGTGCAAGTTTTACTCACCACCGGCTGCGAACCGGATTATTTAGAATTAGAATTAACCGAAAGTTTGTTGATTCGAGATGCGGAATTATCCATCCAACAATTGCAAGCCTTAAAAGCCCTGGGTTTAAAAATAGCCATTGATGATTTTGGGACAGGATATTCTTCTCTCAACTATCTGCAAAAATTTCCGTTTGATGTGCTGAAAATCGATCAATGCTTCGTTCGGAATCTCCATAATAATAAAATCAATGCGGCTATTACCCAATCTTTAATTTCGATGGCGCATCTTTTAAATCTAAAAGTAATTGCTGAAGGAGTTGAAACCCAAGAAGAGTTAGACCTCTTGAATGAGTTTAATTGTAATGAAATTCAGGGATATTTATTCAGTCGTCCTCTCAATTTAGAAGAGTTTCAAGCCTTAGTTAAAAGCGGACGAAAATTAAAAGTTTCTCAACCGAATCCCTAACATGAATTAGAATCATTGAGGACATTCAAATGACCAAAATATTAGTAATTGAAAATGAAGAATCCATTCGAGAAAATATCGTAGAACTTTTAGAAATTGAAGAGTTTGAAACTTTATCCGCCGAGAATGGAAAAATCGGTTTATCAATTGCCCAAAGCACTCATCCCGATTTAATCTTATGTGATGTGATGATGCCCGAACTCGATGGCTATGGGGTAATAGAAGCATTGCGGAAAGAACCCGAAACCATGATGATTCCGTTTATTTTCCTAACCGCAAAAGCTGATAAATTGGATTTAAGGAAAGGGATGGAATTAGGGGCTGATGATTATTTAACTAAACCTTTTACCCCCTCTGAATTGTTAAAAGCAATTTCGACTCGACTCGAAAAACAAGCGGTTGTTCAAAAAGCATCTCAACAACAATTACAGGAACTTCGCAGCAATATTACCCATTCTCTTCCCCATGAATTAAGAACCCCTCTGAATGGAATTCTCGCTTCAACGGAATTGCTACTCCATGAATTAGACTTTATGGATGCCCAGGAAATTCGGGAAATGGTCGAGCAGATTTCTTTATCCGGTCAACGCTTATATCGGTTGATCATGAATTTTCTCCTCTATGCTGAATTAGAACTGATTGCTACCGAACCCAAACGCATTGCTGCCTTACGTCAGTATAAAACAGCATCTTCCAAAGACGCGATTACTGAACAAGTCATGACTCAGGTTCAAGAAGCACAACGGATGGCAGATTTATCTCTGAATTTGCAAGATGTTCCCATCGCCATGGCAGAGATGAGGTTGAAAAAACTGGTGGAAGAATTAGTTGATAATGCTCTAAAGTTTTCCAATCCAGGAGAACCAATTGAAATTAATGGATGTGTTAAAGACCGTCAATTTGTTTTATCGGTTAAAAATACTGGACGAGAAATGAATCCTCAACAAATTGCTCAAATTGGCGCCCATATGCAGTTTGAACGCAAACTCTATGAACAACAAGGCTCTGGCTTAGGATTAGCCATCGTCCAAAAACTCATCGAACTCCACGAAGGTCAACTGCTCATAGAAACTCCCACCCCCAACCAAACCCTCGTGACTCTTTATTTACCCCTAATGACTGACGCCTGACCCCTAACTTCCCCCCTCCCCATCTCCCCGTCCCCTAGTCCCCTAGTCCCCCCATCCCCCTTACCCCGTCCCTCTCCCCCTCATGGCTCTGAAATGGAACTTAATAGTTTACCGTCTTACATCCCAACGCTGAATCAACTTTTGGATAGAGATCCTCTGAGTGTCAGTCCTGAAATGCCTGTGTTAGAGGTACTCAGACAGATGAATGAGAACCCCTACTATCCGGCCAGTTATGTTGTGGTGCAACAAGAGAATCAGTTAGTCGGGATATTTACTGAACGGGATGTCATCCACTTGATCAGTTCTAGCCAATCCTTGGCCGGGATCAAGATGCAAGAGGTGATGACAACGGAAGTTATAATTTTAAAACAAGCAGACTATCGAGATATTTATCATACTATTTCCCTATTGCGGGAACATCAAATTCGCCATCTACCGGTTGTTGATGACCAAGGACAATTGCAAGGGGTGATTACCGGAGAAACCCTACGCCAAATGTTGCAACCGATTAATGTGTTGCGGTTGCGTTCCGTTGCTGAAGTGATGACAACTCCAGTGATTCAGGTTTTTCCCTCCACCCCGGTGTTAGACATAGCCAAACTTTTAGCTCAACATCAGATTAGTTGTCTGGTTGTTGTTGAAGAGCGTCCTCCTCAGTTTCCCCTCAACAGCAGTCCGAGCACAATTCCAGTCGGTTTAATTACAGAACGGGATTTGCTGCGGTTTCAAAGCCAAAACCAAGATATTTCCGGTTTAACCGCCCTTGAAATGATGAATCAACCCGTGTTGACGATTCATCAACATGATAATTTATGGCGGGCAAATCAGCAAATGCAAAAACATCGGGTGCGTCGCTTAGTGGTGATAGGAAATCAAGGAGAATTATTAGGAATCATTACCCAGAGCAATTTATTGCGTTTATTTGACCCGGCAGAATTGAATGAAATTGTCACATTTTTAGAACAAAAAGTTCAAGATTTAGAAGTCGAAAAACAACAACTCCTCGACGAACAAGAGCAGATCGTTGAACAACGGGTACAACAACGGCTGCGAGAACTTCAACACCTCCCAGAAACTCAAAAACAAACAGAAGCCGAATTACAAAAAGCCCACCAACAGTTAACTTTTCATGTCGAAAATTCTCCTTTAGCCGTGATTGAATGGGATGAACAATTTCGCCTCAAACGCTGGTCGCCCCAAGCTGAAAAAATCTTTGGTTGGAAGGCTGAAGAAATCCTACATCGCCATTGGAATCAGTGGGAATTTGTACATCCAGAAGATTTAGAACAGGTCACTGCGATCGCGTCCCACTTACTCAACGGTGAGGAAAGTCGGAATATCTGTTGTAATCGAAACTATACCAAAGACGGTACTTTGGTGTACTGTGAATGGTATAACTCTGCTTTCAAAAACGAATCTGGACAAGTTGTCTCTCTTTTATCACTGGTACAGAATGTCACTGTCCGGCAAACATCCCAAGGAGAACTTAAACGTCGCGCCCGACAACAACAGGTAATTGCAGAATTAGGTCAATATGCTCTTTGTCAAACCAACTTAGATACTTTATTACAAAAGGTTGTGATCCTCGTTGGACAGACTTTAGGGATTAAATATGTTCAAATTTGGGAATTACTCGCTAACGACAGTACCTTTTTGTTAACCGCAGGATTAGGATGGCGTTCGGGTTCTGTGGGGCGAATCACCGTTGGTCAGGGTCGCAAGTCCCAACCCGGTTATACCTTATTATTAAAAGAACCGATTATTGTTGAGGATTTACGAGTCGAAAGTCGCTTTAGTGGTTGTGCCTTTTTTTATAATCATAATATTGTCAGTGGCGTTACCGTTCTCATTTCGGGGAAAGAAAAGCCCTTTGGGGTCTTAGGAATTCATACTGAGGAAGAACGTCGGTTTACTTCAGATGAAATTAATTTTTTACAAGCGATTGCTAATATTATTGCGTCTTGCGTCGAACGACAACAAGCTGAAGAAGAATTAAATCGCTTTTTTAATCTTTCCTTAGACATTTTTTGTATTGGCACAACCCAAGGATTTTTTCAACGAGTTAATCCTCGAATGTTGAGTTTATTAGGATATACAGAAACTGAACTTTTAGGACAATCGTTTTTAGGTTTAATTCATCCTGATGATTGGGCAAATACCCTATTACAATTAGAGAATTTATCATTAGGAATTCCCAGCCATAATTTTGAGAATCGATATCAATGTAAAAATGGTTCTTATCGGTGGTTATCCTGGACAGCGATGCCCTTTGATGAAACCCAATATTATGCGGTGGCACGAGATGTTAGCGAAAACAAACGCACTGAAGCCGCGTTACGCAAGAGTGAAAAACGCTATGCCACCTTAGCAGAAGTATCTCCGGTGGGAATTTTTCACTGCGATATTGATGGGAATTGTTTGTATGTTAATCAACGTTGGTGTGAAATTGCTGGACTGACCCCGAAAGAAGCATTAGGACAGGGTTGGACGCAGGCCATTCACCCAGAAGATCAAGCCCATGTGAAGGAAGAATGGCAGCGACTACGGACAGATTCGGGTCAAATCCGAGAGACATCTTTACAAAAAATTCAGTTTTGTTGTGAATATCGGCTTCAGCGTCAAGATGGTCAAATAACGTGGGTTTTTGGTCAAGTCGTGGAAGAATTAAATGATCAAGGTGAAATCATTGGTTATGTAGGAACGATTACAGATATTAGCGCTCGAAAACAAGCCGAAGCCGAGTTAAAAACCCTCAATGAAGAGTTAGAAGATCGAGTCGCTGACCGCACCACAGAACTCAGTTTCATGAATGAAAAATTACATCGCCAAGTTGTAGAATTACAGGAAATAGAATCACAATTAGAAGATAAAGCTTATCAACAAGCGATCATTGCTGAATTAGGTCAAAAAGCTCTTTCAGAAATGAATTTAGTGTCCCTGATTAATGAAATTGTAGTTCAAATTGCCCAAGATTTAAACGTTGAATATTGCAAAATTTTAGAATACAATTTAGAAGGAGTATTTCTCACCTTAGCGGTTTGGGACGAGCCCACTCAACATTATACCCTTCTCAGTCATGAACCCCTGGTTTTCAAACCCCCGATGATTCATCACATCCCCAATGTTCAGGACGATCTAAAATTTAATTTCTCCCAATCCCAGCTTGATTTAGAGGAAAAGGATCTAAATCATGACAACTTTACACTTTTAAATAAAGGCATCTGTATTCCGATTATGGGGCAAAATTATCATCATTTGGGACAGGTAGAAATTTATGGGAAAAAACTACAACTGTTTAGTGAAGATGATGTTAATTTCTTGCAAAGTGTAGCCAATATTCTAGCAACGGCAATTGAACGAAAACAAGCTGAAGAAGTGATTCGCCAGAGTGAACAACTCTATCGTTTAATGGCTGATCATTCAACGGATTTAATTAGTCGCCATACCCCCCAAGGTGTTTATCTTTATGCGTCCCCCGCCTCTCGTTCTTTGTTGGGTTATGAACCAGAAGAGTTAGTCGGACGTTCAGCTTATGAATTATTCCATCCTGAAGATTTAGCCAAAATCAATCGCCCTCATCAAAGTTCTATTGAAACAGCCGATATTAATACTATCGTTTATCGAATTTTGCGGAAAGATCAAGAGTATGTGTGGTTTGAAACCACTCAAAAAAAGGTACGAGATCAAACAGGAAACATTCAAGAAATTGTTGCCATATCCCGTGATATCACGGATCGTAAACAAACGGAAGAAGCGTTACGGTTTAGTGAAGAACGATTTAAAATAACGCTCAAAAATTCCCCCATTGTTGTATTTAATCAAGATTTAGAGTTACGCTACACTTGGATTTATAATCCGGCGGGTGGATATGTACCCGAAGCCGTGATTGGTCGATTAGATAGTGATATTTTTCCTCCAGAAAATGCCGTTAAGCTGATCCAACTTAAACAACAAGTTTTAAATACAAAAGTGGGGTTGAGAGAAGAGGTAATTACGAATCTTCATAATCAAGATATTCAATGCTATGATTTAACCATTGATCCGCTCTTAGATTTAGAAGGAAATATTATTGGAATTACCGGAGCAGCTTTAGATATTACTGATCGCAAAAAAGCCGAATTAGAATTGCAAGAAAGTCAACGGTTTATTCAACGGATTACGGATGCTAGTCCTAATATTTTATATATTTATGATTTGCTTGAAAAGCACACTATTTATGTCAATCATGAAATTACTAAAGTCTTAGGATATACGCGAGAAGAAATTTTAGAAATGGGTTCAACTGTACTCTCGGATCTAGTTCATTCCGAGGATTATGCTCAACTAGAAATCTATCATCAAAAATTGGCAACGGCGACTAAAGATGAGATTTTTGAGTTTGAATACCGGATGAAAGATATTCAGGGAAATTGGCATTGGTTAGTCAGCCGAGATACCATTTTTGCTCGAACCTCCGATGGAAAACCGAAACACATCCTAGGCGCCGCAACGGATATTACAGAACGAAAACGGGTGGAAGAAAAATTACGACTCAGTGAACGAGCGATCGCCTATAGTAGTAATGGCATTGTGATTGCGGATGCTCGACAACAGGATTATCCGATTGTTTTTGTTAACCCAGCTTTTGAAAAAGTGACGGGATATTCGGCTCAAGAAGCGATTGGTAAAAATAGCCGTTTTCTCCAAGGTAAGGATCGTCGCCAATCGGAGTTAAAGCAAATTAAAAAAGCGTTAGAACAGAAAAAAAATTGTAATGTTGTTTTGAAAAATTACCGTAAAGATGGCTCTTTATTTTGGAATGAATTGAATATTTCTCCCATTTATGATGAGGCGGGAAATCTTACCCATTATTTAGAAATTCAGAATGATATTACTGAAAGTAAATTAGCCGAGGAACGTTTAGGTCAACAAGTCATCCGAGAACGATTAATTGCCACCATTACTCAACGGATTCGAGAATCTTTAGATCTTAAATCTATTTTATCAACAATGGTAACGGAAGTTAAACAGTTTCTGAAAGCGGATCGAGTTTTAGTATATCGAATTTATCCCGACAGTACAGGAAGTGTAATTGCGGAAGATGTTAATCCAGAGTGGAGTTCCCTTTTAGAACAAACTTTTTCTGAAGAAATCTTTCCCTCAGAATGTCATCCAAGTTATATTAACGGGAAAATTGCCTCCATTGCTAATATTAAAGAAAATCAGATTTTACCGTGTTTAGTTGAATTTTTAGAGCAATTTCAAGTTCAAGCTAAAGTTGCCGTTCCCATTATTGAAAATGAAACTCTATGGGGTTTATTAATTGCCCATCAATGCAGTCAACCTCGACAATGGGAAGAATGGGAAATTTCCCTTCTGCAACAAATTACCAGTCAACTTGCCATTGCGATTCAACAATCGGAATTATATGAACAATTACAAACAGAATTAAAAGAACGTTCTCTGGCGCAACAAGCTTTATTAGTCAGTCAAGAACGATTACAATATTTATTATCTTCTAGCCCCGGAATTATTTATAGTGCCAAAGCGAATGGAGACTATGAAGCTACCTTTATTAGTGATAATATTAAAACCCTTTTAGGATACAATGTCTCGGAATTTACTCAACCCAGCTTTTGGTTAAACCATATTCATCCAGAAGATATTGAGAAACTGAAAAATCAAGAAATATCTACCTTATTTCAGCAAGAATATGCAACTTATGAATATCGCTTTAAACATCAGGATGGCACTTACCATTGGATGTATGATCAAGCTAAATTAATTCGAGATGGGGAAGGAAATGCTTTAGAAATTGTTGGCTATTGGATTGATATTAGCGATCGTAAAAAAGCCGAAGAAGGCCTCAAAACCACCAATGAACAATTACAAGCAGTATTAGATGCAGTTCCAGGGTTTGTGTCTTGGATTAGTTCTGATTTACATTATTTAGGCGTTAACCGACATTTAGCCAATACCTATCAGTTACAACCGGAAGACTTTGTAGGTCAAGAAATTGGATTTCTTAAGGGAAGTCATGAATTTGCCCAGTTTATGGAACAATTCATGTGTGAACCTTATCTTAAAACCAGTGAGGTTACTTTAGAAACTCGAATTCAAGATGCGACTCGCTATTATTTATTAGTAGCCCAAAAATATAATCAAGATCAAGCTGCAATTTTTATCGGGATTGATATTACAGAACGCAAAAGAATTGAAGAACAATTATGGGCGACAACCTCCCGATTAAGTACCTTAATTGAAAATTTACAGTTAGGGGTTTTAGTCAAGGATGAATTTTACAAAATTGTCTTAACAAATAAAGCCTTTTGTAATTTATTTAATATCCACACATCTCCCGATCAACTCATCGGAATGGATGGCTCTACCTTCGCCTTTGAATATCAAAATATTTTTAGTGATCCTGCACAATTTATTATCCGAAATCAAGAGGTAATGCGAAGAAAAAGAGTCGTTGTTAATGAAGAACTTTCTTTAGTTGATGGACGCACCCTTGAACGAGATTATGTTCCGATTATGATTCAAGGAGCGTCTCAAGGTCATTTATGGATGTATCGAGATATTACAGAACGGAAAAAAGCTGAAGATACTCTTGTGACATCGTTACGCGAAAAAGAAGTTTTACTTAAAGAAATTCACCACCGGGTGAAAAATAACTTGTTGGTAGTTTCTAATCTTTTAGAATTTCAATCGGATTATGTTCAGCAGCCTGAATTGATTAAGGTTTTAGAAGATAGTCGAAATCGCATTTATTCAATGGCTTTAATTCATGAAAAACTCTATCGTTCAACGAATTTAGAAAAAATTAGCTTTGGAGATTATTTAGAAGATTTAATAGATAATTTATTTGAATCCTATAATATTCAAGATGGTCGAGTTCAGTTTGAACTGGATATTGAACCTGTTGGTTTAAATATTGAAACCGCACAACCCTGTGGTTTAATTGTGAATGAACTGGTTTCTAATACCTTAAAACACGCTTTTCCCAATGGTCGATCAGGAGTTGTTTATCTGGGACTCCATCAAAATGAAGAGGATAAAATTATTGTTACCGTTCGAGATAATGGGATTGGTTTTCCTGAAGGAGTAGACTTTAGAAATGTCGAATCCTTGGGAATGGAATTGGTTTGTACACTCACTGACCAACTCGAAGGAACGATTACCCTTGACCAGGAAAATGGAACCCAATTTACTGTAACTTTTTCCGAACTCCAATATCGACATCGGTTATCGTAGGGAATTGAGAATAGTTACTCTGTCTGTGAGGGTTTTGATCCGGTATTGCGAACATTAATTAATTTGTTGAGGAGATCGAACCAAAAGGACGATCCCATTGAAATTGCGATCGCGGTTAATCCCCATCCTATCATCGCTTTAATGACATTAAAAGTGAATAAGTTTTCTCCTGAATTAAACTGTTGATTTACGTTCGAGGTATCCCATCCTAAAGGTAAAGAGGAAAAGTCAAATAAATAGGAATAGAGAAAATTTTCGGTTAAATCTTGGCAAGATTTTGGAGCATCGGGTTGAGATTTTAAACAATCTTTAAGGGGAAAATTAGCATCTTGATTCAAAACAATATTAATCGTTTGGCTGAGATTTTCTTGTAATATAGGTTCTTGAAATAAACGATTAGCAATATTTAAGGTATCTGCATTTAATCCAATTGCTGCAATTAACCCAATCAAAAGAGTAATCAATTTAACTTTCCGTTTATAGACCCCTGATGCTCGAACCATTGATTGTTCAAACCAATCACTAATGGCTTTTTCTAAGGGTTCAATTTCTGCGGGATCTCTGGCTTCATGACTCGCTTTAACCGCTAAGATTTTGAACAATTTAATTTGATCAGGATCAAAAAGATGTTGAATCGCTTCAGAATCAATGGCTTTAATAAAATCTTCAATCGTAAAACTATCGAGCTTTGGTTGCACCCCAGACTGTTCTAAAATAACACTTATTAAGGTTAAAGCAAAGGTTGAACTCGGAATATAAGACGGGCCTAATGAGCGTTGATTCACTCGTTGTTTATAATCTTTCCAGGATTTAATTAAAGGGTGTTGATAGAGTAATTCTGTAGCGGTATTTCCTAAAACAACTTGAATAGAACGATATAAATTTTCCGCTCTCCAATCAAAGATATAACTGGCTAAAAATTCTTGGATTTCTGAGGTAAATAAACTCAAAAGTAGATAAATAAAAAATAAGCCAATCGCCACATTCAGCGTTGAGGGAATAGTCATAGGTTGCGGTTTAATATAAACTAACGGTTTTATCCAGTTTGATTTTAACTGATTCTTTCCCCGTAGTAAGCCCTTTAGGGCTACAATATTTAAAACGATCAAGAAAAAGCCCTGAAGGGCTTACTACTGAAATTATGTCTCAATCTAAACAATTACCTCGTTTAGCCATAACATTAGGTGATCCATCAGGAATTGGGCCAGAAGTGGTATTAAAAGCTTTAGCTGATCCGACGTTACATCAACACTGTGATCTAACGGTTATTGGAAGCGATCGCATTTTGCAACAAACCTACAAACAGTTACAAAATCAAGGATTTTATTCCTCAAACCCCCATCAGTTTACCGTGATAAATTTAGAGCCTGATCCGACTTTACCTCCCTTACAAATGGGAGTAGGAAACCTCACCAGTGGGGCGATTAGTTTTCAATATTTAGATACAGCCATTACTCGAACATTACAAGGCGAATTTGATGGAATTATAACAGGGCCAATTGCTAAAAATTTATGGAATTTAGCGGGTTATAATTACCCCGGACAAACGGAATTTTTAGCCGAAAAAGCCAAAGTTAAACGCTTTGGAATGTTATTTGTCGCCCGCTCTCCCTATACAGGCTGGACATTAAGAACATTGTTAGCCACAACTCATATTCCTCTCTCTCAAGTTTCCTCAACTTTAACCCCAGAATTAATGAGTTTAAAATTAGAGTTACTTGTGGATTGTTTACGTCATGAATTTGGATTAGAAAATCCCCGCATTGCTGTGGCTGGATTAAACCCCCATAGTGGAGAAGAGGGACAGTTAGGAACAGAAGAAAAACAGTGGTTAATTCCTTGGTTAAATCAACAACGCGATCGCTATCCTTATATTCAATTAGACGGCCCAATTCCCCCGGATACCATGTGGGTTAAACCGGGTCAAGCTTGGTTTAATTTAGGAAAAAATGCCCATGATGGTTATTTAGCATTATATCATGATCAAGGGCTAATTCCTGTTAAATTAATGGCATTTGATCGGGCGGTTAATACAACAATTGGTTTACCTTTTATCCGAACTTCTCCTGATCACGGTACAGCCTTTGATATTGCGGGAAAAGGAATTGCAGATGCGTCTAGTATGAAAGCTGCAATTGATTTCGGCATAGAATTAGTTAATAATCGTATAAAAAATTAATTGAGATGTCAAAATCAAATTCTCAACCCTCTATTCTTTGGTTTCAGTTAATCGGATTATCCTTAGTTCAAGGCGCAATTACCTTAACTTGGTTACTCTATCGATTATATGTCCCCCAACTTTTAACTACCTTTGGATTTCCGGGTTTATTCACAACCATTTTAGTCATTGAAAATGCGTTAGGAGTTATCATTGAACCGTTAGCCGGAAATTTCTCAGATCGTCAACGACAATGGATGGGAACCCGGTTTCCTTTCATTAGTTTAGGGGTGATTTTAGCTTCAGGTTTATTTATTGCTATTCCTACATTTTTTATTTTCGGTCAATCTCTTAATTCTTTACATGGGATATTGCCAATTTTATTAATTTTATGGGCTGTTGCGATGGCTCTATTTAGAAGTCCGGTTACAGCTTTATTAGGTCAATACGCCATAGAAACAAAACTCCCTCAAGCTATGAGTATTTTAATTTTTATTGGGGGTATTGTGGGGGCTATTCGTCCCATTTCTAGTGAATTTATTCTGAGTTTTGGTTCAGGAATTACATTTACAATTGGCTCTTTAGTTTTATTAGGTTCAGTCGGTATTTTAAGATATTTTAATCCTGATTTAAGTGTTCTTACTATTACTGAAAAATCTCAACAAAAGGTATATTTTAAAAACTTAGTTTTTATTGTAATCTTAGGATTTTTTGTGGCTTTGGGGACACGGCTAATATTGGGAGAATTTATCCCTAATATTATTCAAATTTCAGGAGAAAATGTCAAATGGATGATGTTTATTGGATTAATTCTTCTAGCCTTTGCATCTATTCCGGCTGGATTGATAGCCGTTAAAATTGGAAATACAAAAGCAACATTAATCGGATTAATCGCCACATCTATTTTATTAATTCCCCTTTCATTCTTCTCCCATTCTATCCTATTCCTATTCCTATTATTCCTCATTGCGAGTTATAGTTTAGTTGCTAATGGTATTATTCCCATTGCCTTTTCCTTAGTCCCCCCTCATAAAGCAGGGTTAGGAATCGGAGTTTATTTTGGATCCTTTTCTTTAGCCATGAGTGGATATGATTTTATCGTAAAACAACCCGGAACAGTTAATTTATTCGTCAGTTCGGGTTTGGGAATCATCGCCTTTTTAATGATCGCTATTTTAATCAACTTTATCCCTAAATTAACGACTTCTACCAGCACAAGCTAAATCTTAATTTATGTCAACCTTAACCCTATCCTCAGAACAAATTCAACAAATTTTAACTTATGCAGAACAAACCTATCCCGTGGAATGCTGCGGATTATTAATGGGAAAAATTAATGAAAATCATGATAAAATTGTAGTGGAGATTATTCCCGCCGAAAATGCTTGGAATTCGGAAACCGCCCAAGCTTTTGAGGAGGTAGAAACGACTGATCAACCTGTCACCTCTGAACGTCGGTTTACAATTTCTCCTCAACAAATGATTCAAGCCCAAAAACAAGGACGCGATCGCAATCTTGTTATTATAGGAATCTATCATTCCCATCCCGATCATCCAGCCATTCCCTCAGAATTTGATCGAGTTTGTGCGTGGTCAGACTATTCTTATATTATTATTTCCGTCGAAAAAGGAAAAGCAACCGACCTGCAAAACTGGAGTTTAGATGAATATCAACAGTTTCAAGTTGAAGAATTGATAAGACATTAACCCATTTTCCCTCCTAGGACATACAATATATAGTTTTGACGACCCAAACCCGTAACAGGGACGGTTATATTTTTTGTCGAAATTGCTATGCTAAATCCAAATCTGGATGAAATCCAGTTAACGAAAGACGACTACGAACGTTACTCCCGCCATCTGATTTTGCCAGAAGTTGGTCTGGAAGGTCAGAAACGCTTGAAGGCGGCGAGTGTGCTGTGCATTGGAACCGGGGGACTCGGTTCGCCATTACTCCTGTATTTGGCGGCGGCGGGAATTGGACGCATCGGAATTGTGGATTTTGATGTGGTTGACCATTCCAACCTGCAACGCCAAATTATTCATGGGACGTCCTGGGTGGGAAAACCCAAAATTGAATCAGCGAAAAACCGGATTTTGGAGATTAACCCCAGTTGTCAAGTTGACCTCTACAACACCCGCCTGAGTTCAGAAAATGCCCTTGACCTGCTGCGACCCTATGATGTGATTGTAGATGGAACCGACAATTTCCCAACCCGCTATCTAGTCAATGACGCCTGTGTGTTACTGGACAAACCCAACGTCTACGGGTCAATTTTCCGGTTTGAAGGTCAGGCGACGGTATTTAACTATGAAGGTGGCCCCAACTACCGCGATTTATACCCCGAACCCCCACCACCGGGGATGGTTCCCTCCTGTGCAGAAGGTGGCGTTTTAGGAATTTTACCCGGAATGATTGGCGTGATTCAAGCCACAGAAACCGTCAAAATCATTTTAGGAAAAGGTCGAACCTTAAGCGGACGCTTGTTATTATATAACTCCTTAGATATGACGTTTCGGGAGTTAAAATTACGTCCCAATCCTGAACGTCCCATTATTGAAAAATTAATTGATTACGAACAATTCTGCGGAATTCCCCAAGCAAAAGAACAGGAGGCAAAACAAAAAATGGATATTCCTGAAATGACGGTTCAGGAACTTAAGCAATTAATCGATAGTGGTGCGAAGGATTTCGTATTAATTGATGTCCGTAATCCCCATGAGTATGAAATTGCTCAAATTCCCGGTTCGGTGTTAATTCCTTTACCCGATATTGAACAAGGAAAAGGCATTGAACAAGTCAAAGAAAAGTTAAATGGTCATCGTTTAATTGCCCATTGTAAATCAGGAATGCGGTCTGGAAAAGCGTTAGGAATTCTCAAAGAAGCAGGCATTGAAGGCACTAACGTTAAAGGCGGAATTCTGGCTTGGAGTCGAGAAATTGATTCTTCTGTTCCTGAATATTAAATCAAGGGAATTACCCCAGGATTCAAAACTAATTTTTAAGTGGGTGATGTGTACTAACATACAACCCACTTTTTTTATATAACAAATTCTTTCTACGAACAACTTTGATTCACTTCAGGTTTAGCATAAACATCCCCTTTCGGAAAAATCCACTGTTGAATTAAGCGACGAGTTTCTATATCAGAAGCTTTCCAATTCCCTGATTTTAACTGTTGTTGTAAAGGCGTTAAATCTGTACTAGAGGAAGATTGGGTTTGAGCAAATACAAGGGAATCCATCGCCATTATCAAGGCTGAAATTACAGTAATTCTACCGATGAATTGAGTAAATTGGTACATAAATCTACAGGTTTTATTGAGAATAGAGTTAGTCAAATTTTCCATTGATATCCCCGATAATTCAGGATAGTTTTTAATTTGATTCCTGTTTAATATTTTGAAATAACCAATAATCTTTATATTCTGATAAAATAAATTCAATTGCATCCTCTAGTTTAACGTCTAAATCATGGTTTTGGATATCCACAATCATTTGATAAAATAGTTCAAATAGAATTCGCTCCTCTTGATGCCAAATCATCAATTTTCCGGTGCGAGAGTGTTGAAGTCGTTCTAATTCTAATAAGCTTTTTTGACCGCTAATGGGATAATCGGTTTCATCTCGACATAGAATAAATTTAAAATTGGGTTTAAAACCCAGTAACTCATTCCAGTTTTTCAACCGATGGAAAAAGGGAGATCCCCCTAAATGCAAAAATCCGACAACAAAACTATGAGTTTGGGTCTGAATCACTAAATGTTCAGGAATCACCCGTTTCCCCAACTTTAAGACATCTACACTCAAGGGAGAAATCACTAACATTAACCCTTCTAAAAGCGTCATCAATTTTCCTAAATCATCACTATCAGTAATAATTTTAGGTTTAGATAATGTCCCCTCTAAGCAAATGCGTTGTTCTTTGAAGTAATTTCTCAATTGTCGCTGAACCGGAGATTCCAAGAAAGGGGTAAATCCAAATAACTCAGAATTAAAAATTTCTGATTTTTCGGGATAATTCCGAGTAATAAACTCACTCATTTGACCCATTGCTTGTTTGATTGTTTCCAGTTCCGCTTCTAACTGTTGTAATCGTCGCTCAACCTCTGTTTCATCCGGGGTAGAAAGGGGAATAAGTTGATGTTTAGGGAGAGGAATTCCATCAACTTTATAGCGATAATAATCCGCCGCCACATTTAAGACTGTCCGAATCGAAAGATGATTTAAAATGGCGGTAACTTCATCAGGTTCAAATAAATCATCAACGGTAATATCTAAAAATTGTATTTTTAAATTTAATAACTGTTTTAGCTCTTGATTAGAAGGACGATTTAGGAACACTTGGGACTGAGACACCCGATCAATAATTGAGCCATCAAAAACCGCTTTAAATTGTTGCCAGCGATCAGGAAATAAGTTTAAAATAATTAAACTATTGGGAACATGGGTAAAAATCTCTTTAACGGCTGATCCAAAAGCCTGTAATAACCGTTCATTGTTCTTTAATCCTAACCCCTCTAACTGATCAAAAACAATCATTAACGGTTGATCTAATAACGATAAACACCCTAACACCTTTAACGCCTCTAAAGAAGCTTCCTCCCGACTCAATTCATCTTCCCAAGATGGTAAACCTACCCGATCTAATTCCTCTTGAGGTAAATTATTCATCGCCAACCATTGGGTAATAATTTGACGGCGATTAAAGTCAGTATACCCACAAAATTTCACAATTCCCTGTAAAAATTTAGGGGCGTAACCTGCGGCGGAAAAGTTATTATTCCACCATTCTAAGGCTCGTTTTTCAATATGTTGCCAAAACTCCCGTTTTGTTTTTGTTTCCGCTTGGGATAAATCGGTAAAGAGTTTTAAATTTCCGCCTTGAATCAGTTGTAAAATTTTCTCATCTTTCTGAGTTCTAGCGGTAAAGTAAGTGTCTGTAGATTTAATGATTTCAGCAAAACTATTCGCCAATAAATATTCAAGCTGAGTGTGAATACTATTGGGAACAATTTGGATCAAAGATTCTAAAATTCGGCTATAGGTATGAAATAAAACCGTATCGGGGTTATTGGGTTGACGAATAAATAATAAACGGTTTTTGGTTAATAAATCCTTGGCTAATCGCATCATCAGATGAGTTTTTCCCGAACCAGGTTCCCCAATGACAACCGCCCCCTTTGTTTGATGATTAGGGTCTAATTTAATATCGCCCAAAATTGCTTTTAAGCGATCGCATTCTTCCGCAAAAATACCCCTAAAATCGGGATGATCCTGAAACGGTGTATCCACCCGACTGCTTCCAAAGGGATTCGGTTGAGTTTTTAATTCAGTTTTCAAATATTCATTGACAATATGTTTATAAAGTTGATAGGTAAATAACGCATCATATTTCGCCCGATGAGCCGCATCTCGAATAAAAAATTGACCATCTAATTTTAACCTTAAATGCTTACTTAAAGCTTCTAACGAATGACTATTCAGTTGCGGTAAATAGCGTTGCGCTAGTTCAAAACTACACTGAAAATCTAATTGAGGTGCTGAAATTCCTACGGCTTTAAATGTATTTCTCAATACTTCAATATCATGTTGAGCATAATGACAGATAATTAATTGAGATTGAGCGATTTCAACAAATTCTTTTAAAATCTGCTTTAACGGTTTAGTCCGATGGGAAATTCTCGGACTGTGAGGATGATTTTCTGCAAAAGCTTCATAAATTAATTCACCTTGATGATTGACAATGGCTAATTCTCTTAAAATCGGTTGTCCTTCCGTATCAATAACAATAAAATCTTTTGTAGTTTTCATAAGACGTGAATACAATAAACTTGTTGAAGAACGAGAACCCGATGATCAAGATCACGGGATACCCTCGATATCTCTCACACACTTCTATGTTTATTGTCACTCAGAATGAACGTTATTATCACACAATTTTAGAGATGTGCGTCCCTGATATCACTGGAAAAATACGGAATAATTGAATCATCAACTTAATGATCCTGATTCTTTTAACCCTTACGGACTTGGAGAACGATTATGCAACGTCCTAAACCTCTTCGTTCTAACCCCTATAGCAGCTACCGTGACCCCAAAACGGGACGATGGTTGATTGTTAAACCGATGGAAGCTTCGGTTAAAATGGGTTAAGGTGAATCCGTTGGTGTCGATACCTCTACGGGTTCTGTAAACAACCTGAACCGTTTAGACATTAAATCATCGTGGCTCACAAACAAGTTTTAATTTGGTATCGCAATGATTTACGGGTTCATGATCATGAACCTTTATCCGCCGCATTAAACTTAAACGCAGAGATTATTCCCGCCTATTGTTTTGACCCCCGACAATTTGGTCAAACTTCCTATGGATTCCCCAAAACCGGAGCATTTCGCGCTCAATTTTTATTAGAAAGTGTAGAAGATTTACGTCAATCCTTACAACAGTTAGGAAGCGATTTAATCATTCGTACAGGGAAGCCAGAAACCCTTATTCCTGAATTAGTCAAAACCTTAAAGATTGATGCTGTTTATTATTATCAAGAAGCTACATCGGAAGAATTGAGAGTAGAACAGCGATTAAAAACGGCATTAAATTCTTTAGGGGTTGATCTCCAATCCTATTGGGGTGCAACTCTTTATTCAATCCCAGATTTACCTTTTTCTATTGCTGAAATTCCTGAAGTATTTACTCAATTTAGAAAAAAAGTAGAGAATCACTGTATAGTTAATCCTCCTTTTCCTTCTCCTCAGAAATTACCACCGTTACCCAAACTAGAATTAGGAATATTACCCACCCTTCAAGATTTAGGTTTAGAACCCCCTGTTGTTGATTTTCGTGCAGTTTTAACGTTTAAAGGGGGAGAAACCACCGGATTAAAACGGTTAAACGATTATATTTGGCAACAGGATTGCCTTAAAAACTATAAAGAAACGCGCAATGGAATGTTAGGCGCAAATTATTCTTCTAAATTTTCTGCTTGGTTAGCATTAGGGTGTTTATCGCCTCGATTTATTTATAATAGTGTTAAAAAATACGAGGTACAAAGAATTAAAAACGACTCAACTTACTGGTTAATTTTTGAATTATTATGGCGAGATTATTTTAGATTAATTGCCTTAAAACATGGTAATAAAATTTTTTATTCTGAAGGGTTACGAGGGCTTTCTGTTCCTTGGAAAGAAGATTTACAACAGTTTGAATCCTGGAAAACGGGAATGACCGGGTTTCCTTTAATTGATGCTAATATGCGAGAATTAGCTTTAACTGGATTTATGTCAAACCGAGGACGGCAAAATGTTGCTAGTTTCTTGACTAAAAATTTAGGAATCCATTGGAAAATGGGAGCGGAATGGTTTGAATCGCTGTTAATTGATTATGATGTTTGTAGTAATTGGGGAAACTGGAATTATACCGCCGGAGTTGGAAACGATGCACGAGGATTCCGCTATTTTAATATTTTAAAACAATCTAAAGATTATGATCTAAACGGAGATTATGTTAAACATTGGCTACCCGAATTAAGCAATTTACCACCCTCAAAAGTCCATGAACCTTGGTCTTTAATCCCCGTTGAACAAAAACGCTTTGGAGTGATTTTAGGTGTTGATTATCCTCAGCCTATTGTTAATTTAGAAAAGTCCGTTAAAGCTAATCAATCCATTTATGAAGTCGCTGAAAGACAACGCTCAACTCAGTTTATTCCCGGAAAGTAAAAAGCTTAAGATAAGCGGGAATTTTACTCAAAAAATCACTATTTTTCCCAGGGTAAAGTATCAGCCGGACTCCCTAATAATCGCAAAATCGTATCGACATTATTTAACTCTCCCACGATACGGCGGACAGGCTTTGGCCAAACTTTAACTAAAGTCGGAGTGGCAGAAATTTGATCCGCTTCTGCTAAGTCAGGATGTTTTAAAACATCAATCACTTTCAATGTATAAGGATGACCAATAGAACGTTCTAACAATTGATGGAGAGTTTGGAGGGTTTTTTCCGTTACCAAACTATGACCGGACACAAATAACCGTAAAACATATCCTTGGGTTTCAGGAAATTCGGCTTCAGGAGATAAATTCAGTTTAAAACTGGGAGAGGGGTATTCTGATAAATTTTCAGTTGTTGTAGAATCATGAGTCACATCATTTTTTTTCACCTGAACAATCAGATCATGATTTTCCCAAAGTTGAGGAAATTGCTCATAATAAGTGGCAATAATTAAAGGATTACAAAACTCTTCTGAACCCGTTGCGGGTTGCCAAACTACATCCTCCGTATCAAAAATCGTATTTAATAAAGTTTGGTATTGCAAAACCGGAGGATAAGCTTCCGCCGAAAGTTGGATTTGTTGAGTTTGGGGGTCAACCCAACGATCATAAGTTGCGGTATAGCAAGGAATCAAAAAATGAGGGGGTTCTGGTAAACCTAAAAGTTCTTGCAAAGACGTGCAAAGATGAGAATGCCAGCGACGCTGTTTATTGGGGTCAATACAATAAACTAAATCTCCCCCCGGAGTAAATAAAGCGATCGCTTTAAATAAATGAGTCACCGTAGATGGTTGAACTAAATTCAAAGCCTCATTCCATACCTAATATTAAAATTTAAAGCCTTAAACGGGTAAATCGTGATTCCCAGCCATTCAAAAGAATGGAGAGATCGAGAAATGGGATCACGATTCACCGATACTTTCACTTTAGGCGATGAAAGCAAGAGTAGGGCTGAAATTTTACATTTTTGTTAGAGTTAGACTCGTCCTCGTAACATTTGACTCATCTCGTTGGGGAAGGGGGAGACCTCTAAACAAATTTCTTCAGTAATTCGTCCTTCCTGATAGAGATTGTAAAGAGATTTGTTCATGGTCGTCATGCCTTCATAGGTATCTTTGAGCATGATTTGGTTAATTTCTTCAAACTTGTCTTTAACGATGTATTCCTTGATCACATCAGTATTAATCAAAACATCATGAAAAGCTGCCCGTTTCCCATCAGTGGTTTTACACAATAATTGAGCAATAATCGCCACCAAAGATTCGGAAATCGAGACTTTAATTGAAGGTTGTTCCTCGGCGGTAAACATATCCAAAATCCGAGTCAAGGTTTTTACCGCACTATTGGTGTGTAACGTTCCAGATACTAAGTGACCCGTTTGTGCCGCTTTTAAGGCAATTTGCATCGTGTCCTTATCCCGAATTTCCCCCACCAATAAGACATCCGGGTCTTGACGCAATGCACCTTTAAGCGCATTAAAAAACTTCAACGTATGACGTCCGACTTCTCGGTGTTTAATCAGGGATTTTTTACTTTCGTGAACAAATTCTACCGGGTCTTCAATGGTAATAATATTGTAGGCATAGTTACGGTTCATGTAATCAATCATCGCCGCCAGGGTCGTAGACTTACCTAAACCCGTTGGCCCCGTTACCAGAATTAACCCTTTGTGATAGTTACAGATTTTTTTAAATACCTCTGGTAACTTTAACTGTTCTAAAGTCAAAATCGAGGAACCAATTAACCGTAATACCAGTGAAGGGCCATTGAGGGCATCAAAGATACTAATCCGAATTCGCACAAAGCCCAAATCTGCCGCACCGTCAAAGTCAAGATTTTCTTGAAATTGATGAATTTCCTCATCGGTTAACACCTCCATCAACCAACTCATAAAGGTATTCAAGTCGGTATTTGGCCACTCTAACGGGACAATATCCCCCCGTTTGCGAAAGCGCGGAGGTTCATTCACGCCTAAGTGAACGTCCGAAGCCCCCTCATCGTTAGCCCGCTTGACAATATCGCGTAACGTGGGTTGTCCGGGACTAGGGCCTTTGCTTCTCGGTGTTGCCATTACCGTTGGGGTTGTTGTCGTCATTTGAGTCGGTGTCGCAACAGTAGCACCTGCTACTCCAGCCCCAGGTGGGGGAGGTGCTTTCGGTGCAGGTGGACGTGGCGGAATCCCTGGCACTGGCGGACGAGGAACAGGTGGACGCTCTGATTGTGTCATCGGAAAAATGGGTAGAAACCCCTAACTTCTAGTTAGGCTTTACATTTCCCCTTCCGGGGAGGAGTGAAGGTGAGGCATTACTTCGCGAAGCCTGCGCTCCGCCCATAGCCCCTTTACTTCAGTCCGGGGTGCTGACATCCCGTGACCTTTCATTGACACTCTCACCGTTAATCAAGAGGGGATGTAACGGGAGATTCTTGAGCTAATCACCGCCCTTTGGAGTTGCCCCTACTTAGGTCTTACACGATTATGTCTGAACCGAGTCTACTAGAATATCAGGTGTTATCTAGTGCCCTTTTAATGGTTCACTCTCCAAGCGTTTTCGGTATTTCAACCGAGGTTTGGGTATGCCCTACCCTACCTGTCTTACGACAAAGCTCTTAACTTTTAATCATTCAGCAATTTTTACGGGCTGAAATCTGGAAATAGAATACTCTTAGTCTACCCCTTTGGGCATCCTTACAACAAGTTGGCTGTTGACGGTTGACAGTTGACCGATTACTGTTGACTATTAGCTGTTGACTAATTACTATTTATTCCCTGTTCCCTGTTCCCTGTTCCCTGTTCCCTCCTTAACATGAATTCAGTGGATTTAGCCTTTACCCCTGCTTTAGAACAAGCGCGATTAATTCGCACAAAAGTTTTATCTCCTTTAGAATTAGTTAATTTTTATTTAGATCGAATTCAACGGTTAAATCCGCAGTTGGGTTGTTATTTTACAGTTATGGCAGAAACCGCTATAGAACTCGCCAAAACCCAAACAGAACACCTCGCCCAAATTGCCGATATTAATGAATTACCGCCATTTTTTGGCGTTCCCATTTCGATTAAAGATTTAAACCCCGTTGCGGGAGTTGCCTGTACTTATGGTTCACGGGCGTTACTCGATAAAATAGCCACTTATGATGATGGAGTTGTCAGTCGTATTCGCCAAGCCGGATTTAATATATTAGGAAAAACCGCAACTTCTGAAGTCGGATCATTACCCTACACCGAACCCGATGGCTTTCCTCCCGCCCGTAACCCTTGGAATTTAGAGTATACCCCCGGAGGTTCCAGTGGGGGGGCTGCTGCTGCGGTGGCGGCGGGATTATCCCCCGTTGCTCATGGGTCAGATGGCGGAGGTTCCATTCGTGGCCCTGCCTTTTGTTGTGGTTTAGTCGGAATTAAACCCACGCGAGGGCGAGTGTCCCATGCTCCCGTCGGAGACTTTCAAAGTGGGATTTCCACCGATGGCCCACTGGCTCGTACCGTTGCCGATGCAGCGGCTTTATTAGATGTAATGTCAGGCTATATTTTAGGAGATCCCTATTGGTTGCCTGATCCCAATCCTTCGTTTTTGGCAGCAACACAACAACATCCCAAGTCTTTAAAAATTGCCGTAGCAACTTCTATTTTACCCGTTGGTCAAGCGTCTCCAGACTGTGAACAAGCGGTTCAAAATACTGTTAAACTTCTCGAAAAATTGGGTCATCAAATAGAACTCATTAACCCGGATTTTAGTTCAATTATTGAACCGTTTACTTTAGTTTGGAAATCGGGAGTCGCAGCCTCTGGAATTCCGTCAGAGTATTTAGGTTCGGTAAATCAATGGTTAAGGTCAACTCAAATAACGGCTGGACAATATTTGCAAGCGGTGTCTAAAATGCAGGTAGCCGGACGTGAAATTGTTGCCTCCTTAAGTCCCTTTGATGTTATTGTTTTACCCACCTATATGCACCCAGCAATTTCTGTGGGAGAATATGCTCAACTTTCTCCTGAAGAAACGTTACAGCGTATTATTGAATGGATTGCCCCTTGTCCAGCATTTAATGTTAGTGGTCAACCGGCGATCGCCATTCCCACAGGTTTCACGTCAGCAGGTTTACCCCTTGGGGTGCAATTAGTAGGAAAACCCGCAACGGAAGCCACTTTAATCGCCTTAGCTGCCCAATTGGAGGCGGTACAACCTTGGGAACACCATCGCCCCCCGATAGCAATGAGCTAATTCGATGTTAAACTTTTTGGATTGTTGAACCCAGACTTTTGATCATGCGTGAAATTCCGGTATCTGCTTTTTCTGTTTTTTCTAAACACCCGTGGAAAAAATTGTTCCTTTCCTTAAGTCTTTTAACGCCGACAATTGTTAGCAGTTTTTTCCTATTCCCGCTTTCGAGTCGTGCAGCAGAATCTGTTGTAATCAGACAAGGATTTATTTATACTACGGTTTCGGTCAAAGACTTAAAAGAATTTGCAGAAACCGGAAAAGTTCCGTTAGGATTGTTGGGTTATTTTAGTTTCCTTACCCCCGAACAAAAGCAACAAGCCTTAGCAGCGTTAAATATTAAAATTAAAATTCAAGATGAAACGGTTGATGAAATTGTTAATAGTCAAGTGGGAACCCGAATTTTAACGGATATTGATACCATTATTTCTTCAGATCAATCCCAAGGGGGAACAGCCATTAAAGAAGCCATTCTGTCTTCTGCTAAATCTCCCCAAGGATTATCCGTTATTAATTTTTTAGAAAACTATCCCCTCTCTACTATTGAGATTAATGTTCCTAAAGCATTTGAGGTTTTAAAACGCTTAAATCAAGGATTTTGGCAAACCCAAAGATTACTTTTAGAAGTCTTACCTAAATTTCCAACTGGAGAAGTTAAACCTCCGCAAATTCCTTTTGATCCAACTCAAGCAGGGCCGGGAAAAGTTGAAATTACCCGAATAGAATTGCAGGATAAACAACGAAATCGTAATATACCCGTTTATATTTATTCATCTTCCGCAGCCACACCCGATAAACCCTTAATTCTTTATTCTCACGGTCGGGGTTCTGATTATCAAGAATTACGCTATTTAATGGAACATTTAGCTTCCTATGGCTACACCGTTATTGTTCCTGAACATCCCGGAAGTAATGCGACTTATGTTGATAAAAATTTGTTTTTATCTCCTACAGAAATTATAGAACGTCCCCAAGATTTGATTTTTACGTTGGATGAATTAGAAAAATTGAATACTAATGATCCCCGTTTTAAAGGTAAATTTAATACCAATAATACTTTAGTTTTTGGCTATTCTTTTGGAGGAGCAACGGCTTTAGCTTTAGCGGGAGGAGAATTCCAAATTGATGAACTCCGAAAAAATTGTAATCAAAGCTTTATTACTTTTAGTTTAGGAAAAGCCACTCAATGTTTAGCAGCAGAACTGCCGAAAGATCGCTATCGATTTAGTGATCCTCGGATTAAACGTGCGATCGCCTTTGCTCCAACGGCTTCTGTAATTTTTGGAAAAACAGGATTAAATAAAGTTCAAGTTCCTACTTTAATTTTAACACAATCTTCTGATAAAATTACCCCAGCTTTACCTGAACAAATTGCAATTTTTCCTCAAATTAAAACTGAAAAATTATTATTAGGGGTTTTAGGTGCGACCCATTTAAGTGTTCGAGATCCCAGAACCATTGCGGATCAAAGTTGGATTCCCATTACTCCAATTTCAGGTGGTGAAGTGATTGGTGATGCTTCAAAAGATGTCCGTAATTATGCTAAAACAATTGCTTTAGCAACAGCCGCCCAACTAACACCCGATGCTGAAAAATATAACGTATTTCTAACACCTGAATATTATCGATCTATTTCAACTCAAGCTTTTCCCGTGCGTTTAATTACAGATATTCCCCCAGAAACCCAAGTTTTCATTGAAGAGTTATTAAAAACTCAAGATTAATAGTATACTTTAGGGGTCAACTCTAATCAGCGAGGACACTGATAAAAGAACTGGGAGTTTCTTTTTAAGGATAGTGTTCCTTCTCTCAAATCTTCTTAATATACAAACTCCTCAAATTCGCTGATAGCAGTTGCATAAATAGAGTCATTGACAAAAACTCATCCAGGGAACCTACACTTGTGTTTATCTTTTTCTTTCTGTTCCCTGTTCCCTGTTCCCTGTTCCCTGCTATACAATAAATTCCCATAAATATCGTTATCTAAAAATTGCTTATGACTCCTAAAAAAATTCTAGGCTGGGGCGCTGTTGCCTTAGTAGTTCTATTTATTTCCTCTGGCGATACGTTTAAATTTTTGCCTAAACCCGCCAGAGAAGCGAGTAAAACCAGTCGTGAGTTTGTTGTTAGTTTATGGCCTAAATGGTTACGGCCTAAAGATACTAATGAACAACGAGAGAAAGAAATTGACAAAATTGAAAAAGGTCAGGGGGCAAAATAGAGTGCGGAGTGCGGAGTGCAGAGTGCAGAGTGCGGACAGAAAAGTCAGAAGTTAATGATGTCCTCTTTCTCNAGAAATTACGGATTTCAACCCTAATGTTTGAAACACGGATGGGTTACTGTACATCTGAAACAAGATTAGTCGATCATCCTCACCTAAACAATAAAACTATGAAATCGTCCAAGACTCAGCGTAAAAAGCAAGTAAAACAAGCTCTCGAAAAAACGCCAACTCCTAAATATGTTGATCACTATATTACCCTGGCTAATCTGGCCTATTATTTACAATTGAACGAACAATATTAGAGAACCGGATCTTAAAGTCAAGAATTGTCTTGAAATCTGGAAAAACGGGGTTGGAAGAACTGACAAAGAGCAAGATCACCTTTACAATTGGGGGTCTACTATCAATCAATGCACTGAGTATGGTTAGCTTAACACCGAATCCGAGTTTTAGTGTCACAATTCGTCTGGAACTGCCCAACCGCGCTGGAATGTTAGCCAGTGTTGCCCAAGCAATCGCAACCGTTGGGGGAAATTTAGGCCAAATTGACTTAATTGAACAAACCCTACAAAAAACCATTCGGGAAATTAGTGTTGATGCTTCGAGTGGCGAACACGCAGAACAAATTGTCCAAGCGGTAAAAGCATTACCTGAGTTAAAAGTTTTAGCGGTTTATGACCGAACCTTTAATCTACATCGGGCGGGAAAAATTAGTATTCAGAGTAAAATTCCCCTCAAATCTCAATCGGATTTAGCAATGGCCTATACCCCCGGAGTGGGTCGAATTTGTAAAGCGATTGCTGAAGATCCCCAACAAGTTTACAGCCTCACGATTAAACAAAATACTGTTGCCATTGTTACCGATGGTAGTGCAGTTTTAGGGTTAGGAAATTTGGGGCCAGCCGGAGCTTTACCCGTTATGGAAGGGAAAGCGATGTTATTTAAAGAGTTTGCCGATATTGATGCCTTTCCCATCTGTTTAGACACTCAAGATACAGACAAAATTATCGAAACTGTTAAATATATTGCGCCTGTTTTTGGGGGGATTAATTTAGAAGATATTGCTGCACCTCGATGCTTTGAAATTGAAGCCAAATTACGGCAATCTTTAGATATTCCAATTTTCCATGATGATCAACATGGTACGGCAATTGTTAGTTTAGCCGCACTGATTAATTCCCTAAAATTAGTCAAAAAATCAATGGATGAGATTCACCTGGTTTTAAACGGAGCAGGTGCTGCGGGGATAGCAATGGCGCGCTTATTTAAAAAAGCTGGCGTTCGTTATATTACCTTGTGTGATTCTAAAGGGATTATTTCCCAGGATCGACCGGATATTAACGCTCAAAAACGGGAATTTGCTGTTGATTTATCAGGAACTTTAGCGGATGCGATGAAAGATGCGGATGTGTTTATGGGAGTAAGTGCCCCTGGAGTCGTAACCCCGGAAATGGTACGTTCAATGGCAAAAGATCCGATTGTTTTTGCCATGGCTAATCCTATTCCTGAAATTCAACCCGAATTAATTACTGATGATGTGGCGGTGATGGCAACAGGACGGAGTGATTATCCTAATCAAATTAATAATGTTTTAGCATTTCCAGGAATTTTCCGGGGAGCTTTAGATTGTGGGGCAAAAAGTTTAACGATTTCTATGTATTTAGAAGCGGCATCAGCGATCGCTTCTTTAGTGTCTCCTAGTGATTTAGATCGCGAACATATTGTTCCTTCCGTCTTTGATAAACGGGTAGCTACTGTTGTTGCTGGGGCTGTTGCTCATACCGCTCGTCAAGAAGGGTTAGCCCGCCATTAACTCTAGGTTTACTTCTATTTGCGATAGCAACCTGGTCTGACATCTTCCCCAATCCTTCTCCTGTAAGGAGAGGGGAAAAAGATGGGTTTTTACTTTATAGCAATTTGTTATTAATTTCAACTCAACAACTCTTGAAAACAAGGATCAGAACGAATCGCCTCAAAATCCGAAGTGAAACCCAAATCTTAATTGTAAATAAGCTGATCAAAAAACAGCTAGTTTACCTGAACTTGAATTTAATGCTTTCAAAATCGAGTAGGATAGATGTGGAACGGACAGCAACACATAATGTTGTAGGGTATAGCTGGGGTGTGTCCAAAGCTAAGTCTTAACTTTGATCAACTGATAGTGGATTCAGCTTACCTGCGCTTGATTGTTGTCCACACCATTTCAACTCTCTACAATTTTTGAGCAAGTGCAAGCATGAGAATCTTAGTCACAGGTGGCGCGGGTTTTATTGGTTCACATTTGATTGATCGCTTAATGGAACAAGGCCATGAAGTGATTTGCCTGGATAACTTCTTCACGGGGACAAAACGAAATATCCTCAAGTGGATGGATAATCCCTATTTTGAACTAATCCGTCATGATATTACTGAACCCATTCGCTTAGAAGCCGATCAAATTTACCATTTAGCTTGTCCCGCCTCTCCGGTTCACTACCAATACAACCCGGTTAAAACCATCAAAACAAATGTATTGGGAACCCTCAATATGTTGGGGTTAGCCAAACGCATCAAAGCCAGATTTTTTTTAGCCTCTACCTCAGAAGTTTATGGTGATCCTGATGTTCATCCCCAAACGGAAGACTATCGGGGAAACGTTAACTGTATTGGGATTCGATCCTGTTACGACGAAGGAAAGCGGGTTGCAGAAACCTTAGCCTTTGATTATCATCGTCAAAACGGGGTCGATATTCGCGTGGTGCGGATTTTCAATACCTATGGCCCGCGAATGTTAGAAAATGATGGCCGGGTGGTGAGTAATTTTATCGTTCAAGCTCTGCGAGGCGTTCCCTTAACGATTTATGGTGATGGCTTGCAAACGCGAAGTTTCTGTTATGTGTCAGACTTAGTAGAGGGATTCATCCGTTTGATGAATAGTGATTATATTGGCCCGGTCAATATCGGAAATCCTGGGGAATATACGATTTTGGAATTAGCCCAAAAAATTCAGAATATGATTAACCCTGACGCTGAAATTCAATTTAAACCTCTCCCGGAAGATGATCCAAAACAGCGACAACCTGATATTACTCGTGCTAAAACGTATTTGAATTGGGAACCGACAATCCCCCTGGATCAAGGATTAAAATTGACAGTGGACGATTTTCGGGAACGCATCTACCCATCTTAAGGATAGAAGATAGGGGAGTAGGGGGAGAAAAGGAGCAGGAGAAGAAGGGGAGAAGGGGAGAAGGAGGGACATCATTAACTTCTGACTTCGCACTCCGCACTCCACACTCCACACTCCGCACTATGCACCCCACAACCTACGCCTCCTCTTCCTTCTGGTTTCTTCTGGTTAGCATATTGTCAAAAAATTGAGGATAGATTTATGCGAGTTTGTGTCATTGGAACGGGATATGTGGGTTTAGTAACGGGAGTTTGTTTAGCGCAGATCGGGCATGATGTGATTTGTATTGATAATAACGAAGAAAAAGTTAAATTAATGAAGTCGGGACAATCCCCGATTTATGAACCGGGATTACCCGAATTGATGAAATCCTGTATGGAATCAGGACGTCTGGATTTTTCTTCGGATTTAAGTGCAGGTGTTGAACACGGTGAAGTGTTATTTATTGCTGTGGGAACTCCGCCATTACCCACGGGTGAAAGTGATACCCGTTATGTCGAAGCTGTGGCGCGAGGCATTGGTGCTAACCTAACGAAAGGTTATAAAGTGATTGTGAATAAATCCACTGTACCTATCGGTTCTGGTGACTGGGTGCGAATGATTGTTTTAGATGGTGCAGGAGAACGACAAAAGGAAAAAGGGTTAGCGGGAACCCCCATTGAAGCCGAATTTGATGTCGTGAGTAACCCGGAATTTTTGCGGGAAGGTTCGGCTGTTTATGACACCTTTAATCCAGATCGGATTGTGTTAGGAAGTAATAGCAAAAAAGCACTGGAAGTGATGCAAGAATTATATCAACCTTTAGTGGTGCGGAAATATTCTGATCATCCTTCCTTACCTCCGGTTCCGATTGTGTTAACCGATCTCAGTTCCGCAGAAATGATTAAATATGCGGCAAATTCATTTTTAGCAACTAAAATTAGCTTTATTAACGAAATTGCTAATATTTGCGATCGCGTCGGGGCAGATGTTAAACAAGTCGCCGAAGGAATTGGCTTAGATTCCAGGATTGGCAATAAGTTTTTGCAAGCTGGAATTGGTTGGGGAGGTTCCTGCTTCCCGAAAGATGTTTCTGCCTTAATTCATACCGCCGATGACTACAATTATGAAGCTCAATTGTTAAAAGCTGCGGTGGAAGTGAATAACCGTCAACGTACCATTGCCATTGACAAATTACAACAAGTCCTGAAAATTCTCAAAGGCAAAACCGTCGGATTATTAGGGTTAACTTTTAAACCGGATACGGATGATTTACGCGATGCTCCAGCTTTAAATATTATCCAAGAGTTGAACCGTTTAGGAGCAAAAGTTAAAGCTTATGATCCGATTATTTCCCAAAGTGGAATGCGTCATGGCTTAACGGGAGTAATTGTTGAAACCGATCCTGAACTGTTAGCCGATGGCTGTGATGCGTTGGTTTTAATCACAGACTGGACACAATTCCACACCCTCGACTATGCAAAAATGGCGAAAAAAATGCACTCAGCATTTATGATCGACGGACGGAATTTCTTAGATCGCAAACAATTAGAAGCCGCCGGGTTCCAATATGTTGGTATTGGGCATTAATCTGTAGGTTAATGTAACATTAGGGTGGGCATGGCTCACCCTATTTATTATTTATAACAATACTTCGGATTCGGACTGCGTAAGCGAAGTTGGTAATTTTGGAGTCCGAAATCCTTATTTTACCGTTACCCCTTAAAAGTGTTCCAAGTATTGACTATCAGCAATTTAGTAGCGATTGGAAAGCTAGATTTACTACAAAAAATATATGGTAAAATGATTATTCGTAAAGCTGTTTATAAGGAAATAATTAATGGTGGTTATTTTGTACGAGGTTCAACAGAAATAAAAAACTTACTCACTTCTAATGTCAGTTCTCTAGTGAATAATCATTTACAGTAAAGTTTTGTATGATCTTGACCAAAAATAATGTATTCGACGTAGAAACCGGCTTATTTGGATTAGAAAGAGGACGCTCTAATCGAGATTTCTCAAAAGAGGGAAGTTGGGGGAAGAATAAGTTTAATAATGCTTTTCCCGTATCTTTATCTTGCTACATGGCTAGGAGAGGTTTGAAGCTAGTGTATCTCAAATTAGATACAAATACTCAGATTAAACATGAAAAAATAGATGTTTCTTCTATTTTCGGGTTAGATCCATTTGCATCAGAGCTTTTCTTTTCCTTTGAAACAGACTTTACACCCTACAGAACAATTGTTACGGGTAAATTTCCAAGAACTGATCTAGTCACACTTAACAAAAGTACAAAAAGTGCCTGTTTGCAAAGCTTGGAAGTCAAGCTCACTGCATTACCTGATAATTCAACTTATAAGTTGCCCGAGACTCAGTACGGTTGTGAAATTGTTGTTAGACCTACTACCATTATTTATCTGGCACTAGGAATTGCATACAAGTTAAAAGACTCACCAGAATTATTACTTGACTATTTAGATCCTACTTCTATTCGTAGATTGTCCACTTGGTGGGATGTGGACAATGTTATAAGTTATATTTTAGACCTGGCAAACGATTTAGACCGGATTTTAATATCAGTATTAGATTTACAAGAGCCATTTGTTTTACAACCTGTTTGGAAAACAATTGGAAGAACAGCAAAATTACACGAAAACTGTTTAGATATCTTTGTATGGAGCGATTTTGCGTTCACAAGACTTTTTTTTAATGCAGCAAGGGAGGCTTTGGGTAAAAAGCAAGAAATAGATCGATATGGAAGATCTATTATTTGGTTATCAAGAATGCTTCTTGATTTTGCCTTAGAAGGTAGAATTCCTCATGCAGACATTATAAAAACACTTGCCTATAACGCTCAAACAGACAAGGCATTTGCTCTAAATGGTGCTAACACGAATCGATATATGGCTTGTACAGAATTGACAAGTCCTAGAATAAAAAAAGATGAAATTAAAAATATTGTTCTTGGTGGCGGACAAAACTTTCTGAGTCCTGAAAGACGATTTGATGCTGCTCTTCTAAGCAATCCAGAATTATTTAATTAGATAAGTCAATTCTTCATAAAAATAATGGAAAATAAACCAATCAATCTTAAAGTTATAGATCTTTTTTCAGGTTGTGGTGGGTTATCACTCGGAATTCAAAATGCTGGTTTTGATGTAGTTGCTGGTTTTGACAATTGGAAGTTAGCAGTGAACACTTATCAAAAAAACTTTAAACACCCAGTATTTTTAGCAGATCTAGGCAATCTCCAAGGAGCATTTGATATTGTTAAAGGATTTAAACCTGACATTATAGCTGGAGGGCCACCATGTCAAGATTTTTCTAGTGCCGGAAAAAGAGATGAAAGTTTAGGTAGAGGAGATTTAACGATTTCTTTTGCTGAAATTGTTGCTGTTATCAAGCCTCAATTTTTTATTATGGAAAATGTAGACAGATTTGTAAAAAGCACAAAATATAAAGAAGCAAAGCAACTTTTTAAATCGGCTCACTACGGCCTTAGTGAAAAAATATTAGATGCCAGTTTATGCGGTGTGCCACAAAGTAGAAAAAGATTTTTCTGGATCGGAGAGCTTGGTGGAGAAGATAAAAAAATAGAGCCTTATTTAGACAATAATCTGGCTAATGAACCTCTGACTATTCGGCAATATTTTAATACTATAGGCAAGACTTTAGATGTTGACCATTACTATAGACATCCAAGAAGTTACAAAAGACGGGGTGTGTTTAGTATTGATGAACCTAGCCCAACAGTTAGAGGAGTTAATAGACCGATTCCAAAAACATATAAAGCTCATTCTGGGGATTCAGCATTAGTATCATCAAATGTTCGTCCTTTAACGACGATTGAAAGAAGTTATCTACAAACTTTCCCAGAGAATTTTGTATTTGAAGGTTCTAAAACTGATCTTGAACAATTAATCGGAAATGCTGTACCTGTAAAGCTTGCTGAGTATGTAGCTCGTTGTCTTGCGGAGTATATTGCTAATATGAAATCGTGAAATTGATACTATTACAGATAATCTACTAAACCCCACGTAAAGACGCGCCTATTTATGCCGTCAGGCTATTGGCGCGTCTCTACAGGGGACTAATGCGCTAATCCACCGCTTCATTAATCGGGAATCGATCAATTAAATGGCGGGCACGAATGGCATTTTGTTTTAGTGACTCGCTTAAATGAGGAACATGAGGGATTTGTGAAAGAAAATCTAACGTGCGTCGGAACATTCGCACAATATCCCCCTCATCTAAACTGGTATTAGCGACTAACTCTAACCAATCAGTTTCTAAAGCCCATTGTTCAATTAAACCCGTTAAATCCCGTTCTAGCCAAATCGGTAACGCCACACGATAGCGTCGCTGCTGCTTAAATAACTCCTGACGAATACCCCGCAACCGTCCGAGAGCATTTTCCACATCATCAGATAAGTGATAGCGAGTCCAACTATCGGGACGATAAACCTCCGTAACTAACGCCGCACAAGCCGCCGCTAAATGATGGGGGTCAAGATCATCAAAAATCCCTGATTTTAAGGCTAACCCTAACCACAATTCATTATCACCGCGTAAGGCAGCCGTTGCTTGACCTAAATCCGTTGGTTTTAATTCATCTAAGGCTTCACAATATTGCAAAATCGAAATTAAAGCTAAAAATTCTTGCCAATGACGGGCTAAATCTTCTTCTAATTCCGTGCGTCGTTCTTGAATAATTTCATCCAATTCCGCCCACCGTTGCCACCGTTTTAACAGTTTATTGGGTTTACCCCATTCATGAATCGGATGGGCATCTAATTCTAACTCTAATCGTTCCACTTGTTCTTGTTGGGTAATCACTTCTGGCGGAGGTTCAGGTAACATTAAATTGGGAATTTGTTGCACAATCGCCACCGTTAACTCATCCCCTTTGCGACATTGCCCTAATTTAAACGGAATATTAGGAATATCGACATAATCCACATTTAACCGTTGAGACTGGGGTTGTAAAATCACGATATCCGCCGAACTCACCACATACCAACGATTATCCCGTCCTAAACACAGGAAATAGGGGGCTTGTCCCGAACTGGGGGTTTTTGCGACTAATACCGCCGGAATGGGGTCAGCCTCAAAACTCCGGGCGGTGGGGACGTGTTTTCCGCGTAACCCGACAATCGTTCCTAATGACGTTGAGTCCATCGCTAAAGCCATCTGGTGCATTCGACTGTCTTCGGCTTGGCGCTGTAATAACTTTAATAAACGGCGTTCCTCTCGCAAACGTTCATAAATTTTTTCAAAACTGGCTAAGGTTTCCTCCAAAATTGCCATATTTTGTTCGCCTCGAAAGCCAAATTGCGCTTCAATTAACGCTAATTCCGCTTGCATAATTTCGATTTCTCGTTGGGCGGGAATTAAATTAATCGTTGATAAATATTGTCCGAAACTCCGTTCAATTAATTCTTTCGCTTCTTCTAAAGTATGGCGTTGTAATAAATTCAAAACCATGCCATAACTAGGCGTAAATTGACTCACTAACGGGTCAGGTTTAGACGTTGCTAAATAAGCGGCTTCTTTTGCCCCTTCAAAAGGGGTTTGTACCGTGACAACATACCCTTCAATATCCATACCCCGTCGTCCAGCCCGTCCCGACATTTGCAAGAATTCCGAGGGTTTTAATAAGCGATGACCATCATCGGTTCGTTTCGATAAACTCGAAATCACCGTTGTTCTAGCGGGCATATTAATGCCAGCAGCCAGGGTTTCTGTGGCAAACACTACTTTAATTAATCCTTGTTGAAATAACTCCTCAACTAACCCTTTCCAAGTGGGTAATAATCCCGCATGGTGGGCGGCAATACCTCGATATAATACTTCTAATTGGTCGGGACGAATGCCTTCTGGACTAGCAGCAACAAAGGCATCAATGTGTTTTTTTAACAGGGCAGCTTCGGCTTCTGTAACTAAGGATAAATGACGCACTTCTGCTACAGAGCGATCGCATCCTTTGCGACTAAAGATAAAATAAATAGCAGGTAACATATCCCGTTCTTGCAGATGGGAAATAACCGCCGTTAAATTGGGAACATCATTGCGATTTCTACCCCGTTGAGGAGGGCCTTTACGTTCTTTGAGGCGGGGATTAATTTTTTTTAAAGAATTATCTAATAACGGAAATAGCCCTTTGGTATTGCAAAAATGATATTGCAACGGTACAGGTCGAAAGTCAGAATAAATTAACTCCGTTGGGCCATGAACCCTAGAAATCCAGTCTGTTAATTGTTCACTATTAGCGACGGTTGCAGATAAAGCCACTAATTGAATTTCACGGGGACAATAAATAATTGACTCTTCCCAAACCGTCCCCCGTTGGCGATCATTCATATAATGGCATTCATCTAAAACCACCGCCTCCACTGCTTCCATAGAGGTTCCCACCTCGCCAATCGGTGTACCATAAAGCATATTGCGGAAGATCTCTGTTGTCATCACCACCACCGCCGCATCCCGGTTAACGGAAATATCCCCCGTCAGTAACCCCACATTTTCTGGCCCTAGTAGATCTTTAAAGTCCCTATACTTCTGATTAGATAAAGCTTTTAGGGGTGTTGTGTAGAAGACCCGCCTATTACCCGCTAACGCCCGATGGATAGCATATTCCCCCACTAACGTTTTTCCCGACCCCGTTGGTGCACAGACGACAACGGATTTTCCTTCATTCAACGCAGCAATGGCGTTGTACTGAAAGTCATCCAGGGGAAACGGAAACAGCTTGTTGAGATCCAGTTGGGGATCGTTTTGGGTAGAGTAGGACACAAGAATCTAAATAAAGGCTAATCTTATTGTGCCTAAATTTTAGCTTGAATTGCAGGGGAGTTGAAGAAAACTCGATCAAAACAGAAATTTTGAGATAAAATTCCTCCATCTGTGAATCCTGATAGGCGGTTTCCTCTACTTCAGCCCTGGCTTTTCTGTCCCCTTACCTGTGAAGTTTTCAGCACAATAAATAGGAATTAGGTGTTTTTTTCTTTCTTTTGCCTATTCCTTATTCCCTTCTTGATTTATATTCTATTTTGATAATCAGCTTTATTTTGCCTAGTCCTATGATTCCTAATATTTTAACAATTCCTTTAATCCAACTTGCATCTGGCGATCGCTTATTTCTTCAAGTCTATCAATTCAAAGGTGCTAAACCGGGAAAAAAAGCTTATTTACAGTCTAACTTACACGGAGCGGAAATTAGCGGAAATGCTGTTATTCATGATTTGATTGAATTTTTAACTCGTTTAGATCTTGAGCAATTAATAGGAGAAATTTGGTTAGTTCCCGTGTGTAATCCTTTGAGTGTGAATCAGCGATCGCATCACTTTTCCTCCGGTCGATATAATCCTTATGATGGTAAAGATTGGAATCGAATTTTCTGGGATTATGAAAAAACCGGAGAAAATATTGCCCAATTTGCCCAAGACTACCAAACCTTAGAACCTCACGAAATCCAATCTAAATATCGGCAAAACATTTTAAATCAATTTCAGCAACTCTCGGAAAATCTAAAAAGTTCGTTAGGCGTTCCCTACCATAAATATTACCGTTATCAACTCCAAAGTTTATCTCTTAATGCGGATTACTTAATCGATTTACACAGTGGAACCAATTACGGATTAGACTATTTATATTGTTTTCATAGTCGAGAAGAAAGTGCTAAAGCCTTCCTCTTAGATTATGGCATCTTAATGAATGATTATGATGGCGATGCCTTTGATGAAGCTTTTATGAAACCTTGGTTAGCTTTAGAACGAGAATTAAAGAAATTAGGGAAAAATATTCAATTTGAGATTGAAGCTTGGACATTAGAACTTGGTTCTGGATTAACCATGAATCCTGAATCTGTGGAAAAAGGAGTTAGAGGAATTAAAAATTATCTCGCTATGAAAGAACTTTTATTAATCGAAAATTTTCCTTTAACCTCTACTCCAAATCACACGATAAATCTCAGCCCCAAAAATCAACTTCAATATTATTATTCAAGAACTGGAGGTATGATTAAATTTTATATCAAATTAGGAGAAACTATTCGTAAAAACCAGAAACTCTATGAAATTTTAATCTTTAATAAAACTAGAGAATTACCCCAAATTCAAGAAGTTTTTGCCGAGTCTGATGGACTAATTTTTGATCTCGCTAGAAATCATTCTGTTAATCAAGGGGAGTATATTTTAGGGGTGATGCCACGATAAATCCAGTTTTTTTGATAAACTAATCCCAGTCAAATCACTCAATACCCCATTAACATTGTGTTGGACGAATCAGCTAAAAAAACAATTCTGCGGAAAATTCCCCACGCCCTCTATATTTGTGGGGTGAAAGACGGGGATGATGTCAATGGTTTTACCGCCAGTTGGGTGACACAAGGCTCCTTTGAACCGCCTTTAGTGGTCAACTGCGTTAAGAACGATTCTAAATCCCACGCCATGATTAAGGCCAGTGGTGTCTTTTCCCTCAGCTTTTTGGCTGAAGGTCAAAAAGACATCGCCCAGAAATTCTTTAAACCCCAACATCGAGTCGGAAATAATTTTATTTACCCTCAACTGCTGAAATTAAAGTTGATAACCGAATGTCAGGATATTAATTTTGAGAGAAATTACGGATTTCAACNAGCTTGTGCGATCAATACCGATGGATATAGAAGAGTTAGCAGCACCGTTAGAAACCTTTGGACGACAAAGCCAATTTCAACAAATTACTCAGGCGTTAGCTGGTGAACGTGATTTGTTAATTGCTGGGGTTCCGGGTAGTGGACGCCGAACCCTGGTTCGACGGGCGGCGGTGGAAGTGGGGGCGAAAATTATTGAAGTGGACTGTATTCGGGCTACCGATGGCCATCGGTTGACCCAACTGTTATGCGAGGGGATTTCTCAGGCGGTTAAAAGTCGAACAGCAACTCAGTTTTTGCAACAGTGGACAGCAACAGAAGCCGATCAATTTTTGGTATGGCAGGGAAATACGGCAAAAAGTTTGCGGTTAATTGCTCAACCGGAAGAGATTTGGCAAGCGTATCAATTATTAATTCATTTGCCTCAACAGTTAGCAGAATTTGTGCAGCGACAAGTGGTGTTAATTTTGCATAGTTTTCCTCATATTCGGTCTTGGGATAGACAGGGAGATTGGGAAAAATTATTGCGTCAAGAAATTCAACAGCAAAGTTCTGTTAGTTATGTTTTAGTGGCAACTTTAGCAGAAACGACAAATCAAGAGGACTTTCATAAAAATTTAGATATTGTACAATTAACCCCCTTATCGGATGATGTAGTCGCAGCTTGGGCGCATGGAGTTTTGCATCGAGAACATTTAACCTTTGATCCGCGATCGCACGCCTTAAAACGCTTTTTAGAAGCTGTTCAAGGACATATTGGAGATGCCTCGGCGTTAGTTCGTCGGTTGTGTAAAGTCAAAACAACTAATGGGTTAATTGGAGATAGGGAAATTGAAGAAACCTTACAGGAATTATTAGCGGATTTTTCAACGGTATTTGAATCGTTGTTAGTATTACTTCCCTCTTCCCAAGCGCAATTATTAGAGTCTTTAGCCTTAGATCCAACGGATAAACCCCAAAGTCGAGAATATATTACCAAACATCATTTATCCAGAGGCGGAAGTTTACAAGGTGCGATCGCAGGTTTACAACATAAAGGCTTGATTTATGGTTCAGAATTAGGCTATAAATTAGCGTTACCCTTATTTGGATTATGGATCAAACAACGGTTAAGTTAAACCAAAATTTCAGATTTAGCTTAATTCGATATCTTAGGACGACAGAATATCGCTCCCTATAAAGTTGATCAAGAGTTTATTGAAAAAACATTTATGAAAAAAACAGGTTTATTTCTATTATTATTTTTATTAACAGGCTGTGAAGTTCTATCGGAACATTGGAAACAACTTTCCACCACCATGAATATTGTAAACTCGAATTCATCGGAAAAAATAGAACAATGTTCTGAACAACCTCAAAGCAATCTTGATCCAAAAAATATTAAATTAATTACATTAACGGCTGTTAATACAAAAGAATCCGGTCAAATTCGTCAAGGGAATTATTTAGGATATCAATTTCCCGCCAAAGCAGGTCAACAGTTAAATTATCGCACAGAAGATAATTTATGTATTTGGCTTTATGCGCCAGATCGACAACAGATTAAAAGCAAAGATTTACCCCAAACGGGTCAATATACACTGGTTTTAACTGCCTTAAAAGGAGCAACAACCTTTGATCTTAAAATGAACTTAAGTTCTCGTGGAGTAACGGGAACCCAACCCTTACAACCTTTACCACCTTTTGCGAATACTTCCACTGCTTCCACTTCTTCCCCTACACCAACCCCTTCTATTTCCCCTCAACCGAATATCCCCAATGAACGGGTAACATTTGACCCTGGGACAACGGGAACAACCCTAACAAGCGCAATTAAACCCGCAGAAAAACGACAATATAAATTAGAATGTGCAGAGGGACAAAAAATGTCTCTGGAAGTTCAACAAGGAACCGTCGATATTAATATTTTAGATCCGAATGGTCAAATTATTGGTACGATTAAAGATAGCAAAAAGTGGCAAGGAGAATTACCGAAAAGCGGTGATTATGTAATCGAAGTTTCTGCCTCAAAAGCAGCAGATTTTAAACTCAATGTTGATGTTTCTCCTTTATAATCGAAGAAATAAAAACATCAGCCTGATCTATCAACTCCCTCGCCGTCAACTCATCAGGTTCTAGCATTTCCCCATAATCACTCATTTGGCGTTCTTCAAAAGCACGATGCAAACTACGCGATAAATCCTTAGACAATTCACCTGTTTTGATAAACTCCCGATCAAAAAAACTAATAACTCCGCTATGCTTAGAACTGCCTATATTTTTAAGGCTTAACAAACCCATCGTCCCATAAAACATCGCATAGTAAGAGCGATTAATACTACCTCGATAAGCGCAATTATTGACTAAAATCTTAGCCTCTTCTAAAGTTTGCTTTGCTTGGGAAAAACGGTACTCAACTAATAACCGTAATTGCTCAGAAATCATATCTTAATACCTTCTTGAGCAATTTTAGCTATCAAAGGACTAGCACCCATAGCCCCAGTTTTTAGCTGTTGCTCCGTCACGATCAAAGTTGAAATCACGCGATCATACTCAAACCCAACCTCCCAAGCCAAATCGATAATTTTTTTCCTGAGAGAACGATCCATCGTATCAACCTTAATAAACACATCTAAATCTGACTCATTCGTTGCATCACCTCGCGCCCTTGAACCAAAAATTTTCATCTCCAAAATTGGAACAACCTTTTGTAAGCGCTGATAAAAAGCTAAAGAAACTTGGCGATCAACTTCCAACATCATAGCTTACCTCCCTCCCCGGTAATTTATCCCATAAATTATCAGAACTATCATCATCAATACTTTTTAAATCTTAATCTAACTGTGCGATCGCCTCTTGATAATTTCCTAATCAAAAAGCGATCGCACTTTAACTTCCTCAATAAACTCTAAACTCTCAAACAATTAACTTAGAATTGTTTCCGTTCCCGTCCCTTAGCATCAGCCGTTAACAGGGCAGCCAGAACACTTTCAGGGTTAATTTCACAAGGTTCATTATAAATCGTTTCACCCGTACCACAAGCGCGTTCTGCGGCTAGTAATAAGCGTTCACGACTGACTCCTTCAAGTCCAATATCGGCTAACGTTGTCGGGAGTCCGATAGATTCACAGAAACCAAACACCCGATCAATAACTTCGCTGGGGCGATCGGTTAAAATTAACATTGCTAGAACCCCAAAAGCCACTTTTTCACCATGCCAGAATTTCTGGGTTTCTTCCAAAACCGTAAACCCATTATGAATCGCATGGGCCGCCGCTAATCCACCACTTTCAAAACCCAACCCACTGAGTAGGGTATTGGCTTCAATAATTCGTTCTAAGGCGGGAGTTACCACCTGTTGTTCACAGGCAATTTTCCCATAAACACCGTATTCAAGCAAGGTTTCGTAGCACAAATGAGCCAAACTAAAGGCAGTCATTGGCCCCATGCGCCCGGTCATATTTTTAGCTCGTTTAATCTGACAATCTTCGGCTTCAAACCAGGTCGCCAACGCATCCCCCATTCCAGCGACGAGGAAGCGAACCGGAGCTTGAGCAATCAGATTAGTATCGACCAAAACGAGATCGGGGTTACGCGGTAAGACGAGATAACGTTCCCAGACCCCTTCCGGGGTATAAATCACTGATAGGGCACTACAGGGGGCGTCGGTAGAAGCAATAGTGGGAACAATTGCAACCGGAACTTTGAGGTTATAGGCGGTCGCTTTAGCGGTGTCGATGGTTTTTCCGCCTCCAATTCCTACAATTAAATCGACGTTTTGAGCCGCGCCTAAACTAACCAAGCGTTCAATTTCGAGATCACAACATTCACCGCCAAAGCGTTCGAGATAAATCTCTATTTTTCCTTGGGTAAATTCCTCAACCAGGGGTTGCAATTTAGGAAAAATAACGGGCCCCATAATTACTAAGGCTTTTTGACCTAAATGGCTTAATTCTTCACCCAAAAACCGAATGGCATGATTTCCTTGAACATATCGGGCTGGGAAGATCGCTGTCGTAATCACAAGTTCCTCCTTGTTCAGCATGAACATCAGACTTCATTCCAGAAGTCAGGAACAATCAAAAATAACCCAACACATAGGCACAGAAATCTATTCAGGAAGATTCATTAACTTTTTCCTGATTATTTGTGTCCTATATCGTTTTTTAAGCCGTCTATTGATCCTGAAACGCTTGAACCGAGAACCAAGACCCGAAAAATTTATGATTAAACGGAGAAGCCAATCTTTAGCGATTGAACTAGCTGAAACATCTTTTGATAAATTAATCTTGGTTCCTAGGCTATATTCTAAACGATTTTTTGGAAATTGTCAATGATTTGTTCATACTCCCTCTTTGATGACTAAATCCTCTGCCAACAAATAGGACTTCAAATCCTCAAAAGTTCCTTTCATCGCTGTTCCCGCCTCCACAGCCTTAAAAACTTCTTAAACATTAGCTGCCATTTCAGACCGACGATTCTCTATTCTCCGCTTACGGATTAACTCAAATAAACGTTCCTGATCCTCAACCGTCAAAGCCTCAATAGAGTCTATTATTTCTTGAAAAGTCATCATCAAACCTCCTAAATTTATTTAAACAATTTACCCTAAAGATTAAAACCAACCTTAGCTAATTGTAACCTAATTTCTTTGTGTTTATATTGGGCTACGTCCATATTTTTTCACAACTGATCCAGTGATCGCGTCGAATATTAGATTAAACTCGCTGTATTAAGTGTACTAACTCTTTAAACTGACTCCATTTCGGCGAATATCTCCTGCACCCAATAACTGTCCATCCGATGTTTTAACTAAAGTATTCACTCCGCCAAAAAACATATTTTTTTCCGGCCATAATCTGATCACATCCTGGGGAGATAAATCCAAAGTATTAACAGATTCAGGATCAAACCCCGGTTCAATATCAAAGCGATGATTTTCCCAATGGACACGGGGACTATTAACGGCATCTTCAACGGACATTTTAAAATCTATTAAATTTAATAAAACTTGTAAAATTGCAGTTCTAATTCGATTTGAACCGCCCGAACCTAGAACAATTTCCGGTTTATGTTCCTGATTTAAGACTAAGGTAGGAGACATCATCGAAGAAATTCTAACATTTTCCGGCCATTGATGAAATCCTTGGGGATTTAAGTCTTCTTCCCCTAACATATTATTGACCATAATTCCCGTTCCAGGGATAATATATCCTGAACCTTCTCCATTAGATGTTGTTACAGTAGCTGCATTTCCTTCTTGATCCAAAACACTAATATGGGTGGTACTTCCCCATTTATTCACCGCATCAATAAACGGTTGTTGATAGCTAGAAAAACTAGAGACAAAATTTTCAGCAATATTGTCTTGATGTAAGTAATCATCTAACCTTTCTTTGCGAGCGACATTAGTGAACTGCATTACTGTTTTTAAGAGATGTAAATGTTGTGAACTGCCAAACTGAAGGTTAGTTAAATCAAGAGACAATAAAAGTTGTAAAGCAAAAGCAATTAAGGTTCCTCCAGAACTGGGAGGCGGATTTGTTAATATAGTTTTTCCGCGATAGTTAGTTTTTAAAGGATTTCGTTCAATGACGGTATAGTTTTTGAGATCTTCTAAGGTTAAATGTCCCCCTTTTTCTTGACAATCTTGAACTAGCGTTTGAGCAATTTCACCTTCATAAAATTCTCGCTTTTCTCCAGAAACTAAAGCTTCTAAAGTCTGAGCAAAATTAGTCATGATTAAGCGATCGCCTAACTTTAAAATATCACCATTAGGAGCATAAATTTCTCGCCCTTCTGTCGTTGTTAACAAAATCGGTTGCAATAAATTAGAAAACGTATAAGCTTGAAAAGAGTTAACTTCAACCCCTTGTCTAGCTAAAATAATCGCAGGTTCAGCCACAACAGAAAGCGGTAAACGTCCCAAGGTTTCTTGAACGCGCATCACCCCCGCCCAAACTCCAGGAACTGCCATAGACCCTAAACCAATATGAAAGTCTTGAATTGTTGTCCCAAAATTAACGCCCACCGGATAAAAATCTAGGTTTGATGTCGGGCGTTTATAGTGGGGAGTTTGGGTAAAAAAATCAAATAAAATGTTTTGATTTGTGTTAGTATGAGCTAATAAAAATCCCCCACCCGCAAGGGACGTTAAACCCGGTTCCGTCACACAAGCTGCTAACATACAAGCTACAGCAGCATCAAAGGCATTTCCCCCAGCGCGAAAGATTGCCAAACCTGCTTGAACGGTTTCTGAATGTCCCGCCGCAATCACCCCGTTTGTTTTCTTCATTTTTAAAGGTCTGAGTTGAGCCAATTTCTCAACATTTCAGGATACAATGGATTGATAACCTAAAAAATATTAGGTCATCCCATTGCAGTGTTTGGGTATCAAGTTTTTGTTTGTGCAAGTCAAACCCTCAGTTTTATAGAAGTTGAACTTGTGATTGGTGTTCAAATTCTTCACTGAAGCATTTTTAAGTTTTGGATGAGGAACTTCTTAGGCATAAAATAATTCAAGACAACTAAGCACTTTCACGGTTCCCTTTGGTATCAGAAGATCTCGATATGATGGATTTCTTGCGTTCCTTGCGATTTATGCGTCCGCACCGATTACTCGCTCAGAGCCTAATGCTGGGGCTGTTCTCCAGTGGTGCTATTGTATTGGGGATTGTCCCCGATGTATCAAGCTCAACGGCTTCTCGGTTCAATACCGTTGTTCAGGCGCAACAATCCCCAGAATTTAGCGAAACAGAAATTCGCAACTATGCTCGTGCTGTTTTAGGGATTGAACCCAGACGTCAAACCGCTTATAACGAAATTCAAGGGATTGTTGGAGCCGGAAAATCTATCCCCCCTGTCGTTTGTAATGAAACTCAAACCATTAATCGGCTGGATAAAGCAGTTCGAGATATTGCGGTGAATTACTGTACTCAAGCTAAGTCGATTATCGAAACCAACGAGTTAACCATTGGTCGGTTTAACGAAATTACCCAACGTCAGCAAGCTGACCCGGCTTTGCAAAAACGCATTCAATCGGAACTCCAGAACCTACAAAACTCTTCTGGAACTTAAGGAAAGTAGACCTCACTCCGAGATAAGTTTCATGTTCTGTTACCAGCAGAACCCTTTGAGTTGATATATTCTGAACTACTTATGAAAACTACATTTCCCATTGGTCAATTTCTATCCAAATCTTTAACCGTTGCTGTTCTATCCGCTTGTGGTGGTTTCCTGGGATGGAGTCAAACCCCCTCCCAACCCATTCCCTATCTCAGTTGGGGTTCTGCGGCTCAAGCCCAGGAGAGCTTTAATTATAGTGAAGAAAATATTAGGAATTATGCCCGGGCTGCGTTGGCTTTAGAATCCCGGCGTCATGAAGTAGCGAATGAAATCAAAAAAATTGTTGGGGATGTTCCCCGGATTATTTGTGATCAACCCACCAGTTTTACAGCGTTACCCGGAAATGCACCCAAACTGGCGGTGAGTTACTGCGACCAAGCTAAACAGATTATTGAGTCTAAGGGCTTAACAGTTTCTCTGTTCAATGAGATGACCCGTCAACAACAAAATAACCCTTCTTTTAGACAACGGATTCAAGCGGAAATTTTACAGTTATTACAATCGGGTGGAAAATAATGTTTAACAGGCAAGATGCCTGTTCCACTTAAACTGGAAATCTTAACCAACGATTGAGAGTATTGATCGAGCGATCGCACAATGAAGGCTGAGGAATCCCTTGATTTTGGCTTTCCCATTGGTCAATTAATTTCCGTCCCAAGGGCGTTAGGCGAAAACTATCTGTAATTCCCTGACCATCAACTTCTCGACGCAGAACCCCCACTTGTATCAGCCAAAGTAACGCATTTTCGGCTGTCCCTTCCGTTAAGGCGGTGGAAGTATAGGCAGAATTGACCCCAGACTGTCCTGCAATTCCATTCAGACCGACACTGCTCAACCGCATGGTTGTAAACAGTTGCAGTTGAAACGGAGAACACCGGATCGCTCGTTCAGCCCGTTTGAGAGTGGGTTCAGAATATTGGATTGAAGACTTCCCCGGAGAGTCCAAAACAGTCATAACACTTGAATGGGATAACGTTCTTTTTGTACTGTATCCCATCATAGGGGTTAACGCTGAAAGAATTGATAGCGATATAATACCGTTTCCCCTTGATCGGGAATCCAAGCCACCCATTCATCCTCAGTCAGTTGACATAAAAGCAACGCTTCATCATGGCTGTAGGGATTGGGTTGTTGCCAAAGTTTTACCCAGGTTGAGGGTTCAAATTCTGGCGGACAGGGATATCCCACAATCGGTTGCCATTGCGGTTGAATCTCTGTATCCGCTTGTTTGAGATTAAGTTTCATCGTTCCTTGTCCCTCATCAAACGTTGCTCTTTATGTTCTAGTTGTCTCAACTTGACAACTCAAATTATTTCTGTATCCAGAGTTACATAATTTCAAGTTTAACATCAAAAACTGTTGCAGAACTTAACGTTTGAATGTGGCGTTAGGAATAAATTCTTATAATGGTTTACCCTTCGTTAGTTTGGGGAAGATAACCCATGATCGATCTCCACTCTCCCCCATCTCAAAGAAGGATGTATCAGTAGACAGCTAGACTACAAGAACTTTATAAACTAAACAATTTGGGATAGTTCTTTTGCTTTTTGAAGCAACAATTCAGATCTTAACGTTAGAAAGCTCTCATAGTCATCATCCTCGAACACATTGGCAGGACAGAAATGCGTTGCTATTATTTCATCAAAAGTTTTAGTGTCAGTAGGCATTAGAAGACGGTATTTGCTAGGTGGTAAATTTTTTATTTTATTATTGTCCGTTCGGCTAAGTAATGAAAAGTTTGCCAAACAATTTATTTGGTTATCTTTATACTTGTTCAGTCCTTCCAAGTAATCTTTTGGAAAAATATGATGAAATTCATTTCGATTACCTAGGGATAAAACCTTTTGTAAAGATACATTTGTCCCTTGAATCAAGTTTAATGGTTTTCCTTGTGCTAAAAGAAGAATAAATGTACCTGTTGCAACTGAAGACATTCGGAAGGAGCTATTGAGAAAGAAGCTAGTATCTAAGGATACGTCAAAGTCTCCAAGTGTATGAGGTTTGCCTGCCTTAAAGTTTTGGACTTCTGCCAAATCTATATCTGTACTCTTAGCTCCTCCCCTTGCATATCTTTGAGAAAAGCACGCACGCCAAAACCATTTCTTGATAACTTCGTTTTTCTCTTGAGAGACCGGAGGGGGTTGCTTCTGTGACGAAGCAAAAAATGAAGTTAAAACAGCTAATATGTTTTCCATTGGTAAAAGCTTAAGAGAGAAAACATTTAGCTCAGTTTTCAAAAAGTCAATAGACAGGGATATGCCTCTGCGGATTTCTTCAAATTTGTCTCGTACTGCACTACCAGGAAGTTCCATAAAACCTTCTGGATTAACACTATTCATTACTACCGCAGAGCAGCATTTGAGAAGTAAATCAGAGCCTACCTCTTTGAAGCCGAATGGTTCCAATTCTTCAGCAACTTCTCTAAACTTCTCTTGTAAATCAAAATCTTCACTCCAGTTCCAAACAGATAAAAGCTGCAAAGTATCTAATTCAACCCCTTGCCTATTAATCCTCTCAAAAACGGTGGCAACGTATTTCGGTTCTTCACTTTCAAATCGTTCTACAGGAATTCTAGCTTTGGTAAATCTGTCTACTAGCTCGTCTATCTGTTGTGCTAGATTCTCATCTAAATTTCTAGTAGCTTTTCTATAGTTAGGAGAGTCGAAAACATACTTGAGCGGAAAAAATTTTGTTGCATCATAATTTGTAGAATCTTTCAAATATTGAAAGGGAACGGATTCTTCACTATTTAGTTCAAAGAACAGATTAGTCCAATCAGTATTTTCGCTATCTCCAGCAGTAAGATAATTTTGAAATATACCAAAAATAGACGTTATTCTCTGCTGCCCATCAAGCACATAATCTATTGGATATTCCAAATCATTCTCAGGAAGTTTATAAGGCCCTAGATTCCTTTCAGTTCGTAAACAATTTCTAGTTCTCCAAATCAATACAGAACCAAAAGGAAACCCTTTATAAATACTGTCTATAAAGAGGGAAACCCGCTCCGACTTCCAAACAAAACCCCGTTGAAAAGACGGAATTCTAATCCTTCCCCTCTGTACATCATTGATTAAATCTTTAATAAAGTAGTAAGTTTCAGCCATAGAGAGTTAATTTGAAGCTATGTGTATAATTACAGCATAGTGATATCCCAATGGTCAACCTTGCCCAACTTTCCCAACTCACCACAACCAACATTCACCACACCCTCCAACTCTTCTACAGCGACGGTAGCAAATTGGATAACCGCGATAATCCCGCCACCGATATCTACCTACAATGTGTCCCAAAAAACACCACTGTCCCAAATCCACAGAAGGCACACCCCGGAATATTTTAGAAGCTTGAAGCCATAATTAAGCTAGAATATAAGTAACCTCAAAAAAAAGCCATGACTGAAATTACCTTAGACGAAACTAAACTCAAAGAATTGCTCAAAACAGCTATTTTTGAGTTAGTGCAAGAAGAAAAAGAAGTATTTTCTGAACTTGTTGCTGAAGTCCTCCAAGATATCGGAATGGAAAATGCGATTAAAGAAGGCGAAAATACTGAAGTCGTCAGCCGCGAGGAAATTTTCAAAATTCTGCAAAGAAAACCATGAATATTGAATTTAGAAAGAGTTTTGAAAAAGATTTAATCGAGATCCTTGATCCCAACTTATTGCCTAGAATTCAGGAAGTGATCGAACGGGTTGAGCAAGCAGAAAAATTGAGTGAAGTTAGCAATCTAAAAAAACTAAAAGGTGAGGCAGGCTACTATCGCATTCGAGTTGGGGATTACCGAATCGGTATCAAATTTAACGATAGTGTTGTGTCTTTCATCAGGGTATTGCAGAAGTCACTGTCTTTCGTCATAATCACAACATTTTCGGATCGTGCTGCTTCAAAAATTTCCAGATCTTGAGCATCCCGAAGTTCTAAATCTCGCAATGCACTCGCTTCTAACCCAAAGGTTTCTGTTAGCCAATTTGCCAGTGTGGGCGGCAGTTGAGCATCGATCCAAATCTTCATGCTGTTAGTCTAGGAAAATCAGTGCGTCGTGCGGCAAACAGCAAACAAGCTTGAATATCTGCTAATTCCAAATCCGGGAAGTCTTCTAAAATTTCAGTAATGCTAACATTTTCCGCCAACATTTCTAAAATATCAGTGACTCGAATTCGCATCCCTCGAATACAAGGACGACCACCACATTGACCTGGAGTTTGAGTAATACGGTTTAGCAAGCCAGTCGTTAAATTCATAACAAGTTTTTATGCTTAATTGTTTATTTCATTCTCTAATTAATTATGGCATAGCATCACCCCGACCTACTTATATTAGAGACGTGAAGTTATAACAATCTTTAATTATTTTCAGGTCGAAAGCGCAAACAATTGAGCGATCGCACCCTCTGAATTGTTTCAAAATCGCGATCGTTATGAACTAGAGTGAGTTGATGTTTGATCGCTAATTGGGCAATGCAGCAGTCGATACTACTTCTAACCGTTAACCCCTGTCGTTGTAAATCGTAATAAATTCGGGCAGCAGCAACCCAAGTATCGGCAGTAGCCTCGATATAGTCTTGATCTTGAAGATAAGTTTCTAATAGCGTCCACTCGCGATCGTCTCGGCAACCTTGCAAAAGTTCCATCTGAGTAAATCGACTCAAAAAAATACTTTTATTGTTAATTATTGCTTCGAGGGATTGACGTACTGCACCTGTGCGATCACGGAAAACACTTATCCAAACAGAAGTATCAATCAGAAACATTTCGGTTTGACCGCAAAGCTTTGTAGTCGTAGTCTGTTGAAAATTGAATTTGTCCGCTCAAATCTAGCAAATTCCGCTTTTTGCGGTTACGGATTAATTCTTGTAAAGCCAATTCAATCAGTTCTTTTTCTGTTTTTAACTGGGTTAACTGCAAGGCTTCCTTAACCAGTTCTTCGTTAATTTCAACATTAGTTATCATGGTTAATAGCTAATTAAGTTCTTTAATAATTATGCCCTATATCTTCATCAACTAGAATGGTAATGCTTGCCATCGTCCTAATTCATCCTTTTTTCTTCAGATTGTCCAAAATGTCTTAAAATAACTTAATAGAGTCAACATCAAGTTCAATCTCATTGAGGAGGACGAAATACAATGCCTTTAGCAGTTGGGACAGATGCCCCTAACTTTACCGTCAAAGACACGAATGGGAATACCGTTTCTTTGTCTGACTTTGCAGGCAAAACCGTTGTCATGTATTTCTATCCTAAAGATGATACCCCCGGTTGCACCAAACAAGCGTGCAGTTTCCGCGATAACTATACAGCCTATCAAGGAAAAAATATCGCTGTCTTAGGGGTCAGCATTGATGATGAAACCTCCCACCAACAATTTACTGAGAAATATAGTTTACCCTTCCCTTTATTAGCCGATACGGACAAAGCAATTACCACAGCCTATGACGTAGATGGTGGTGGTTATGCGAAACGGGTAACTTATGTCATTGATGGCAGTGGTAAAATTATCCACGTTGATGCAGCCGTCAATACTGCAAACCACGCTCAAGATATTTTAGCAGTTCTGGGCGCTTAATTGTCATCAAAATTATCCGTATTTTTGAGCGTGCCGCCCGTAGAATTTTCTGGGGCGGTTTTTTACTGATTTTAACCCTTTATTCATTTCTATTAACAGCGAGTTGTAAACATGGTAACGTATCTCGGCCCAAAAGACATTCTGATTGATCAACCTGTTGTTTTAGTGGGAACCTATAACCCTCAACAATGCCAAACAATTTCTGTTATGGCAGAAGATAAATATCCTCTGACCGTCGATTTTAATCCTCAAGCGGGGATTTGGTCAGTGAGTCTGGAAAATGGATTTAATACGGCTGGAAAACGCTGGTTGAGATTGCAAGGAAAAGCTGATCAAAATAATATTATTGGAGATCAAGTCATTGATTTTACAGTCAATCAAGAAGGGATTAATACCCGATTTAATTATACCATTATTCCTCAACAAGATACTTTATTAAAAGTTAAACCCATTGATTCTTCTCAATTAAATGAACAACAAAAACAATCCCTAAAATTAGGGGAGAGTTTAGTTGTAGATACAATAGAATTGGTCAATGATCATTTAAAACTCGAACTGAATAGCCCCTTACCTAACTTAGGGAAATTTGTTTATGTTTATCAACGCCATGTTGTGGTTACTAAAGGAGCAAAGTTATTATGGTTTAATCAAAGTCAACTCCCAGATCATATTCCGGGAAGTCAACTATTGTGGGTAACACAAACAACCTCTCTCAAATTGAAACCCGATGATTTGTCTCAGTTAGCATCGAATCAATATATTGAAATACCTCAAGGTAGCACCTATACGGTGTTGGGATATGCCTGTATCGCCGATCATTTTCGGGTGACTCTCAATCAAGAATTTCCAGGTTTTGGTAAATCAGGATATGTCTATCGCTATCATGCTCAACTGTTAGAAAAAGGTCAAGAAATCCCTTTTGATAATAATGCGATAACCTGCACAATTGTTAATACAACCCCGTTAAAAAAACGTCCCGTAGATTCTGCTTACCTAAATGCCTCCGATAAAATTACCCTCCCGGCGGGAATGGTTTATGGGGTACAAAGCTATACCTTAGAAGACGGTCATATTAAAGTCGCTTTCACCGAGAATTTTCCTAATTTTGGGAATACGGGTTATTTGTATCCCGATTTTATCTTCCTGAGTCGTGGAAGTGTTTCTTTAACCTCCAATAAAACCTTAACTTATCAGGGGCTAACGGAAGTTTTAGTCAATACTCCTGTGGTTTTAAAAGGAACTTTTGATCCCAAAACCACTGCTAAAATTACTTTATTTGCTGAAGATCGCTATGGCTTTGATGTAAGTTTAGATTGGCAGGAAAGTACCTGGAATTGTCAATTTAACAAAGGATTTAGTGATGCGGGATATCGGTGGTTACGGTTAAAAGCACTGGACTCTCAAGACAATGTTACCGCCAGTCAAGTGATTAATATTACGGTTAGTGAAAATGCCATGACCGTCGGAGAAGCTCTAACCTTAGAAATCCTTGAAGATACGTTATTTAAAATTGTTCCCTTTGATTCAGCGTCCTTAAATCAACAACAAAAAGTAGCGGTAAAAGCGGGTCAAACCTTTAAAGTTTTGAAATATGGTTTAGTGGATGGTCATCTTAAAGTTGTTTTAGAAAATACCATTCCGCCAATTGGTAACTTTGGTTATTTGTATACCGATTATGTCAGATTAAAAAAAGGATCAGAAGTATTTCGTTTTGATATTGAGGACGTTCCTGATACCGATGTTAATGCTCAAATGTTGGTATTACAAACAACTAAAATCAAAGCAAAACCCGTTGATTCTTCTTATTTAGATCCTCAACAATTTGAAGAATTATTATTAGGACAAACCTTTACCATTAAAGGGTATGCCTGCATAAAAGGACATTTTCGCGTTACTTTAGCCCAATCGATTCCCGGTTTTGGTACAGTGGGTTATGTGTATTGGCAGCACGTTAAATTGATTCGAGATGGTCAAGAAATCGGTTATGATCCTGATGCAATTACCCTGACAGTTTTAGAAAAAACAATCTTGAAAAAACAGGCGATTGATTCTAGCAAATTGCAAGACTCTGAGCGTACAACTTTACCCTTGGGACGGGTTTATGGGGTGAAAAGTTATGCTTTGGAAAATAACCATATTAAGGTTTCTCTCTTGGAAGAATTGCCGAATTTTGGAAATACGGGTTATATTTTTCCCCAGTATGTGAAATTCAAACGGGGAGGACGAGTCTTTAACCCTTTACCCCCTCAATTAGAGTTAAATGTTCCTTATTTTTCTCAACGAGATAATCCCCGTTTTTATTGGTCTACTTGTAACGTTACTTCTATTGCTATGGTGATGTATTATTACGGTGTGCGACCGAAATGGGGCGGACAATTAGAAGATGAATTATTGCAATGGTGTTTTAATTATGGGGGGACAGGTTCTCAAACCGATCATAATGTATTATCAGCTTTAATTCGCGCCTATGGATTTAAAACCAGTTTTAGCACCACTCGATATTGGTCTGATTTGAAAAATGAATTAATTAATCGTCGTCCGGTTGTAATTGGCGTAGATACGACTCCATCGGGTCATATTATCACCGTCATTGGCTATAATAATCAGGGATATATTGTTAATGATCCTTGGGGAGATGCCTACACTGGATATTCTAATACTGAGGGTCGAAGAATTATTTATTCCTCTGGTTATATGAATCAAGTTGCAGGGCCAGATGGTTCAATTTGGGCGCATTTTATTGAGCCTTAATTTAACGATGAAACAGTGGTGCGTTTGCTTAATAGCTTACGCACCCGAAAAAGATTAAGCTTCTATAACAACTCGCAGATTTCCACGTTTTTTAAGAACTCGACAGGCGGTGGCATTTTCATCTTTATCTCGTTCAAATTCTAAATCAATCACCGTTGAACCAATTTTTAAGTTACGAACGGAGATATGATTAATGGATTCAGGTAACGAAGGGTCAATAATTCTTAAGTGATTACTCGACGCATCAGGAACTAAATTCATCATCATTTGTAACAGTTGAAAAATGCTGCCACTCGCCCAAGCTTGGGGTGAACAAGCAACGGGATATTTAACCGGGGCACTACCTTCAATACGAGGAAAACCACAGAATAATTCCGGGGGTCGTTGTAAGGGTTGTTGCATCGTCATATCAAATAACCCTTGGGCGACTTCAAAAGCTTGATCAATAAATCCAATCGAGCGCAATCCTAATGCAATTAAACTATTATCATGGGGCCAAACTGAACCCGTATGATATCCCATCGGATTATAAGCCGGAGAAAGACTGCTGAGGGTACGAATTCCCCACCCACTAAACATATCCGGTGCGAGTAATCTTTCTGCTACACTTTTGGCATTTTCTGGGGTTAAAATTCCTAATTGTAAACAGTGACCGGGGTTAGAACTAATACTATCAACGGGTTGTCCCTCTCCATCTAACGCTAAGGCACAAAAATCCAAATCTTTGACCCAAAAATCTCGATTAAACCGCATTTTCAGTTGTCGAGCTTCTTCTTGCCAACGGTCGGCTAAATCAATCCGTTTTCGCATTTTAGCGATTTCTGCCATTCGCACTTTAGCCGCATAAACATAGGCTTGAACTTCACATAAGGCAATGGGGGCAACCGCCAGAGTTCCATCCCGTTTAACAATACAATCTCCTGAATCTTTCCACCCTTGATTAACTAACCCTCTGGAGGATTTACGGAAATAACAAAGGTAGCCATTTTCTTGACATTTAGCATCAATCCAATCCATCGCCGCCCGTGCATTCGGCCATAATTTTTCTAGGGTTTCGGTGTCCTGTGTCCAGGCAAAATATTCGGCATATAACATTAACCAAAGGGGTGTTGCATCAACAGTTCCATAATAAGGAGTGTGAGGAACTTCTTGACATCTTGCCATTTCTCCCATCCGCAATTCATGGAGAATTTTTCCCGGTTCTTCATCTCGCCAATCGTCATAGGTTTGACCTTGATATTGAGCTAATATCGTTAAGGTAGACCGGGCAATTTCTGGGTCAAGAATTAAGGTTTGAGAGGCGGTGATAATGGAATCTCGACCAAATAAACAGGAAAACCAAGGAACTCCGGCTGAGACGCCTTTTTCTTTTCCAAAGGTTTGACGTAATAAATAAATATCTTGTTCTGCTTGCTGAATAACCCGATTAAATTCCCGATTATTCGAGCGAATTCGGGTAACGGATGTCCACCATTGTTGTTCTTCCATTAATTCTGCGGCTTTAGCTTGCACTAAGGTTAATGGAGCATGAACGGCAGAAGTCGGGCGATTATTGGTTAACATTTGTAACCTATAGCCAATAATTTGAGTTTCATGGGAGGCTAAATTTAAGTGCCAGATAGCCGTATTATCTTTAATGAAATTGGGTTGTAGATGCACAAATAAAATCCGAGATTCCATGAAACTTCCATCAAGTCCTTGATACCCCAAATTAATTTCTTGATGTTTGTCTTCTCCTTTGAGCGTGGGGACTTCAAGGTCTTCATTATCAAAGGATTTGGGTTGTTCAATTTGACGTTTAAAAGGTCGTCCTTGTTGGTCTCGATGGAAACCTCGAATTTCAAATAAATCGACAAAATCCGAACCAAAGCTGAGACTGATTTCAAATTCAGCCGGAGAGGTGCTATAATTAGTTATCTTGATTTCTTCAAATAAGCCCCCATTTAAGACAATTTCTCGTTCTACTCCAATGGTTTCGGCGGGAAGTTGCTCGTTAATTTTAGGATTAGCACATAATACCGATAAGGCAAATCCTTTTTGAGCATCGCTACTCAGAAGAATAGGAGCTTGTCCGCTAATTTGTAACTCTAATCGAGACAAAAAACGGGTATCATGACAAAATAATCCTAAACTCGCTTGACGGTCATCGGCTAAAAACCGCGTAATATTTCCCAAGGTGTCCGTAATTAAAAATAAATCGTCATCTTTGAGGGTTAAGGTGGGTTGAGGTCGCTCATTAACGACACAAGGCCATTCCGATATGGGTAATTCCTCAGCAGGGATAAATACTCTGCCGTCAAATTCGATTTTTTCTGAGATCATGACTAAATTACTGTGACTGTTACTGGAAAAAATGACAATAAATTTCCCTCAAATCCTAGAAATAGGAGATTTTAGGCAGGTGGAATTGAAGAATATCTTTTAATCTGCCTTTTTTAAGTATAAAACCGTTTTTTTGAAATGTATGTAAAATTTTGATAAAGAAAAAATTTTATTTTTTCTGAATGCTATATTTTTTTAAAACAACTGGAAACAGAAGAGCTTTATTGAAAATCTCAAATAGCCTGAATCAAGGTTTTATTCTTCCTTAAAAACTATAACTCCCCAACTCTCTTGATTCAGAAGGAAAGGGGAGTCATGAATATTTCTCAGTCTTTAAGACACTTTGCGAGTAGTTGCTGTTGCTGAAATGGCAGCCACTTCAGAACTAATAACAGAACGAGATACAGGTAACAATCGTTCATCCATAATGGATTCTGCTAAAATCCGGCGATATAAATCACTCAAACGAATCGCAACGCCAGACCAACTGAAGTTTTCACTGACACGAACTGAAGCTTGTTTTCTCAGTTTTTGCGTCCAAATATCATCAGTTAAAATCCGGTTAATCGCATCAGCAAACCCGTTAATATCTTGAGGAGAAACTAATAACCCGGTTTCTTCAGGAATAACCGTAAATTTCAATCCTCCCACATTAGATGCAATCACCGGAGTTCCGCAAGCCATCGCTTCAATCGCAACTAATCCAAACGGTTCATAGTGACTGGGAACAACGCACACATCCGCCGCCGCATAATACAACGGTAAAATATCATGACTTAATTGCCCCGGAAAATAGGTTTGTTCTGTTAACCCTAATTCATTGATAATGGTTTCAATGCGTTGCCGTTCTTGACCATCACTTTTATTTGGGTCAGACCCTCCCGCAATAATTAATTTAAAGGGTTCGTTTTGGGTCATTTGATATTGATGACAGGCGCGAACTAAGGTTTCAATGCCTTTGCGAAGGTCAAAGCGTCCGACATATAAAATAATCGGTTCGTGGGGGTCTAATCCTAATTTTAGCCGCGCTTCTGGTTTAGAAATAACGTGGAAATTTTCTAAATTTGTACCACAAGGAATCACAGAAATATGACCCTTTTGGGAAACCGTATGACGCAGAACTTCTTCTTCTTGGGGACTGGTAGCAATAACCGTATTGGATTGTTCTAAAATTTGTTGTTCAATGGTTAACCGCGTCTCTGCAATTCTGGGACGGTTAGAAACCGCTTGATATTTGACCTGTCCTAAAGAATGATAGGTATGAATTAACTGAACGTTATGGTGTTTTTTCAGTTGTAGTCCCACCCAAGCGGATAACCAATAGTTAGTATGAACTAGGGGATAATTTGTACCTTCTTTCGCTTGAAACTTTTGAAACGCAGTCACAAATTCAGGTAAATATTCAAACAATTCATCACGGGGAATATATTCTAATGGCCCGGCGGTGAGGCGAATGGTTCGACAATGGGGAGAATGCTGGACAATGGTGGGTTGGTCGGGGTGAATTTTGCGGGTGAACATATCCACCTGCCAACCGAGTTTGGCTAAGGCTTCACCGACTTGACGAACGTATACATTTTGACCTCCCGCTTCTTCTCGACCAATATCAACATCCGGGTCGCCATGAACAGAAATTAAGGCAATGGGCTGTCGATTTCGACCTGCTAAACGAGGAGAAATAGCAGTTGATTTTTTATGAGTAGTTCCTGGCGAAGTATGGAAAGTAGATGTTTTCACCGTTTGATTTAAGGGGTTCATAGATAAATCCAGATTGTATGAAAGTTTATTCTACCAGCGATGAGTAAACAACCCTAAGATTGTTTTCAGGTTGAACGTTTTGGACTCGCTGAAAAATAAGTGATGACAATAATAGGCCGTTAACGCTGCATATTCAAGATTAAGCTGCGGTTAAACTCTTGAGTTTTCCGTTTTGGCTGAACCGTTCAGCAATGAGTTTTTGATAAACCGCTTCATAACCATCTGCCATGCGTTTAGCACTAAAGTTGTCAATGACATATTGACGGCATTTTGCCCGATTAATCAGTTTAACTTTTTCTAAAGCTGCCACACATTCATCGACGGTTTTACACAAATATCCTGAAATTCCAGGGGCAATTACTTCAGGAGTTGAACCCATTTTCATCCCAATGACTGGGGTTCCCGTTGCCATGGATTCTACCATCACTAACCCAAAAGGTTCTCGCCAAGTAATCGGGAATAAGGTGGCAAAGGCATTCCCCATTAACACACTCTTTTGAGCATGATTGGCTTCCCCTAAAAATTGAATTTGGTTGTCATCAATTTGGGGTTTCACTAAAGTATCAAAGTAGTCTTGGTCAACGGCATCGATTTTTCCTGCCATTTTTAAAAGTAATCCAAATTTTTTAGCAATTTCAATCGCTAAATGGGGGCCTTTCTCCGGGGACATTCTGCCTAAAAAGGCTAAATAGGGAGGGTTTTGATAGTGGGGATAAAATTGATAGGTGTTAGTATCAATCCCATTATAAACAGTGGCAACATAGTTTAATTTTAGTCGTGGTTCCCGTTGATCATTGGAAATACTAACATAGGGTTGCTGACGGGCATGGAAAAACATTTTTTCATTGTCGGGTGTGAATATCCCATGCAGAGTTGTCACCGTTGGAGTTTTAACTAAATGGGTGAAAGGTAAGGCTGCACAGCCAACGTGGGAGTGAATAATATCAAATTCAGAAGCTCGTTCATACACCTGAGCTAACTGCAACATATCATAAAGTCCCGGTTCTTTAACATTCGGATCTGAGCGTAAAGAACGGGGACAAACGGATTCTAATTCAGCAAGAGTGATCGAGTCTCCTGATGCAAATAAGGTGACTTCGTGACCTCGTTTGACTAATTCATCCGTTAACAATCCTACAACTAATTCTGTACCGCCATAAGCTGGGGGAGGGACTCTTTCCCATAACGGGGCAATTTGTGCAATTCTCATGAAAACCTCCTGTTTTTATTCGACATCTTGAGATAAAATAGACACTGGATGATATCTCAAACATTAATGTTGAGCCAGCCCTACTTATCTGAAGTTTTAATAAGATATTAGTGATTTTGTAAATACTGCTAAGGTAGTGAAAACCGATCTAAAATCAGTACGGCATCCTCTACTAAGCGTTAGGTAAGCTTTGATAATTTTATTCAGCAGGCTGATTGTAGGTCATCTTCTTTTCGGGAGATAAATATCTGACTTTGGGGAAATATTCTTATCAATAGATAGGCTTTGGAGCTAAAAATAAATTCTTTATAAGCGGAAAATTTAAAAAGTGGCTGTATATCTGGGAATACGTTGATTAAATTTGATACAAAATTATTTTTAATCGGCTAAGATTCAAGGACTATTTTATTTTAAAAATAAAAAATACACAGATTGAAAATCAAAAGAATAGCGATCGCCTTTTCTATCAAGAAGCGATCGCTATTAAGATGCTTTCTACATCAACAGGGATTCAGATGTAAATCCCCTGATCTCATAACCGTATTTTCCGCAACTTTATTGTATTAAAAGCTACTTAAAACTTGTTCTTTCTATTCCCTATTCCCTATTCCCTATTTTATTGTCCCCTCTGTTCCCTGTTCCCTGTTCCCTGTTCCCTGTTCCCTCTTCTAAGAGCGTTGTTGCTCATAAAATTGCAATACCTTCTGGGTGTAAGTTGCCGTTTGACCTTGGTTATATTGATTCGGGTCGCCCGTCATCCACCAAGCCGCAGCACGACGAATAGCAATCGCTTCATTATTCTGACTTTTGGGATATTCTTCTTTCAACACATCCCCCATCACACAGCCTAACACCTGTTTAGCCTTTGTCTGGTCTGCTTCAAATTGAGCCGGGGTCATTTCCTCACCGATACAAAGTTTTGACCACCGGGGAATATTCTCTGGTTTAATTTGCCACGCTGAATACAATCCATCATTCGGCGTTCCCGTCTGGGGTGCAGCTAAACGTAACGCCTCAACTAATGCTTGTACCTGCGTATTAGAAACTTGAGCAAAAACCGGAACTGTCCAAACTAAGAGCAGTCCAGCGATTAATTCCCATTTCAATTTCATGGTTAACTCTCCTGCACCTGATGGGCCACTGGTAGTTATAGCTTATTCCTCAAAATTTGGCCAAGATTCATCCGCCTAACTTACTGAGGATAAAAGCAGCCAAAAATCCCAATACCGTAATTAATCCTGCAAAATCATGGGTTTGCTCAAAGGCTTCGGGAATCATTGTGTCCGAAAGCATGGCTAAAATAGCCCCCGCAGCTATAGCCGTTGTAGCCGCAATCACCTCTACCGAAAAGTGGCTGAACAGCGTATAACCTGAAAAGGATGCTATTCCCGACAGTAAAGCAATACCGCCCCAAATCCCAAAAATGTAGCGAATTGACCGTCCGGCTTGTTTCATCCCTGCCGCACTCGAAAGTCCTTCGGGAATATTGGACAGAAAGACAGCCGCAACCGTAACCCAACTCACGGCTCCCCCTTCGATTAAACTGATTCCAATCACAATCGATTCTGGAATACCATCTAGGAGTGCTCCTAAAGCAATAGCCAGTCCACTCCCACTATTCTCCTCTTCTTTGGCTTGCTGCTGACCTGAACGTTTGCGATGTTTCGCCCCTTGATGGCTTAAATACCAGTTCGCTACCGTATAAACCACTGCACCCCCGACAAATCCGATGGCGGTGGAGTCAAAACCCCCCCGTTTATAAGCTTCGTCCATTAATTCAAAGGATAGGGCAGAAATTAAAACACCCGCACCAAAAGCCATAACCGCAGCAATGGCACGTTGTGAAATTTTGGCATAGTAACCAATGGTGGCTCCAACAATTAAAGCAGAACCACTCACCAAACCCCAAAAACCGGCTTGTAACCCTATAGGAAACACAGGCTATTTTCACCTAATCGTTTTTGAATTTTTGCACAGAATTACTCCTATGAAAATGAATCGGGGATAAAATTGCTATATCTCAAAGGGTATAAATTAAAATATTGAATTTCTTAAAACTCCAAATTAGCCCTAGCATTGCGTCGCCACATTTGAGGTTTAATTCGTCGTAACGCAGAAGCACGAAAGCGTTGATCCCATTCTTCCTCTGAAAGTTCTGCTAATTCTGATAATTTAGGAGCAAGATTTTCAGGATAGGGTTGAAATTCGATAACGTTCGTTTCCTGAGCAAAGCGTTGATTCCAAGGGCAAACCTCTTGACAAATATCACACCCTGCGACCCAGCCGTTTAACTGTTTGCTAATATTTTCGGGTAAGGTTTCAGCCCGATTTTCAATAGTATGATAGGCAATACAACGATTGGCATCAACAACAAAAGGTTGAGTAATAGCCTGAGTTGGACAAGCTTCTAAACATCGGGTACAAGTGCCACAATGTTGAGTATGGGGAGTATCGGGAGTTAACGTTAAATTGGTTAAAATTTCCCCTAAAAATACCCAAGACCCATAGTCTCTGGTAATTACATTACTATTTTTTGCAATCCATCCAATACCCGCTTGTTGTGCCCAAACTTTATCTTGAATCGGCCCAGTATCGGCATAATATCGCGCTTGAATTCCTGCTTCTTGTTGTTGTAACCAGTCGCAAAAAATTTTCAGCTTTTTATGCAGTACCCGATGATAATCTCGTCCCCTGGCATAGCGAGAAATTTTAGCAAATTCCTGTCCTTCAGGATATTGTTGAGGCGTATAATAATTCAACGCTACACAAATAACAGACTGAACCTCTGGCATTAATTGACGAATATCTTGGCGTTTAGGATTATTCATCCAAGCCATATCCGCAGCATACCCTTGATTTAACCAATTTTGTAACCGTTGGTTATTATCCTGCATATCCGAAATAGCAGCAATCCCAACTTTATGAAATCCCAAGATTAAGGCTTTTTGCTTGATTTGTTCTGAATCCATTTTTTAGTTATCAGTTATCAGTTATCAGTTATCAGTTATCAGTAGAGACGTGCCATGGCACGTCTGTACCAGTTATCAGTTATCAGTCTAAGAGTTAAGGGTTAATCAACTGATGACTGATCAGGGATACTCATACTATAGATAGATTTTTAGCGTATAGGAAAATTTAGGACTCTCTAAAATTTATAATTTAGAAAAATTTTAGGGTTTGGGATTTGTAAAAATGACAACAACACCCTTAGAGTGTCAATTTAAACTTTCTATTGATAACGTTAATGCGATCGCTGTATATCGTTATTTTGAAAGCTTTAATGATGAAGATTTTGCAACAACGGCATCTTTATTTATTCCCAATGGAAAACTATATGCACCCTTTACAGAATTAATTACAGGTCAAGAGGCGATTCAAAATTATCTGGAAACGGAAGCCAAGGGGATGAAATTAAGACCCCAAAGCGGTAATAGCCAATTCTTAGAAAATGGTCAACAAGTTGTGCAGGTCTTTGGAATTGTCAAAACATCCCTATTTAGCATTAATGTAGGATGGCAATTCCTCTTAACTGAACAAGAAGAAATTGAAGAAGTAATTGTTAAACTATTAGCTTCAGCGCTAGAATTATTAAAAATCAGTAATCATTAAAGAGGATTAACAATTAATTTATAACTGATAACTGGTACAGACGTGCCATGGCACGTCTCTACTGATAACTGATAACTGATAACTGATAACTGATTTAAGATTTTGCAGCTTTATCGGGTAAACTAGCCTCTAATTTTAAACAATTACGACCATCCACTTGTAAACAATAATCGACCCGATCCATTAATCGATTCATAATTAACCAACCATAACCACTTTCTTGTTTATCTTCAGGTTTAGGAGGATTATAATTATCCACTTCATAGCCTGTACCGTGATCCCAAATTTCTAAAGAAATATCTCGATCTTTAAATTCTAAACGAACCATTACAGGAAGATCGGGTTTATTGCGGTGAGCATGACGGATGACGTTGGAGTAAGCTTCTGCGAGGACGAGGCGAAACCGATTGGATTGACGGGGCCAATCTACGTGCTCTCCTAGCTCCACTTCCAAACTGCTCAATAACCAGTTTTCAACAATTGTTAAAAACCTAATATCGCTTGGCACTTGAAGCTCAGTTTTCATCAGTCAACAAAACCTCCAGAGAGAGTATAGTTTGATCATCTTCCTGAACGGGATTATGTTCGCGGATAGCCGCTAATAAACCATCTAAATTTAGCTGTTCTTGTTGTTGGAGTAACTTCCAAAGTCCCTCCTGTTGCAACATTGATCGAATGGCGGGGCTACCATCCGTTGTTTCCTGCACCACTGTGGCTTCAGTAATACCATCACTGGTCACTAAGAAGACCTCCCCAGGATTAATCGTGAAACTGTCTCCTTTGCCTCTCCAGACAGGCAGAATTCCCAACGGAATGCCACGAGTCTTGAGAAACGTCGGTTCAACCTGCACCGATGAAGGAGTGCGATTTGCCCCTTCCCTAATGGCTTGATGTGACCAGACTAAGGGATAAATATGTCCAGCATTGGCATAGGCGAGATGCCCCGTAGACGGGGTGTAACGAGCCAAAACCATTGTAATAAAGTGATTATTACTGACTAAATCATCCGATAAAATACTATTAAGATTTTGCATGACTTGATCGGGTTCAGGGGAATTTTCCTGAGACAGTTCCCGACGCATCACCGAAATCGCACTCGCCATAAATAATGCGGCTGGAACCCCTTTACCAGAGACATCTCCCAAGGCCACCCAAATATCTCCTTGAGGATGAATAAAGACTTCAAAGAAATCTCCCCCCACTTCCCGCGCGGGATGACAACAAGCTTGTACCCGAAAGGTGTCAAACTCTGGCCAACTTTGACGCAAAAGATTATTTTGAATTTGGCTGGCGACTTTAAGTTCATTCCGCATTTGTTCGGCTAACTCTACCGTGCGTTGATAGAGTTTGGCTTGAGACAACGCTAAAGACGCTTGTTCAGAAACCACCTCCAACAGTTGAATATCATCTTCTGACCAAGGAGAAAGGCTGTTGTCTTGATACAAAGCTAAAATTGCCAGTAAATCATGCTGATAGGTCAGGGGTAAAATAATTTCAGTGATGGTATTGGTACTGTTTTGTCCTTGTTGAATTTGAGTTTCTCGACTTTCTAATACCCCTTGCATGGGGATTTCCAGTTGAGATAACCAACTTTGGACAGTCTCTCCTTCTCCGCCAAAAGAAAAGGTTTGAACCGAAAGTTTCCCCTCTTCTACGGAACGAATACAGCAGCCTGTTGCATTAAAAGTTTCTCCCAATGTCCGAACAATCGTCTGTAGCATACTGGAGTAGTCCAGGGACTCTCGCAGGGCACTAACAACATCGTTATAGAGAGATTCCCGACGCAGAGCGCGCCGCAGAGCATTGGTTCGTTGTTTGAAGAATTTGTAAGTTTCCGAAGCCTGTTGAATAACAGACTTGAGTTCTTCGGGATTCCAAGGTTTGGTGATGTATTTGAAAACTTGACCAGAGTTAATCGCTTCCACCAGGTCTTCAACATCCGTATATCCGGTTAACAGAATCCGAATGGTGTCTGGGAAACGTTCAACGGTTTTGCCGAGAAATTCGGTTCCGTTCATTTCTGGCATCCGTTGATCAGAAATAATCACCGCCATTTCACCCTCGTCGTCGAGAATTTGCAGAGCTTTGAGGGCACTGTCGGCCTTGAACACTTGGAAGTCCCGGCGAAATGTCCGAAACAACAAATCTAAGTTGTCTGGTTCGTCATCGACGACCATGAGTTTCAGCTTTCGACCATCTCCCCGACTCATGCGATTCCCTACTCCCAGATGAACAGATCAGGTATTATCCATCTTACCGCCTCTATTATCCAGGGTTCTAATAAAAATCGTGAAAAAATACTGAATTCTTGCGCTGTAGGGGGTTGAGCCATTTGTAGAACAGGCATCTTGCCTGTTAAATGGGATGTGGGGGATGCGATCGCACAACCTTCAAGAAACCGGGTTTCTAATTAAGATTAGTCGCCTCAAATCGAACTTTGTTGAGAAACCCGGTTTCTGACCCCTTAGAGAATGCGATCGCACAACCTTCAAGAAACCGGGTTTCTAATTAAGATTAGTTGCATCAAATCAAACTTTGTTGAGAAACCCGGTTTCTGATCCATTAGTTTTGTTGATGACAGCAAACTTTAATATATTGTTGGATAACAGGAGATACGCTAAATAAAATCTGATCTGATTGAATAATTTTGATTAAATACCGTTTGTTCAAAGAGTCTAACCCATTAATCAAATCTATTGACGATAACGATAAACGTTCTCTTAACTGTTCTCTGGATACCGGGTGATTATCCTGACTGATTTCTATGAGAATTTCTTGCTCAATTAAAGATAATCGCTCAAAGATTGGGTTTAAACGGGATTTAATACTTTCTGTTATGATTAAACTATTTTCTGTTAAAAAGTCAGAGAGTTTACCGCCAAATATTCCTTTAATTAAACTTGCAATATCTTTTAAATAAGCGGGATTTCCTTCATACAATTCAATCAGATTTGACCAATTCTCCTGATCTGGTAAACCATAGTTTCTGAGAATTTCAATATCCTGTAACCCGTCCAACTCCAAACACTGAACGGGATATAATTCCTGATCTAAAGATATCATTTCTTGGCATTTTTCCTGACTGATTAAAATTAAACTGCTTTTGTGTTCAGTTTCAGTGATCATTGTAAAAAAGTTTTGGTAATCTCGATATTCACTTTGATAGTGTCCAGCAAATTGCCCTTTAATCAATAATTCCTGTACGTCATCGAGGATGATTAAACATTTTTTATCACGAAAAAAATTTAAAATTTGAGTTAATTTATTGTCAGCTAACACAGAATCAGGATTAATACTTGTTAAAAGTTCAGTCAGAATATGATCTAAAGATGGGGAGAGTTTGATATTTTTCCAGATAATAATATCAAAGGATTGTAAGTTCAGGTCAACAAATTGTTTAACTAGGGTGGTTTTACCAATACCACTTAAGCCTAAAACTGAGATTAGACGAGTATTTTGATCAATTAACCACTGGGATAGGGTGTTCAGTTCGGTAGTGCGATCGTAAAAATAGGTTATTTTAGGAGCTATTGTTAAATCGTGATTAAATTGATTAGAAGAATTTTGCTCAGAATTTTTAGTTGAATCTTGAGGATTATTAGAACAAAGACTAATATGGCTGTTAATTAATCCTAAAACTTGCTGAGATGAATTAGATAAATTAAATGAATTACTGCATCTTTCTATTGTCCAACAGAAATTAGACTTATTCACCTTTTCTCCTAACTGTTTAGACAAAATATTATATAGTTCACGGCTAACATTGCCGATATGATTTTCACTATTATACTTTAACTCACTTGCTATTTCGCTATAGCTTTGATCTTGCCAAAGTCCTCGAACTACATTTTTTTGTAAGTTATTGAGGTGCTTTCCTGTTTGCTGAAAAGCCAACTCATCAACCATTTTTAACACTTCTGTAACATTCATAGAAGCTAGGTATAGGGAAGCTTTCAGGTATTATAACTTAGTTTTGGATTAAATGATCAAGGGTTTTCAAGGGTTTTTAAGGATTTCTTGTAATATTTTTTTACACAAGGTAGAAGAAAATCGAGTTTTTTCAGTTGTAAGTATCAGGCACAACAATTTAATATATAGAAATCCTAATAGAGAAAGAATCAAAGAGAACTAAGAATAAAACTTATTGAGAGGTTAATAGGATGACACCGAGAGAAGAACTTACTAATCGGATACATCGTGATGTAAACGAATATCAAGAATCAGCCCGTGAACGCTTCAAAGAACTTTGGGAGCAAGAACTGATATCAGAAGCACATTTACATCAGCTTTATATAGATGCAAAAATGATAGGTCAAGCTGTTAGAGATGCTCTAAGTTCTCATCAAAACTATCCAGAAGAGGTAACAGAAATCTATGTGTATAGCTTATTTGATAAGTATAAAGAATCTTTTGAGACTAAATTCGATAAAATTAAGAAGTTAAAAGCAAAAAAAGAACGAAGAAAGTCGGTGTTAATTAATACAATAAATGATTTAAAATCAATGTTTAAAATGCCACTTAAGTCCGCGCCAGAGAATCAAGGCTTAAAAATAGAGGAAGAGGAAAATCAAAGTGGTAAAATTCTGCATTAGTTTTCTAGCTATCATTGTTATGATTTGGCCAGCACAATTTTTTTTAAAGGGGTTGGCTCACTTTATTCGCAATAATTTTGATAGTGTACCTTGGATCTCTATGATTGTCAAATTTGACATAAGTAGAATCAAGATAAAATCTGGTTATGCTAATTCTGAAGAAATTAGGATGGCAGTGATTGCTCCAGTCATTGTTGCAGGCTGTCTAAGCATGATACTTCTACCTAAATTTATAGGTCATATTTTGATTACAGTCGCTGTAATTTCTGTCTTGGCATCTACCATAGAAAAGCAATAGTTTTTTTTATCACGGAGAGGTTTTTTATGAATATTCCAAACAATTCTAGTATTACTGTAGCTGGCAAAAGAGTTCCTGTTGTATTTCAAGATGGCAACGGAAGGGCAATTGTACCAGGAAATGTAGAGCGAGATATTGTTCTTAGTCTTATTGGTAGTGTTTTGGCAAGTCCAGTAACTGGGTTAATTGTTGTTATTGGGAGTGGATTTCGTGAAATTCAATCAGCTTTTGCAGGAATTAGTGATGAAATTCAAAGTGAAGTATCCAGAATTAACAATCAAGGTAAATTAGATAGAATGAATGATGTTTTTCATCGTTTTGGTTCTGAAATAGATAAGTTACAGTATACCAGCTATCCTGATGAAGTAAAAGAGATGTATAAAGAAGCTTTACTTAGAAATATGAAAGTGGCGTTAGATAAAGATTCGTTCTAAATTTTCATGTTATTTTTTTTAGTTCGGCTAAATTATCTTGTTAACATCGTGCAAGTAAAACTATGGAACCTATGGATGATAAAAGTAAGAGTGAAAGTAAATTAGATAGAATAAACGCTGTTGTTCGCCTTTTTAGTTCGGAAATAAGTAACTTAGAGTATGCCAGCTATCCTGATGAGGTAAAAAATATATATAGAGAAATTTTAATTACGAAAATGAGAGTAGAATTAGAGGAGTTATAGTTGTAATTTTTCAGGATATCTTTGTCAATTCAGATTGCTTATTTTTTAAATTCTTGGAGGTAAAATCATGGAATATTGGGATGAGAAAATTAATAGTGAAATATTCAGAATTGAAAGAGAACTTAACATTGAAATCTTAAAAATTAACGAGGAAATTAATAATGAAATATTCAGAATTAAAACTCAAGGTGAAGTAGATAGAATGAGCTATGTTTTTCGTATTTTTAGTTCGGAAATAAGTAACTTAGAGTATGCCAGCTATCCTGATGAGGTAAAAAATAGATATAAAGAAATTTTAATTACGAAAATGAGAGTAGAATTAGAAAAGTCATAGTTGTAATTTTTCAGGATATCTTTGTCAATTCAGATTGCTTATTTTTTTAAATGCTTGGAGGTAAAATCATGGAACCTAGAGATTATGAAAATTCATTGGCTAGAAGCGATAATAGCTCAATTCAAAAGTATAATAAAAACCCTATTACATCAGCAATTGGCAGTGTGGTTAAGCTAGAAGAATCTGTTAAAACTTATCTGGATGCTGAAAGTAGTAAAAGCCTTATTATTAATGCTGAACATGAAGCTTGGTCTGAATATGAACGTTTAAATGGTTAAACTGTTGTGACTTAGCAAATATATTCATGCTTAATAATTTTAAGCAATTTTTTAGTAAAGTATGCAAATTAATTTTGACATACTTTATATTTATGCAATTAAAAAAAGTAAATAAAAAGCATAATTCTTTATCAGAGTTGGGTTTATCATACCCTGATTTTTTAAAATTAATGATAGGAGTTACAATATTCTGCCTAACGTATTTAATGATCTATTCATTATCACGGCAATCAAATACAACAAACATAAACCATCAGAATTTATTAAAATTCCCACTGAATTATTGTGGTGATCAAACGTCTGGGGGAACTAATATGTGGTATCCAGTGTATGTTGATTATAGTGACAAAAATCTAAAAACAATAAAAGAATCATTTTGTTGTGATAGTTATTTAGATGAATCTGATAATTTAATCCAAGTAGCATCTTTTTATAACCCTAAAAACGCTAATAATTTAGTTAAAGTTTTAAAATCAAATGGTATTACAAGTGCAAGAGTTGGAACAGGAGAACAAAAGACTACCTCACGTTCTCCTATTCGCAAACCGGGTTGTAATTAGCGATCGCCATCTTTCAAAAACAGCGATCACTAATTTATAGCGAGTCTAAATCCGTTATAAAAATGTATTAAAAGCCAATTCATTGTAGGGTCGATGTATGCCTTATTTGCGTCAATTTTAGCTTTAAGCCTTGAAATCAATTTCAGGCTAAAAGCTAAAACCCGTTAAAACGGGTTAATGCAATAGTTGACTTTTGAGTTATCTTTAGATAACTTTAGCTTTTAGCCCGAAATTTATTTCTGGGCGAGGGAAACTTAATGGGCTGCGGGAGCTTTTGCACCTTTACCTCCCTTACCTAAAAACATTAATAATGGTAACGAACATAAAAACGCAACCCCTACCACCCTAAAAACATCAGCAAAAGAGAGAACAGCCGCTTGAGTATCTACTATTTGACTTAAGGACGCTAAGGCTTGTTGCTGGGCTGTAACGACATCCATTCCTTTACTTTGAAATGTTGCGGTTAGGGTTTGTAACCGTTCATTGGTGGCGAAATCATAGGGTGTTAGATGAGTTAAAAGTACCGCCCGATGGAAGGCTTCTCGCTGACTTAACAAACTGGTGAGGGCTGCAATTCCCACACTCCCCCCTAATTGTCGGGTTAAGTTATAAAACCCCGACCCGGCCGATACCGCTTGTTTGGGTAATGCTCCCAAGGTGGCTAAACTCAAAGGCAAAAACATCAACACCGTCACCCCACCCCGCATTACTAACGGCCAAAATAGTTGATCTGTACCCGTTTGGGGGCTAATATTAGACAGGTCAAACATGACTAATGCTGAACCAATAGCCCCGATCGCAATTAAGATTCGAGCATCAACTTTCGTTGAAATTTTTCCTAATAAAATCATCACCACCGCCGAAGATAACGCCCCTGGTGCTAATAAAAATCCCGTTTGGGTTGCGGAAAAATCAAGAATACTTTGGGCAAAAATCGGGACGACAAATAACGTCCCATAGAGTCCCATTCCTAATATTCCTGAGTAAATACTACCCGCACTTAAAGACCGATATCGCAAAACCCGCAGGTCAACGGCTGGAGTTCGGGTTGTGAGTTCCCGCCAAATAAATAACGCCATTCCCACCGTTGCTGCAATGGCTAAAGTCCGAATAAAATTGGATGAAAACCAATCTTCCTGTTCTCCTTCTTCTAATAACGCTTGTAAACTGCCAACGGCGACGGTTAAGAGAATAATCCCCCACCAGTCCACTTTGGTGTTATTGGATTTGTTCTCATCCTTGGGTAAAAATAGCCAAGCCATTAAGGTTGCTAGAATACCAAAGGGCAGATTAATAAAGAAAATCCACCGCCACCCCAAGGTATCTGTTAAGTATCCTCCTAAAGTAGGGCCAATGGCGGGGCCTGCAATGACTCCAACGCCGAACACCGCTTGGGCAACGCCTTGTTCATGGGGGGGAAAGGTTTGGAATAAAATGGCTTGACCTTTCGCGAGTAACCCCCCGCCACACAACCCTTGTAGAATCCGAGAAATAACTAACATCGGTAAGTTAACAGATAAACCGCAGAGAATAGATGCCAGGGTAAAACCAACTAAGGAGAAAATAAAGTAAGCTTTTCGACCGAAAAAATCTCCGAGCCAAGCGGTTAAGGGGATTAAAATCACGTTAGCGATCGCATAACCCGTTACCACCCAAGCAATTTCTGTCACCGTTGCCCCTAAACTGGCTTGCATATGAGTAAGGGCAACGTTAACAATACTGGTATCAATAACTTCTAAAATAGCTCCTAAAGCCGCAGTTAATGCGATCGCCCACTTCAAATAACCCGTAATATACTGGGGTTGATTCATATATTAATTACCAACAAAAACAACAACAATTTAATGATTTATCCATTGATATAGTTAAAAGATACCGATAGCGAGCGAGGACGCTCGCACTAAAAGATCTTGGGTGCTAAAAGTTGGCTATTGACTGTTAGCAAGGGAGGGTAGCTGTAGCATTATTCTTCCTCTGCTCCCCCTGCCTCCCCTGCCTCCCCTGCTTCCCCTGCCTCCCCTGCTCCCCCTGCTCCTCTTACCTCCCGCCTGCGGTTTCCACACTCACCGTCACGCTCAAACCCGCCCTAAGTTTGTGTTCCGGGTCAGCATTGGGAACAAAAGCTAACCGCACGGGAACCCATTGCACAACTTTGTTAAAATTGCCTGTGGCATTATCGGGAGGTAACAAAGCAAACTGAGCCCCCGTTGCGGGACTAATTCCTGTCACCGTTGCCCTAAACACTTCCCCAGGATAGGCATCCACTCGCACATCCGCAGGTTCACCGACTCGTAAATCCTTTAACTCCGTTTCCTTAAAATTCGCTTCAATATAAATGTCATCGGTCTTCAGGGGAACCAGAGCTAACAACGGTTGTCCGGGTTGAATTTTTTTGCCAACTTCGGCGGTGAGTTGACCGACATAGCCACTGACTGGGGCGGTAATGGTGGTATAGGTCAGTTGTTGACGAGCTAAGGCGAGGGAGGCTTCCGCCTGTTTCATTTGGGCTAACGCCAGTTGGGTTTGATCCTGCTGTACCACCACTTCCTGACCGGAGGCTTGGGTTTCTGCAACTTGAGCTTGAGACGCATTGGCTTGAGCTAAGGATTTTTCCACCTGAGCTTGGGCTTGACTGACTTGAGCATTCGCTTGTTGGAGTCGCGCTTGGGCGGTTTTAACGGCTGCTTGGGCTTGAGCCAGTTGAGCTTGACTATTAGCCACTTGAGCTTGAGCTTGTTGCAGTTTGGACTGGGCATTATTCACCGTTGCTTGAGCTTGTCCAACGCCTTGTTGAGCTACGGTTAAACTCGCTTCAGCTTCTGTAAACGCAGCTTGGGCTGTCTCCAGTCGTTGAGCCGGAATTACATTTTGGCTGTATAGGGTTTGATACCGTTGAACGTCTTGTTGAGTTCGGGTAACTTCAGCTTCGGCTTGGGTAACTTTCGCACGAGCAGCATTCACCCCTAATTCGGCTTCCTGAATTTGAGATCGTTGGGTGGCAATATTAGCTTGGTCTTGTTGCAATTGAGCTTGGGCGGCGTTAACACCGAGTTGAGCTTGTTGGACTAAAGCTTGGGCTGCCACTGCTTCCGATTGAGCTTGCTGAACGTTAGTTTGTTGGGCGGCAACATCGGCTTGTTGAGCTTTGAAATTGGATTGCGCTTGTTCAACTTGACTAATATTGGTATTCGCCGTTAAAGAAACTTGATCTTTAGCACTTTGTAATTTAGCTTGAGCCGCGTTTAGGTTGGCTTGTTCCTGTTGAATTTTTAATAATAAATCTTGATCTTCTAAAATCACTAACGGTTGACCCGCTTTTACATAATCGCCATCTTTAACCAATACTTGCTGAACAGTCGCTGCAATTTTGGGGGCGAGGGGAGAAATATGCCCTTCAATTTGGGCGTTATCCGTTGTGGCGTGGGTGCTTTGATATTGCCACCAACGACTCCCGAAAACGCCTCCTGTGATTAAGGCGATCGCACCGACTAACAAAAAAGCCCAGCGACGATTGTTTTTCTTCGGAGGTTGGGTTTCCTCAATAACAGGAAAGTTTTCAACCAGGGGTTGATGTCCATTGCTTTGAATCTGTTCCGGCGATAAAGGCTTCTGATGTTCAACGGGTTCTGCTTTTAAGTGAGAATCAATAACAGTGTTGGATTTCATCTTGCTGTTCTCTACTAATCAAGGTGTTGTCGGTTGGTAAGAAACTGATACCCCGCACGAAGAGATCGACACAGGTTTCAATATATTCTTCGCGGCTGTAATGGATGAAATGAGGGATCGCATTGCGTCGCAGCATTCCCGCCAGTAACATTCCGGTAAATAAATCAACGGAGGGTTCTAAGGGTAAATCTGAGCGCACTGTACCCCGGTTTTGGGCATTGTTGAGGTAAGTTAGTAGCTTTTCTCTCAAGGGTTGGGTGGCTTCGGCAATAATCCGAGATGCCACTTGGGGATGGCGTTTAGCTTCTCCGATAAAGGTGCGAATCAAAGCTTCATGGTCTTCGAGCATTTTGTTATAAAGCAACCCATAATGCGTTAAATCCTCTTTTAAATCCTGTGTCCACTCCTCTTGATGGGTTAACGCTTCCATTTGCAAGGCGATTGTGTGTTGGACAACGGAGGCGAGTAACTGTTCTTTGCTATGGAAATGACGAAATAAGGTTACTTCATTGACTCCCGCCACACGCGCAATTTCTTTGGTGGTGGCTCCCGCAATTCCAGCTTCAGCAAATACTTCTAAAGCCGCTTTCAATAAGCGAGTTCGAGTAGCTGCGGTTTTCTGCTCCTGAGAATTCATAGACTATCATGTAAGTGCTTACTTGCATTATAACGAATTTTAAACTATATTGTTCTTTCTGAAGATATAAAATAACTGTTTCTATGTGATGAGAAACCGGGTTTCTGACGAGATCGGTTTTAATCTTTTAAATTCAGAAACCCGGTTGATCTAAAAGATTTCGTTAAAAAATAGTTTCATGGCTTCAAAAGAACGTCGATCAGAATCGGGATTATAAGCTATTCCTTTAGAGGGATCATTTCCTGATTTAGGATTGGTGAAACTATGGACTGTTCTACCATAACTGATCATTTGCCAATCCACATTTCCGTCTCTCATTTCCTTCTCAAATGCCATAATATCTTCTGGGGAAACTAATGGATCATCTGCACCGTGTAACACTAAAACTTTGCTTTTAATTTGTTTTCCATCCTGGGGATTTGGACTATCTAAACCGCCATGAAAACTCACAACCCCATCAATATCTGCGCCACTTCTTGCTAATTCTAAAACCGTTGTTCCTCCAAAACAATAGCCAATAGCAGCTAAATTTTGAGGATCAGTTTGAGGTTGTTTTTGGAGTTCTGTTAAAGCAGCATTCACTCGTTCCCTTAATAACGCCCGGTTACTGCGGTAAAGGGTGGCTTGAGTTCGGGCTTCCTCTGCGGTTTGGGGTCGTATTCCTTTACCATAAATATCCGCAGCAAAGGCGACGTAACCGAGGCGTGCGAGTTGTTCCGTGCGACTTTTAGCATACTCATCTAACCCTTTCCATTCATGAACAACTAACACTCCTGGACGTTTCCCAGTTTGTGAAGAATTGTATGCTAAATATCCTTCTAAAACGGTATCGCCTTGTCGATATTCGATGAGTTGGGTTTGTAACGTGTTGGGGGTTTGGGCGGATGTTAGGATTGTCCAAACGGGAGTGATCAAAATCCCAATGACGAGAAGAATGAATAAAGAATATTTTTTGAGAATGTTCATAAGCCAGTAGAGGAGAAATGTCAGAATAATTCAGAATAGAAAGGGTTAGATAAGTTTCTAAAATTCGATCAGCTTTCGTTCTGCTACTCTTAATTTTGCGGAACGAGAACGGGGATTATTGTTTAGTTCATCGGGTTGGGGTTGAATCGGTTTTTTCGTTAATACCTGTAAAATCGGAGAATCTTTTAATCGATGTTTAACGATTCTATCTTCTAAACTATGAAAACTAATAATCCCAATTCTGCCTCCAGGTTTTAACCAATATTGGGCTTGATCTAAGAATTTTTCTAAACATGTTAACTCTTGATTCACCGCAATTCTTAGAGCTTGAAACACACGGGTTGCAGGATGAATCCGTCCGTGACGATAACTCCCCGGAACACAATTGGTGATCGCATTTGCTAAATCTGTTGTGGTTTGAAACGGCCGTTTTTCTACAATTCGTTTAGCAATGCGTCTCGATAACCGTTCTTCCCCGTAATGATAAAAAATATCCGCTAATTCCTTCTCATCCCAATGGTTAATAATCTCCGCCGCGGTTAAGGATTGTTGTTGATTCATCCGCATATCTAAAGGGGCAGTATAACGAAAACTAAACCCCCGTTCTGGCTGATCAAACTGATAGGAACTTACCCCTAAATCGGCAATAATTCCATCAAATTGTTTTCCTTTGGGGTTATATTGAGCAAAATTCCCTTGCCAAAACTTTACTCTTTCTAGTATAGAGGGTTCCGTTTGTTCAAATTTAACACGGGCAGCCGCGATCGCATCTTGATCTTGATCAATGGCTGTCAATCTAACATTCTCTGCTGCTTGCAACAATAACAAACTATGTCCGCCACCGCCTACGGTCGCATCCAGATATTCTCCCCCCGCCCGAATTTCTAACCCAGCAATTAATTCCCGACTCAGTACCGGAATATGGACAAAGGGGGTTTGAGTGTTTTCTGTTAATGCTTCAATTTCAGACAATTTCAGTATTCCTAATTTTAACTATAATAATATTAGCTTAAAAAATAAGTATAATTTATATTCTTGACTTCTAATTTAGCATTATATTTCTTTTTGAAATCCCGCTTAAAATTTTGAATTTCAGTTGTGGCTAGAGGACATTGGGTTGATATAATAATACAAACCTTTTCTTGTTTGGCTGGATCATCAGAGAGTTGTTTAATCGTTGCTTCTAGTTGTTCAATGGCGTGCAAAATTTTAGACCCTTTAAGCTCAATATAGATTTCTAATCTCTTTTTGATATCTAGTTCATCAGGAATAACCAGATAATCACAACACCGACCTTCTTTTATTGCACATCCATCGACCTGAACTACACAAACTTTAAATTGATTCGGATTTTCTATAACAAATTTACTCTTATTTTCTTGAAATAGAAAACCCACCGCAACATAGGCAGAGGGCTTCACCACGAAAGTAATTTAATCATACAGAGGGGGGCTTTTTGTAGCCCTTAATCTTCATCCCAATAAGTTTGGTTATAACCAAGTTTTGTTGCTGCATCACGTTCCGCTTGGGTTAATTCCTTCCAATATTTCTCATTAGAATTGGGAGCGTCAGAGTCTTCTTCCCAACTCGCTTCATTCCAACCTAAAGTGACCCACAACCCTTGCTCAACATCATTCATATCTGTCCAACTCAAGTCATCCCAAGTGTCACCTGGATTACCTTCAATGTTCCGAATCGTTGACATACATTACCTCACTAAGTTTTAAACACTTGCTGCCTACAGCTTGTCCTCAATTCTACAAGCACCTGACACAGAAATTTTGACTTTTTCCCTAAAGGAATTTTTCATCAATTGTGGCAACCATTCCCCGGCTTAACGGCGCTGTTCGCACAGTTGCGACTCAAACGCCATTAAGGATGGGATTAATTTAGATGACGATAGGCTTCAACCCAGGTCGTTTTGCTGGTCAATTTTCCGAATTTCTTAATATCATCATCGTTCATTTTTTCTCGAACAATTGATTTTAGTTGGTTAAGAGATAAATCATCCGGGTTGAGTGCTTCTAACCCAACTGATGACAACTCTTCAGTGTTTTGACTGTCCTCCTTCACCGTTGCTTGTTGACTGTCTGAGATGTCCTGACTGTCCTCCTTCACCGTTACGGGTTGACTGTCTGGGATGTCCTGACTGTCCTCCTTCACCGTTACGGGTTGACTGTCTGGGATGTCCTGACTGTCCGGTGCAGTTAAAGTTTCGGTAGTATCAGAAACTTCAACATTTGTGACAGTTTCAATCGGTTCAGTATCCGGTGCCTTTTCAATTTCCCGTCGTTTAGCTTCCACTTCCCTTAAAGCTTCTGCCTTCATTTTTTTAGAGGCTTTAAAAAAGTTAGGGCGTTCCTCTGTGGGTTCGCTTAACAATTCCACAAATCCAAATACATCTCTGTCGGGTAGAAAACGAGCTTTTAACTCTACAAAATAAGTTTTACCTTGTTGTTCTTTTTCGAGTTTAGGATTGAATCGAAAGGGTTTTACGGGTGAATCTCTCCACAAAAGTGGCGCATGGGTAGCCTTCATGAATTTAACCTTCCGAGAGGCTTCTGCTTCTTTAATCCACGCTAATCTATCTTTAGTAAAGTTTCTAAAGACTGAGATACAAGGTGTTCTGCAAACGGGTATAAATTGCCATAACCCGCACAATCTAAACTCAAAATCTTTTAATTCTGAATTGAAGGGATGTTCTTTTTTTGTGGGAAGAGAGGAGATAAACCCTGATAATTGGAAGGCGATAATATAAGGTTTATCCCGACCGGGAAAGTGTAAAATTTTAGGGTACACGATTAATCTTTGAGTCGTGTTTCCTGTGGCTTCAATTTCTTTTTTCAGGGCTTCGTAAGCAAATCGGCGTCTACCGGGAATATAAAATAACCGATATTCCTTATCTCCTATCTTAATCGTAGACACATCCCCTAAATTAACTTCACCTTTGATAATACCAATGGCTTGGAAGAGGGACTCATTTTTAGGTTTAGGTTCTTTGGGTTCCTGGGGAGTTTCAAGTTCAGTTGAGGGTTGGGGTTCAACTTTAACCTTGGGTGCAATTATTTTCTTGGGTTTAACAGGTTCTGATTCTACTTGGACTTCATCTATTTTCTTGGGTTTGACGGCTTCTAATTTTACTGGTTGTACTTCATCAGTTTTTGATTCAACTTCCGGCTCGGTTTCTATTTCAGTCTCCGATTTCAACTTAGCCAACAATTGCTTATACATTTGCTGATACATTGCCTTTTGCTTGGGGTTGGTAGCCGTGGCAATTAATTTTTTGATTTTTTCTATTTGTTCGGTCATTTGCTATGCTTTGATCAACTGGTAACATTTGTATTATCTCCCAATCTCTCGACAAAGGGGGATATTTTTTTGAAAATATTTCTAACAAGAACTGAGAACCCCAGAGACAGAAAGGTTAAAAAATGACATAAAACTTTACATTCCCCAGGAACCTTTAATCCCGAAAAACCCCTATCCCTAGCTCATAAGCTATCAGGTAGCCCACTAGCGATCATTTTTTCCGAATTGATTATCCTGTCCTATCTAATTTGAAAGAGGTTTTCATCCCCTAAAATTTAACTTTAGGTAGACTGAACTTAAATATTATTTTGCTAAAAAGGATTTATTGAAATTTCCTTGACCGTTGACTGAAGAATCAGTTTACAGATGTTGCGTGTCAATTTCAATTTTTTATCTTTTTACCCTTCTCTCCCCAATGAGGTAGTGCAATGAAAACTTCCTTTGATATTCCTAAATTTTGTAAAAATCAACAGGTTTTTTTTATTGGAGGTTCGGGAATTATTAAAAATTATTTTTTGAGTTCAGGACGATGGGTTTACCTTGTAGAAATGGAATTAGGCCCTGTACCGGATATGGGAAGAATTGGGTTTGAAACCACAATTTTGCTCTCCCAAACCGATCTCGAACCCGCGCTCGGTTAATCCTGTCAAAACCTCAGTATAATGCTTTTTTTTGGGGACAACCTATAACTCAAGAGAGATTATTTTATATAGCTTCTGGAAGATGAATTAAGGGCTAAATTCCTCTAAATTGGGTTTAGGTAATCCTATAAAATTACGGAATCAAAGATTATGGTTCAAATCGTAGAAAATATTCAACGTTCTAATGATCGCCCAGGTGATCCCCGCAACCGTGAAGTGGTTCATGCACCTTATGATGATCCGCAAATTGGTAATTTAGCAACCCCGATTAATTCTTCTGCCTTTACCAAAGCATTTATTAATAATTTACCCGCTTATCGTAAAGGTTTATCACCCCAACGTCGGGGGTTAGAAGTGGGTTTAGCTCATGGTTATTGGTTATTAGGCCCCTTTGTAACTTTTAATCCTTTACGAGATACAGCAGTAGGTTTAATGGCGGGATTATTTGCAACAATTAGTACCATTTTAATCTCCACTTTTGCGATTTCTTTATATGCAGCCAGTGATCCCCCGGAACCCCTAGCAACGGTTACTGCACCGAACCCTCCCGAAGCGTTAAAAACATCAGAAGGATGGCATGAATATGCAGGGGGATTTTTAGTTGGGGGTGTCGGTGGGGCGTTAGTTGCTTATGCAATTTTAGCAAATTTGGATGTGTTTAGAACCATTTTTAATATTTTATAAACCCGTAACGGGAGTAGAGCAAATATTGGAGTAAAATCAAATAGCGATCGCTCCCGATTTTTTTTACAGCATGGGTTAATTTGGAGTTGGTGCGTGCACTATGCTTACGCACCCTACATATAGGATACAAACTGATAGAACATCCAAAAGAATACAACAAAAAGTCATATTTAGCTATATTTTTGATCATAAAATTCCGTATAACCATAATCTGCATCGGTGAATAACCAATCGATTTCGCCTGATGTTCTCGCAATGTATCCATCTAAACTTGACGAGATAAACAACCGTATTTTTCTCATAATTTAGGAAACAGCAAACTGAGCATTTTGAGGTTTGATTCTATACTCTACAATAAAGGAAAACCTGACCTCGGCTCAGATTTTTATCATCCTTCTTAGGAAAGATTAAGGATTTTTCCCAGTTATTCCTATAGCCAGATGAAAATAAAGCTTATGTTCTGTCATCTTATATACAGATGACTATCGCTGACTCAAAGTCCCCTATCTTCGGATGGGGGATTTCAATTTTTATCTTTAATTTTACCTTGAATACCAGATTCTATCTTTGTGAGGATACTATTCTTTTTAAGCTAAATCTAAATGATGAGAACGACTTATTTCATAAGCTAGATGATCATACTGAGATTAAACGTTAAATTAAGAGTATAAGGTAAGTACCGGATGGAAGTTATGCCGCTGTGTTCCATTGTTGCAAACCCAAGGAGAGCGAACTGTCAGGGATGCGAACGGTACAATTATAGGTCAGCTTAAACGGTGTGGAGTTTTTATCGCTTCCTCCACTTTATTACGGTCAAGGGAAGGCTAAACCCTTCATCAGAGCGGTCTGAGAGCGTAAACGTTAGGTTGATTTTAAAACACAATTATACAGAAACAAAACCTGTCTGAGTTGATCACAACTTAGGCGGGTTTATGAGTATATAATAGACTAAAATTGTTGTGGCGGTAGAGTGAATTATGAAGCGGGATGAATAATATTATAAAAATAGGATCTAATTTTTTATTGATAGATAGGGAGGACACTTGCACGACTTCACAATCATAGGTCAGTTTGAACGGCGTGAAGTTTTTATCGCTTACCATTAGCTGTTTTAGGAAGATTTGACCGCTCAAATTTAGATTGGAATGATTTAGACATTGACAAATATTTTTGATATCCAAATCTTAATCTATCTTCTATTTCATGAATTAGGTTAGATTTATCCACTTTAACGAGGAAATATCTACTCAAGGCGAAATCTAAAGTAATCCATAGGGAATAAATTAACTCTAAGTTATCATCTTCTAACTCACCGAGGTAATTTTCTATTCTTGATGTTAGCTTCTCTAATGCCCTTTCAGCATGAAATTTAATGATTAATATTTTACTTTTTTCGGACTTTTTTAGGCGATAATATTGACGTTTGGCTTCGGCAAATATTGTATTAAATATTTCTTGATTGTCAGATTTAGCCAAATTTCCCGGATGATTGGCAATCTCATTAATCGAAAGTATCAAATTTTCAATTGCAAAATATAGAGTGTATATTTTTGCTCTATTGTTCATTGCTTTTGCTGATTAATTATTACCATTCCAATCTGAGCATAAACCATAACTTTCCAAGGGTAATCCCCATTACGATAGACTTTACTCTGTAATCTAGGATCATCCTCAATAAAGGATATCTGTCGATTAAGGAGTTAAAAATCCTAAATGTTCCCCAGATTTAGAGCGTAAATCCTTTAAGTACCCTTGCATTTTGAGTTTCCCATTTTCTATTAAAATAATCCAATCTGCACGCTCAATAATTCGAGGACGATGACTAATTATAATCGTTGTTTTCCCTTGTCGAACTGCTAACAGTTTATCTAAAATTTCAACTTCGCTTACGGGATCAAGGGAGCCAGTGGATTCGTCTAATATTAAGATGGGAGGATCATTAACAATGGCTCTAGCCAAGGCTAATCTCTGCCGTTGTCCCCCAGAAATATTTGCTCCAAATTCACCTAAAATTGTTTGATATTTATCAGGAATTTGGTTAATAAATTCTGAAGCTCCTGTAATTTGGCAAGCTCTAACAATCTGTTCAAAGGTTGCTTGAGGAGCCGCTAACCGGAAATTATCTAAAATTGAACGACTCCAAAAATGAGCTTCTTGGGGAACTAAAACAATTTGTTGTCTGAGACTGTCTAAGGATAAATCTTGCAGGTTATAAAAATCAATTTGGATATTACCTGATTGAGGTTGATATAACCCGGAAATTAGTTTAGCTAAGGTACTTTTACCACAGCCTGATTTACCAATTAAAGCAATAACTTGACCCCCTGGAATCTTAACAGAAAAGTTTTCTAATAAATTAATTCTACCGACATGATAAAAGTTTAGATCTCTACAGAGAATCTCAGCATCAGGGGGAATTTTAACAAATTGTTTTTTAAAATCTAAGAGGTTCTCTGGGGTACTATCAATGACTTCTGTTAACCGTTGGGTTGCCGTTTTTGCCCGATAAAACTCATCTACAAAACCAATTCCTGTAGCAATAAAGGTGAGAAAATTGCCATTCATACTATTAAAGGCTAATAATTGACCGATTGTTAATTCTTTACTGATGACTAAACGACTTCCTAACCAAAGCAAAATAACGCTCCCTAAACTTAAAATTAATCCTGAAAATGCAGTATTAATAATGCTAATTTGCATTAACCGAAACATTTGATGGGCTAACCGTCCAAAGCGGCTTTGAAATTCCTCCCAAAATTGCGGGGCTGCGGTTGTTGCTTTCAGGGTTAATGCGCCTTTAAAGGTTTCTACTAAAACTCCTTGATTTTCCGCTTCTAAAACTAAAACACTACGAGTTTTTTGCTGTAAATAAGGCAGAAAAACAAGAACAGATAAAGTCATAATTAAGGCGAATATTCCGGCACTTAATGTAAGTTTTGTGCTATAAAATAGCATAAACCCTAGGGAAACAGCCGCAATTACAAATTGACTGGGAAGATTAACAGCAATTTGAGATACTAACTGATTAATTTCTTGAATATCACGCAAACGGCTAATAACTTCACCGCTTCGATGGGATTCATAATAAGGTAAGGGTAAACGTAATATAACTCGGCAAAAATCTAAAACTAATCCTAATTGTAGTCGTTGAGCAAAATGAGCAATTAAATTAGATTGGATGAGTCGTAAAATACTACTAATTAGGTTCATGATTGCGATCGCAATCACTAAGGTATTTAATAACTGTAAATCTCCCCGAACTAAGACTTCATCAGTTAACAGTTGAATAAAAAAAGGATAAGCCAGAGAAAGCACACCTAAAACTAAATTAATTAGAAATGCTTCCCCTAGAATCGTTCGATAAGTCCAAACAGGTTTCAAAAAACGCCCAAAGTGATTAACCGTCTCATCCGGTTGGGCAAAAAATCGGGCAGAGTCCGGTTCTAATAATAGCATTAAGCCATTACCCCAACTCTCTAAAAGGTCTTGACGAGATAAATAACGAATACCTAAAGCAGGGTCAGCAAGAATATATTTTCCGCCTTTTTTACCATACAAAACTACCCAATGGGAACCTCGCCAGTGAATAATTGCAGGTAAAGGAATTTGATTCAGTTGTTCTAAAAGCTCCTCTGAAGCTCTACCTCCTCTTGCATTAAAACCCAAGGCTTCAGACCCCCGTTTAAGACCGAGTAATGTTGTTCCCAGTTGTCCCGTCCCCACGGCTTCTCGAATCCGATTTAGGGTCAAATTTCGCCCATAATATTTAGTAATTGAAGCGAGACAAGCAGCGCCACAATCTTCTTGACTATGTTGTAAAACACAAGTTGTCTTCATAAGAGATAAGTCAAAAGGAGTAATTTAAAATTACTAATTGAATTGTAAAAATTGTTGAATCTGTTTCAGATATTATCATAATTAAAAATTGGATTTATGCCTCTTTCTGGAGATTGATTTCTTGTGTTTGCGTGGTAGTTGAATGCAATATAATTTTATTTCATATATCATCTATAAAAGGTTTTATATTATTTATTTTTTTGAGTTCGTTAAGATGTTTTAGATGAGTTAATCTAGCTAAAGATATAAAATATGGATTGATTTTAAACAGTAGCTTTATTCCTGTTGAAAGATGATAAATCCTTAGATTAATGTTCCAATGAATGTCAAGAAACGCTAATAATGCTGATTGATAAATCTCAAGAAGCAAGGTGTTCCTATTAACACAAGTAACGGAAATCAAAACATCATGAACCAATCTAAAGCTTTATTTGTAGAACTCTCTGATTTAGAATTAGAAGCCGTCGCGGGTGGTCAAGACAACGATTTAGTTGATGTTGATATACAAAACGTTCTGAAAAATGTTAACTTGGCAGTGAATGCCGCTGTGCTGAATACTAAGCCCAGTCAGACTGTTAACTTCCCCATAACCCAAAAATAAATGAGTTTTAACTGATTACTAGCACACCTCAAATTCTCTGGATTAATCTGAGGTGTGCTTCAAAAAAGGGTTTTTATTCCTTTATGATTTAATTTGTCGTTCTGGCTTTTTATTTATTCATTTTTGCTCTTTATGTTCGGTACATCATCCTCAGAATTTCTCCGTCCAGTTCGCAGTGATGAGTTTCTACCTCCCATTAGTTTATGGACAACATTAGGAGGTTTAGGAATTGTAGGAACGGTGATTTTAGCTTTTATTCTTGCGGCTGTAACTCGATACAAAATTACGATTAAAGCTCCTGCGACTGTACGACCTTCTGGAGAACTGAGTATTGTTCAAGTTGCCAAAGAAGGAACCATTCAAAGCATTAAAGTGAAGCAAAATCAGGTGATTCATCAAGGAGATGCGATCGCTTATATTGATGATTCTAAATTACAAACTCAAAAAAAGCAATTCCAAGATAATATTCAACAGAATCAAGAACAAATTGCTCAAATTAATGCTCAAATTACCGCTTTAAATTCTCAAACTGCTTTTGAACAACAACAAGCTAACCGCACGGTTTCCTTAACAGAATCTGAACTGAATTATACCCAACGGGACTATCAAAATCTACAAGCCACAACCCTGTCTGAAGTCAATGAAGCTGAAGCTAATTTCAAACAATCTCAGGAGGAGTGGCAAAAAGCACAAGCCGATTTAAAATCAGCCGAAGCTAATTTAATGTCAATTCAAGCAGCTTTAAACGTTGCTAAAAATAGACAAGAACGCTATCAACCTTTAGCGGAAACCGGAGCTATTTCTCAAGATAAATTAGAAGAAGCTCAATTAGAAGTAGCCCGACAAGAACAAGCGTTAGAAGCTCAACACGCTGTTATTGAAGCCGAAAAGCAAGTTATCCAGAGCCAATACCAAGGAATTGCAGCAGCAAAGGCGAGATGGGATGGTGCAAAAGCCAAACTTAATCCTAGTCATGCAACGGTAAAAATGGCTGAGGAAAAAGTGGCTCAACAACGAGCAATGGGTCAAGCAAACCTTGAGCAATTTAATCAAGAAAAGGAAAGACTGATTCAGCAAAAAATTGGAATTCAAAATCAAATTAATCAAGATACTTTACAACTTCAACAGCTTGAAACTCAACTCAAAGATACTGTTGTTTCTGCTCCAGTGACCGGAACAATTTATCAACTCAATCTCCGCAATTCCGGTCAAGTGGTACGTCCTGGGGATATTATTGCCCAAATTGTTCCTAATAAAGCTTCTTTGGTGCTAAAAGCTTCTGTTCCTTCTCAAGAGCGAGATCATCTTAAAATAGGACAGGATGCTTATATTCGGATAGAGGGGTGTCCTTATCCCGATTTTGGGGTTCTCCCCGGCAAAATTCAATCAATTTCACCGGATGTTTCCCCAATTAATTCTACAACAGATAACGCCTCTTTAATCAATTCAATTCAGACGAATAATAGTGTTTATGAAGTTATCATTCAACCGGAAGATTTTAAACTAAATAACGGTGAGCAGCAATGTTTAATTCGTCCGGGGATGACAGCCAGAACTGATATTATTGCCAATGAAGATACAATTTTGAGATTTTTCCTGAAAAAAGCTAGGTTAATCGTTGATTCAATTTAAAAGGTTTTTAATGACCCTAGCTATTTTTCTGTAAATAACTTAAACCCAAACATACAGCAGCCACCGAACCCGCAACACAAATTTCTCCGGTTTGAATTTTTGGCAATACCGCTTCTATCGGAATCAAAACGACTTCAATTTCTTCTGTGATATCCAGGGAAGTTACGGATAACAATTTAACAGAATTGGCTAAAAATAAATGCACTGAGTTGGTATCTTTAACGGGATTATCATATAACGTTGCCAGTTTAACAATAGACTCTGCAATATAACCTGTTTCTTCCGTTAATTCTCTTAACGCCGCTGCTTCGGGAGTTTCCTTTTCGGGATTAAATGCGCCTGCGGGTAATTCTAATAAAATTTGTTCAACGCCATGACGATATTGACGCACAAACACAATTTCCTGTTGTTCTGTAATGGGTAAAACTAAGGCAATATCCGGTCGAACATGAATAAAAAAATCATCAATAATGGTTCCATTTGGTAGCTCAACGCTATCGCGTCGAATTCTGCACCAAGGATGATTAAAAACAAAATAGGAGCTTAATCGTTTCCATTTCTGAATCAGTTTCATGGGGGTTTCAGTCATCTACAATTTTAGACCCATAGCACGTCTATACTTGCATTTTGCCCTTAAACGTGCTAATAAAACTTGCATAAACTAGAGTTTTCATGCAACAACCATGCAAGCGCAAAACTTCAAGCAACAATTTAAGCAAACTGTACAAACGTTAGTCGCCTCCGATGTACCCGCGTTGTATGGGAGTCTGCTGTTGAGAACTTCTAGTCTTGTCGCTGCTGTGGCTATTACAACGGCTTACCCCTTAGCGGTACAGGCGGCTGTTTTAGGAGATTGGAAAATTGATCCCAATACTGGAACTGTCGAGGTTGAACTACCATCGGGGAGTAAACCGCAATTATCCGTTTATAATCTTCCCCCTCGTCTAGTCCTTGACCTACCGAATACAGAAGTTAAAGTTAAGATTACAGAAAGCTATGAAACTGGCGTTGTGCGTCAAGTTAGTTTAATGCAGACAAAACCGAAACAAGCTCAATTAGTCGTTGAGTTTGTACCCGGTATCAGTGTTGATGCGGAAGCGTTAGATTTACGACAAATTGGCATTGATAATCTTTGGGTATTGCGTCCGACGCTGCAAACCTTACCTTCAGAAGAACCCCCCACTTCCACAAATGTTGCGACGACTCAACCCCAAACAACTTCAACTCCGACACAGGTAGCACCCTCGACAACTCCTCGAACCTCTGCAACGGTTAAACCGCCAGAACCCCCTAAACCGCCTCAATATTCTGTCCGTCAATACGACCCTAGACAGACGGCTTTACCTAACCCTCAACCGACGAGAGACTCCCGCTTAGAGATTGTGCAGGTTCCCGTTAACCAGCCGACTCAAGTGCAGGTGCTTCCGACGATGACACCCCCTCCGCCACCTTCTCAGACCGTGGTGTTTGTCCCTCAAACACCGGGTTATCCTCCTCCGGTTCCCGTTTCTGAAACAGTAGTCGTTGTTGCACCCAATGCTCAATTCAATAGAACAGGATCTCTCCCCCAAGCGGTTCCCTTTGGTCAACCGTTACCTCCCTCGATACCGCCAGGGACACCGCAATCCTATTTTAATCCTAGCCCGTCGGCAATTTTGCTCCCCACGGGAACCACCTTAACGTTACTCTATCCCACGAAAGATCAAGTCCGTCTAACTCGTCGTTCAGAACGTCAGGATGTGTTGTTATTGCAAGGGGGAATTGTTGATAGTTTGGGCAATTATATTGTTCCACCGGATACGCCAATTGTAGGAGAATTTGAAACCACCACAAAAGGCAGTCGATTTATTGCTCAAGCCATTAATTTAGACGGTCGCAGCATCCCAATTCAAGGTCAATCTAACTGGATTCCAGGGTCTTTAGAAGTCAGTCCTGAACGAGTGGGAATTGGGACGGGTGCGGGAAGTTTAGCGGGATTTCTAGTCAGTGGATTTACGGGAATTGGAGCCTTAGTCGGTGCAATTGCAGGTGCAGGAATTGGTCTGGGAACATCCCCCTCACCCACTACCTTACAACCGGGTCAAATGATTTCAATTCAGTTAACCCAAGATCTCACAACTCCCAATTTCTTCTTAGTGAATCAATAGTTAGATTTCAAATTTGTGGTGGTATTTGTTCTGAAGATGATCTAAAAATTCAGGGTTGAATCTGTTTATACACAGGTTCAAAATTGAATTAGATATAATTGAATAAATACACAGGAAAAATCAACCATGAATTTACAAGAATTAAAAAATGCTGCTTATCAACTTTCCGTTCATGAACGGTTATTACTGGTAGAGCCTATTATTCATTCATTGTCTCAAGAATTGCGTCCTCGTCCTGATATTCCTGATGGAGTTTGGGAACGTTTGCGAGGAAGTTTAAAAACGGATAACATTGAATTAACTGATGAGGATGTAGAAAGATTAAAAGATGAAAGTTTAACGGAGAAGTATCTCAAATGAGGATATTACTAGATACTAATATTATTTTAGATAGTTTATTAGAAGTTTGTGCTGTTAATCAAGATATTCTTAAAACAGCACTGGCTTTAAATTTAGACGATTTTGAAGACGCAGTTAAACTAATTAATATTATATCGCCATTATAGCAAATATTAATTCTTCGGAAAATAGCTATCATGTTTGAGAATTATGGCGGAAAAGTAGGCTATAATTTTCAAACATGAAACAGCCCTGGGGGGGGTGAGTTTGAGGTGGTGGATTAATACGTCCAGTTTTGTTTAGTCTGCAAACTGTAGGTTCCATCTTTCACATTCACCCGCTCTGGAATTAGATCTAAATCTCTAAACAGATTAGCTTGATGCTGTAGGGCATTCAGCGATTGTTCGTCAATGGGGATAATGGCGCGTTCAGCACTATGTTTCTGCAACGTTTCTAGGATGGATGGATCGATTTCGTGCTGATCCACCAATCGTTGAGCGACTTCTAATTCCTGTTTTTTCGCCCAAGCTCCAGCTTCATTGACTTCTTCTAATATTACTTTTAGCAGATCAGGATAGTCGCGGACTAGCTCTGGAATTGCGTAGTAATAAGTTGGAACTTCTAAAGAGGCTTTGTCACCAAAGATGCTCTCTAGGTCTGCAATCGAACGTCCTGGGTAAGAACTTCGGGTTTGAGTGGGTGTATAGGGAACCCAAACCACCCAAGCATCAACTTCCCCTTGTCGGAATAGGAGGAGCGCCTGTGGCTGCGTCAGATAAACGGGTTCAATGTCGCTAAAATGGAGTCCTACTTTTGCTAACGCTCGGATCAACACATAATGGGCACTGGAGCCTTTATCAAAGGCTATCTTCTTACCCTTGAGGTCAGCAAGGGTCTGAATGGGTGAATTTTCTGGGACTAGAATCGCTTGACCTTTAGGGGATGTATATTTTTCTTTGGCTACCCGCACAAACACATGATCTGCGGCTTGGGAGAAGATACTGGCTGTACCACCCCCCCCACAGAAATCAATTGTCCCGTTACTCAGGGCTTCAATCAGGGAAGAAGCTGATAAAAAGCTTGTCCAGGTCACAATCAGCCCAAAGGGTCGTAAACGTGCTTCCAAGAAGCCTTGACTGCGGAGAACCTCAAAATTGGTCATCCCCTCTGGATACCCGATTTTAAGTTGTTTAAGTCGTCGCGCTTGTTGAGCTAAGGGTGTGTTACCCGCGTGAGCAGAACGGTTAGAAAACCAGCGATCCAAAAGGATACAGAAAATGATACCCCCCACAAATAGTCCCACGGTTTCCCCTAACCGAAGGGTTGAGTTTTTGGGGGAATTAACCGGATTGGCTGGACTCGCCTGACTGATTGGGGAGGAAAGTATATAGCCAGATTCAGGAGCAGCAATCAGATGAGGATTAAACCCTAGACTTAAAACCAAACTTGAGATAACACCAATACCAAATCGCAGAATAAACCGAGAGACAACCGATCTAGGCAAAATAATCCTCCGTGATCTTAAGATATTTTGATCCCTGAGTTTAGACAAAAGATCAAGCCAATAGCTAATCATAATAACCCCTTCGATAAATATATTTTATGGACATAGCCGGATGAATTGAAAATAGGAGATTAAAGTCAAAGTATCACTTTAGCAAATAGGACAAAATATGAATGGCTAGATTGATTTTGCTCCCCTGATCAAGCCACCCTGAAAGGGCAGAAAGCTTAAATCTTTATTATTTAACTTATTTCCATAAAAATAATTTATGATTGGAATAGATAGCCCATCGCATAATAGAATACAACCAAAATCTTAGACTTTTAATGGCTATTTCTATATTATTAGAACTTACGCAAATCTTCTAATTTCTGGATATTGGGGGCTTGATTGCTTAATTTAAGCGATCTAGGGTTTCGGTGAGCGCATAGGTGTTGATGAGGGATGCTGATGGATTGGTTAATGACCACAATTAAAATTGGCCTAGCTGTTGCTGTAGCAACAACATTTGATGACAATATTTATTTGACGGGTTTCTTCAGTGAGGTTAATCGAACGTTTCGTCCTAAACATATTGTGGTTGGTGAGCTTATCGGATTTACCGTATTGGTAAGCGCTAGTTTGATTGGTTTTTTCCTGGGGTTGGTAATTGACTCAGCTTGGATCGGCTTACTGGGAATTTTACCGATCCTTATTGGTCTTAATAATTTACTCAACCTGAATAAGGATGATTCAACGGAAGATAAATCAACGAATCTGAAAATAAACGCTAGATATCGAGGATTTGATTCTCGAAAGCGATCGCTATGGGACGTAATCCGAGATCGGCAAACCTATAGTGTTTCCGCAGTTACCATTTCCAACGGGGGTAACAATTTAGGGATCTATATCCCCTTATTTGCGAGTAGCAGCATCCAAAGTCTTGCTGTGATTATACCTGTTTGCTATTTCATTGTTTGTTGCTGGTTATTTATGTCCTATAATCTGACTCGTCAACCGGGTATTGCGGTTGTACTAAGCCGTTATGCTAGTAAGATTTTTCCCTTTGTGCTGATGTGGCTGGGTTTCAGGATTCTGTTAGATAGCGAATCCTATCGTCTTTTTCTCCCCAATATTTGACCCATAAACATGATTAACGTTTTATTGTAAAAGTACCATTCCTGAAGCTAGACAATATAAAGCAAAAACGCACCTGTATCTGCCAAAAGGCTCCACAAGCGCGTCGCTAAAAAACATGGATTTAATCTTAAAATCTGTTAGAAAACCAAAACCGGAAACCCAACAGTGCTAAAATCGTTCTGTTTCTGGTCGGCTAGGTGCGGGAACAGCCCCAGGTTGGTTAATAAACAGGTTAGCTGCACTATCATTTTGATAAATACAGTTAATCGTGGGATTACTTTCTAAATCTCCCGTAAATCCAAAGGTATTCATCCGTTGTTTACAATCTCGCTCTTGCTGATTATTCAGGAGATTCCGTTGTTTTAAAATTGCCCAGTTACTCGTGCGGAGAACACATCCCGGTTGTAGTTTCGGTTGCGTTACATAAACATTGAAGGGGTTGAGGGTGACAAAGACACGCAGATCCGTTACCATCGCACTTGCACCAAATTTAATACAGGTTTCGGTACTCGGTGCATTGCGGTCAATAAATTGACTGGAGGCGACGTTTTCTGGGGTTAAGGTGGTTGTGGAACTAATTGCAATCCCAATCCCAATTCCCAGAATCAGTACCCCGCCAATCACTGCTAAAGCTGTGTAATTAAAGAGTGAAGGTTTAGCAGGTGCCATTTTGGTTCTACGTCTCATATTAACTCAACAGGGTTGAAACACTCAAACTAGAGTAGAGTATATATTAGGGGTCGAGGGAGGCTTTGCAACCTCCGACTCCCATTCAGAACCGTGAAGAGCGACTTTCACCGCACACGGCTTAAGAGTCTATTTGACAGGAACGTCTCGCACAGCTTCTTCATGTTAACATAATTCAATATCTCTAGGGGCATAACTTCCCCTGCATCGTGTTTCCTCTGTTGTCTGAAGACACGCTTGTTTCCACACTCCCATCTATTTTTTTATGAATGTTGAATTAAACAAACATTGGCGGAAGGAAAACCCTCCGCCAATATCGAGTTTGAAGTTGTGAATGTTGATGCAACTTTCAAAGAATGAGTCACTTCACTGTGTGACTGTAACGAAGGTTTAAGACAGGAAATGTTACTTCTGTGTTAAGTTTAAGGATTCTTCAACTCAATTTTGAGGAGATGCCAAAACTAACGAAAGGACGAAGAACAAAACCTATCTTGATTTCATTCCGATGACCGATGGACGGGTTTTAACCGCGAGTTCCAGTCTCAACTAAAGTTGCTAAGGATTCTTCACTAATTGAATCTGGAATTTCAGTGTCTTCGGGTTCATAACCGCGTTTAAATTCCCGGAATCTTACCTGTTTGGCTTGAAGCGCGGTTTCTAGAAATTTAATGGCTCGCTGAGGATTTCCTTTTCCACAAAAGAACAAGTCAGCAGCGAAATATCCCAGTTCTGGCCAAGTGTGTATAGCAATGTGAGATTCAGCTAAGGTTGCTGTTGCAGTTACTCCGTGAGGACTAAACTGGTGTACACATAAGTCGATGAGGGTAGCCCCTCCAGCAGAAATTGCATCAAGCATCGCGCGGCGGATGCGTTCAGGATCGTTCAGAAGTTCTGCGGGACACTGCCAAGCGTCAACGACCAGATGAGTTCCCAATTGTTTCATTCTGTGTGGTTTTACCTCCACCCTATAGTGTCTCAAACTTGACTATCATATCATACATTTTGAGAATTTGTGCAAAAATTTAATCCTTAAGAATAGGTGGCTCCATTGGGAAGAATCGCTCCTTCCAAGGTCGCTTCGTTTAGATTACCAATACCCAGACTCGCGCCGATCAGGTTGGTTTCACAGAGGTTAGCCCCGGTTAAATTAGCTCCCTTGAGAGAGGTCAACAGGAGTCCAGCCCCGGTCAGGTTGGCATGACTGAGGTTAGCCCCCCGCAAGTCGGCTTCTAAAAGGGTCGCGCCTTCTAAGTTTGCGCCACTGAGATTTGCTCCGCGTAAATTGGCTTGAGTCAAGTCGGCGTGTCTCAAATCGGCGTTATGTAAGCTCAAACCGTTTAAATTTGTATTTTGGAGATTCGCATCCTGGAGATGGCTTCCATTGAGGTTGGCTCCGTTTAAGTTCGCGCCACTTAAATCAGCCCCTTGTAAGTTAACCCCCGTTAAATTAGCAACACCCAGATTAGCTTCTCGCAAACTGGCTTCGCTGAAATCTGCATTCACCAGATTAGCACCACTGAGGTTCGCTCGGTTGAGATGCGATCGTACAAATTTAGCTCCCGTTAAATTCGCACCACTGAGATCGACTTCACTTAGAATTGTTCGGGTTAAATTAGCCCCACTTAAATCAGCACCGCTTAAAATAGCTCGGCTCAGGGTTGCCCCCACCAAAATCGCATCGGTTAGTTTACAACCGTTGAGCAGACAAGCTGAAATTAAACTGGCAGAGGTCAGATTAGCCCCCGTCAAATCACTATGAGATAAAATTGCCCCACTCAATAAGACACCACTTAAGTCAGCATGGCGTAAAATGGTATCGGTCAGACTGGCACCACTGAGATTAGCTTCAACTAAAACGGCCATTGAGAGGTTAACTTGACTCAAATCAGCACCATTCAGGTTCGCTCCAATCAATCGAGCGCGAGATAAATTGGAGCCTTGTAACGTAGCATTACTGAGGTTAATGCGATTGAGCTTAACGTCTTTTAGGCTTGCCGCTATGAGATTAGCAGCACTAAAATTCCTTTCTCCTGTGGCATATCGCGTTAACAACTTATGGGCATCGATAATTTCACTGGCCTTCATAAAAAATGAACGATTTAGTTTAATGTGTTAATCGTGGAAATTCACCCTGAATCGCTTTTAGTGCAGTTCATGGCAACGGAAAACAATGCAAAATAGACGTTGAGATGTTAGAAAAAACCAAAGGTTTTTGGTTGGTTATTATGGATCACTTAGCCCGAATGATCTTGAGTATAAATTCTTGATCGGAATTTAATTGTATCGGGCTTTGCTCCTCGGCTTTATCCAGGTGAACGGCTGATCATAGAGTGAGTTCAGCTTAACTCGTGTCACCCGCAATCCGAGTGTATTGTTCAATTAATCTCCAAACGATTGCTAAACAAAATTTCTGAAAATAATCCTGTGGCTGAAGTGGAACATTCCCCAAACTCTCAAAAACAACACAAGAGCGCAAATGCAGAGCAGTTGTAGCGAAGGGTTGACCCGGATTTTTTAGGGATAAGCCAAAACTCGATAAATTGACGAAGCTTGAGTCTAATGTAGATTTCAGACGAGTGTAACGGGCTAGATGTCTACCCCGAAAGAGATTCCTCCATCGCTGTTGATTTGGGATATTCATAAAAGCAGTTTGAATCCTCAAACCCTAACAACCCGTTCTTCCTAATCGCTGACAAGCTAGGCACTATTGCCGTCTTGACCGGTTCTAGGGGGTTCATCTGGGCTAGGATTTGGGAAAACTTATCTTTTCACCTCGATCCGTTAAAATTGCCTCTTAGTTAAACATAATAGCTGAAAACTTAACTAGGCAAGGTAGGTTTTTTCAATTCTGTTAGCTCTGAGGCAGGTTAAAAGTGCTGATTACTCAATCAGTATCCCGAAAAACCTGACTATTAAGATAAAGTGCGATTATGTAGGAGATTCTATGGAAGTTCGTGGTGTCTGGTTAACGAATACTGATAGTCGAGTCATGTTTTCTCGACAGACCATTGCAGAAGCGATGGAGTTTTTGGCGGAAACGGGCTTTAATGTTGTATTTCCGGTGGTTTGGAATAAGGGCGTGACGTTGTATCGCAGTCAAGTCATGGCTCAAGCCTTTGGTGTAGAAATCGATTTCTATGTTAAGGGACGTGACCCCCTGCAAGAGGTGATTGAGGAAGCTCATCGAGTGGGGTTAAAAGTCATTCCTTGGTTTGAATTTGGATTTGCTAGTTCTTATCAACAAAATGGCGGTAGAATTCTCGCTCAAAAACCGAGTTGGTCAGGTATTAATTCTACCGGAGGATTAGTTGTTAAAAATGGCTTTGAATGGATGAATGCTTTTGACCCAGACGTGCAGGATTTCGTTCTTAGTTTGGTTTTAGAGGTTGTTAGAAAATACGATATTGATGGGATTCAAGGGGATGACCGGATGCCCGCAATGCCTTCGGAAGGAGGCTATGATGCAAAAACGGTTGCTCGTTATCGGGCAGAATTTAGCCGTCAACCACCCAGCTATTCTAAAGATCCGCAATGGGTACAATGGCGAGCCAATATTTTAACCGATTTTTTAGTTCGTTTACGTCGAGAAGTGAAAGCGATTAAACCGCATTTATTAATTTCAATGGCTCCGAGTATTTATAAATGGGGTTTAGATGAATATTTACAAGATTATATTGCCTGGATTGATCAAGATTTAGTCGATTGGATTCATCCTCAATTATATCGGCGCAATTTTTGGAGTTATAAAGGGTTAGTGGATCAATTGGTGGATGTTCAGTTTAGAGATTGGCAATTACCTAAACTTTCTCCAGGAATTTTAGCAAAAATTGGTTCCTATTGTATTACGACGGATGACTTATTAAAAGCCATTGATTACAATCGATTTAAAGGGGTAAAGGGAGAGATATTTTTCTTTTATGAAGCCCTCAGACAAGATAATAATGCCTTGGCGACGGCTTTGAGAACAGGCCCCTATAGGACTCCGGCGAAATTAAAATAAAAGGTGGTTGGGTGTGCGTAAGTGTGGCGCACCCAACTGTCAACAGTCAACCGTTATTCTAAAGCATTATGCAAGAAAATTTAGAGATAGCAAAAATTAAACTATCTGTTATTATTCCCTACTGGAAACAGAGGGATTTTTTATTGGATTTTATTACAGATTTAGAATACACGATGGAGGTGGATTATGAAATTATTATTTTAGGTGTAGGTAATGTCAATTTATTGAGTTTTGAGTTAGAAGATATTCTCAAGTATTTAGAATTGCAAGGTCATCAATTTTTGGGGTTTGAACCTTCCCAAACCGCAGAAACTATTTTTAACCAAGCAATTTCAAAAGCAAAAAGTGAGTATATTATTTGGATACAATATCCAGTAGTATTTTTCTGTGAAGGATTGCAGGAAGCGATTAAAATTTTAGATAGCCAGTTAGAAATTTGGGGAGTTTATAGTAATGAAAAATGGGATTTAGAGTATTTGAATCTAGGTGAAAAACCAGAAATTCAAGGAATTTTTAGAAAATCAATTTGGGAAACAGAGATTATTTTAGAAGAAAATTCAATAAAACCGTTTAATTGGAAATTTCAATTTAAAAACAATCAAAACCATGACAAATTTTGTCATCTGAATCAAAAAATATATGAACTTAAAATAAATGATTTTTTGAAATCAGAAAGTCAAAGGTTAAAAGTTCAAGAATCATCTTTAGTTAGTGTTTGCATCCCTACTTATAATGGAGAACAATTTATTGCTGAAGCGATTTCTAGTGTTTTATCTCAAACCTATTCTGCAATTGAATTAATTATTTCTGATGACAATTCCCTCGATCAAACTGTGGCGATCGCTCAATCCTTTCAAGAACAAACCACCATTCCTATTTCTATTTTAACCCATAACCCGCTCGGACTTGCCCAAAATAGTAATTTTTGTATTGAACACTCTCAAGGGAAATATATTAAATTTCTCTATCAAGATGATATTTTACTTCCGAATTGTATTGAAAAAATGGTAACTTTAGCAGAAACTGACCCGGATATTGGATTAGTATTTTCACCCAGAAAAATGTTTTTTCTAAATCAAGAGAATATCGATTTAGATTTAATAGCCGTGTATCAAGATTTTGCTAATTTACATCAAAGTTGGTCAAATTTAAACTTGATTCAATGGGGAATAGAACTCCTCAACGATCCCAATTTATGGGAACATCCTATTAATAAAATTGGGGAACCCAGTACCGTATTATTACGGAAATCAATCTTTGAAATCATCACAGGTTTTGACCCGCAATTAAATCAGTTAGTTGATTTAGATTTATGGTGGAGAATATTAGGACAGTTTAAAGTCGGCTTTGTGGAAGAAACCTTATCTTATTTTCGTCTCCATATTCACCAAAAAACCTATGAGAATATGCAGCAAGATCAAGCAATGGATCTCAACTTTTATCATAAAATTTACTCTCATCCTGATTATGATTTTTTTCCACCGATTTATCGTAAGCAAGCCTTCTTGATCTATGATTTCATTTTAAATAATAGAAATTATTCAGGTAAAAATTATAAAGATTGATAAACCTTTCAACTCAATGGCGGAACAATTGCTAGAATTGCACTGTCTGGGTATTCAAGTCAACCCTAAACCCCATAAAAATAGAAAAAGTTGACCGATTTAATATCACCCTCTGTAATCATTTTGCCTCTTCCTCTGGGTAGAGAGGGATCAGGAATAACCCTCTCTATCTCCTGAATTACTATTAGAAGTTAAGCCCCAAAAAGTCGATATAACCATTGTTCTAGGAGTTGTAATTCTTGAAAACGTCTATGAAACAACCAGAAATCTTGTCTTTATTCCCTTTTTTGATAAAATTTAACACACATCAAATAGGATGACTAGAGAATCTGGCTAATAATTTTTGACTGTGTTAAAATCACCGGAGATCACTCAACAATTCAAGATTTAGGACTGTTTTAACTATGGCTAATTTTCTGACCCCCAGCACTGTTCCCGGCTTATTTGCACTATTAGGAACCCCTCAAGATGATAATATTGTCTTATCTTCGGGCCAAGTTTCAGCCTATCGAGATGGCATCCTATTATTGGCAGGAAATGATAATTTACAAGGCGTTAATCTCAGCGATAATCTCTTAGTAAATGGGAATCAAGGAAATGATACTCTGGTTTCATCGAATGGATTTGATACCTTATTTGGAGGTCAAGATAATGATCGAATGTTTGCTGGAGCTAATAATGATTTAATCTTCGGAAATTTAGGCAATGATACCCAAGAAGGGGGATTAAATGCTGATTCCCTTTACGGAGGTCAAGGCAATGATACCCTCTATGGTGACGAAAATAATGATCTCCTGTTTGGAGATGTTGGAAATGATATTGTAGACGGGGATGCAGGTGTTGATACCTTAACGGGAGGTTTAGGACTGGATACTTTGATTTTTGACCCTGGTGAAGCGAGTTTTCTGGTGCGAGATGTCGATGAAATTCGACAATTTGAAGCTGGAACTAGCGTGTTAAATGGAGATAAAATTGCAGTACCAATAGGAACAGCGATTGATCCTAATTCCTTACTTCGAGATCGCTTTGATTTGTTACCCCAAGACAATGATCTCAATGGCGATGGATTGAATGATATCATCGTAGAATTATTAGATGGGCGAATTTTGGGTGTTGTGATTAATGATGGGTTCTTACCTGCTCAATTATCTCTCGATTTGGATTTTGTTTTTAGTAACAATTTTGACTTTAATTTGTAGCAGGGAACAGGGAACAGGGAACAGAGAGGAAAGACTTGTTTAAGAGTTTGAAACCTGGTTGATGTCCTAACTTATACTTCGATTGCTATATAACCCAAAACCCAGGATTTTTTTTATGGAAACCAATCCCAAATTTAATGGGTTTCGTTCCTCAAAATTAGCATTATTATGTTTATCAATAATGTTATTATTTGCCGGAAAAGCCCAAACTCAAGTCACAGCCACAACGGAAGTAATTGATCAATTGCAAAAATTGACCGATACCAACCGACAAAACCGTTTAGAGGCAATTAAAACCTTAAAAACCTTGGGTTCTCCGGCTATTCCGATTTTGGTTGAAGCTCTAACCGATGACCAGGAAAGTATTCGCCGGGGTGCCGCCTTTGCATTAGGGGCGATGGGTCGTGAGGGGGTCGATGCCATTCCGGCGTTGCTATCAGCCTTGAAAGATCCCGTATCTGCGGTTCGCATGGATGTTGCGGTCGCCCTGAAACAAATTGGTACAGCATCTCCAGAAAGCTTACAGCAAGAGGTTCACGAGTTAACGTTAGCATTAAAGGCTCCTGATACTGCCGTGCGTCAGGGGGCAGCCTTTGGGTTAGGAATTGTGGGTTCAGAGGCGACGGATGCCATTCCTCCGTTAATTCAGGCCTTAAAAGACTCCGATGAGGAAGTGCGACTGGCGGCGGCAATTGCGTTGAAGCGCATGGGGTCTGCGGCGGTTCCCGCGTTGAAAGACGCTTTGAATGATCAGGATATGGGGGTTCGAGCCAGGGCTGCGTTTGCTTTGGGGAATATTCAGGCGTCGGCAATTACCGGGGTGACAGCAGCCCTCCAAAATAGTGATCGTCAAATTCGTCAAACGGCGGCGCTGACGTTGGATGAACTGGCTTCTAACGAGTTGTTGGCTCAGGTGTCCAACAGACCGGGAGTGCGTCCCCAAGGAAATCGACCCCAAATGAACCGACCTCTGGGAAATCGACCTTTGGGAAATCGACCCCTTATGAACCGACCGGGGACTCGTCCTCGACCCCAAGGAAATCAAATCCGTCCCAGACGTTCTTAATTATTGATTGGTGCGTGTGCTATGGGCTTACGCACCCTATTATTTTTTGATATAGCGCTATATGAATGATCAGGGATTAACGATTAAGAATCAACGCTTATATGCTGAGGCGTTGGCATTGGAACAGGCTGGATATCTTCAGGAGGCTGAAGCAAAGTATCAGCAGCTTTTAGAATTAGATGAAAATCAAGTTGAGGGATGGGATGGGTTATCGAGGGTTTATTTTGATCTCGCTCAATATGATGCTGCGTTGGATGCTTTGGACTGTTGTTTAAGATTAGAGGGAACTCAAGGTTATCACTATTATCGTTTGAGTTTAATTTGGGAGAAACTGGGGAATATTACAGAAGCAATTCTAGCTTATCAAACGGGAATTGAGTTAGATGCTGATGCCAGTGAGGGCTGTCTAAAATTGGGGGATGTTTGGGCGGAATTGGGGGAGTTAGAATCGGCTGAATTATATTATCAAAAGGCTATTGAACGACAACCCTATCAAGTCACTGGTTATTTAAAATTAGGGAATCTTTTCTTAGGAAAAAATCAATATGACGATGCGATCGCACTTTATCAAACTGGGTTAAATCTTCATCCCCATGATTCTGATTTATTATATCAGATGGGATTAGTGTTAACGGTTCACCAAAATACAGAGAGTGCTAATTTATATTTTGGGTTAGCGGCAGAATCTCAACATCGGTATGAAACAGCAATTCAATTTTATCATACTATTTTACAGAATTCTGAGGGAAAGGTTGAGATTTATTTAAAATTAGGAAATTGTTACCAAAGGTTAGAACAATGGGAAAAAGCAGTTAATATTTATGAACAAGGTTTACAACGATTCCCTGATGAGATGGAATTGTATTTGGCTTTAATTTCAGCTTGGCAAAATTTAGGAGAGACTCAGAACGCTTTGCAAATAGCTCAACAAGCAGTTGTTCGATTTCCCAATCAGATTGCTGTTAAATTGGCTAAACAATCTTTACTTCCGATTTTATATAATCAGTTTGAAGAAGTTGAAGCATACCGTCAATTGTTTACTCAAGAATTAACTTCCTTAATTGCAGAAACAGATTTAGAACAATTAGAGGTAAGACAACAAGCGTTAACGGCTATTGGCAGGGGAACTCATTTTTATTTACAATATCAAGGATATAATGATTTAGAGTTACAACAACAGTATGGAAAATGGGTTCATCAGGTAATGAAAGCGAATTATCCTGAATGGGCAAACCCTTTATCTTTACCACCTTTAAAGTCTGATCAAAAAATAAAAATAGGATATATTTCTCCCCATTTAACTTGGCATACGGTGGGATTAGTATTTTTAGGATGGTTGAGAGATTGCGATCGCAGTCAATTTGAAATTTATTGTTATTTTACGGGAGAAGAAGCCGATCAAATTACAGATTTATTTGATCTTTATAGTGATCAATTTTATCATATTAATAGCAATTTAGAGACAATTGTTGAACAAATTTTAGCAGATGAATTAGATATTATTGTTTTTTTAGATATTGGGATGTGTCCCCAACTTACCCAAATCGCGGGGTTACGATTAGCACCAATTCAATGTGCCGCCTGGGGACATCCAGTAACAACAGGTTTACCAACAATTGATTATTTTATTTCGGCTGAATTATTAGAACCTGAAGATGCTGAAAATCATTATTCAGAACGGTTAATTCGTTTACCTAATTTAGGGATTAATTATTCTAAATATCTGTCACCAGAAACTCTAAAAAACCGTTTAAATTTCGGATTAAAACAAGATGCAGTTTTGTATTTATCCTGTCAATCTTTATTTAAGTATTTGCCTGATTTTGATAAGTTATTAGTAGAAATATCAAAACAAGTTAAATCGGCTCAATTTGTGTTTTTAGCCCATTGGAATCCTGCTATTACCGAAAAGTTTAGACAACGGTTAAAACGGATATTTGCTAAAGCGAGTTTAGACATTGATGAATATTGTATTATTTTACCTCGTTTAGATAAAGAGGATTATTTGCAATTAAATACCCTAGCGGATATTGGCTTAGATTCCATTCAATTTACGGGATTTTTAACAACTTTAGATAGTTTATCCTGTGGTCTTCCTCTGGTTACTTGTGAGGGAAAATGGATGAGAAGTCGTCAATCTATGGGAATATTACACCGATTAGGAATTACAGAAACTATTGCCAAAAATCGAGAAGAATATATTAAAATAGCAATTGAGTTGGGTTTAAATCCAGACTGGAGATTAGCCATTCAAGAAAAAATTAAACAGAATATAGAAAAACTCTATGAGGATAAAAGTTGTGTACAAGCTTTAGAAGAATTTTATCAACAAACTGTTCAAAGTCTTAATTCTTTTTAATGATGAGTCAAGCTATTTTAGTCAATTTAAGAGAAGCATTTTTTAATGCGCCTGGATTTTGGCAAAGTCGATTTTTAATCAAAACTGGAAATTGGTGTAAATTAGTCGAAGGTTTAGATAAAAGTCGCACCGATGGCTATTCTATTCTAGGCGGTTTTGTGAATCAATGTGATCAATTATCCACACAACAACCGGGATTATACTTATTTTGTGAAAAGAAAAAACAAAAACAGAATGGGACTGAACGATTATATACGTTATTTATCTTAGAACCCGATGGAAGTGTAGAAGTCCTCAATGAGTTAAGAACCGCTAGTAAAGATTGGGGAGTACAATTATGGCCTGAAATCGATGCTTATTTTATTCGACAGCAAAATTCTGGAGAAAAAAGAAGACAACAATTATTGCAAGAAATTCAACAATTAGAGTTTGAATTAAAGCAACGTCGGTCTGAATTAGCAGCTTTAGAGCGAATTGAAGATTAAAAATTATAGAAAAATTTTGTATTCTACTCCCTATTTATTTCTATTAAATCATTGATTTCTATCCGATTTCTACCCCTGACTTTAGCTTGATATAAGGCTTTATCAGCAGTCGCAATTAACTGCTCAATAGAGGCTTCAGGATGGGGAATAACCGTTGTAATTCCTAAACTTAACGTTAAATAAGGTTCAACAATTGAACCTTGATGAATAATCATTTTTTCTTTGACTAATTTTCTGACTCGTTGAGCAACTTCAAGGGCTCCCTCTGTCGTTGTATTGGGTAAAATTAGGGCAAATTCTTCTCCTCCATAACGAGCAACTAAATCCGCCGGACGATAAACACATTCTGTTAAAATATAAGCCACTGCTTTTAAACATTCATCTCCAGCTTGATGACCATAAGTATCATTATAAGCTTTAAAAAAATCGAGGTCACATAAAATTAAAGATAAAGGTAATTGTTCCCGTTTTAACCGTTTCCATTCTTGTTGTAAATAATCATCAAAACAGCGACGGTTAGAAATTTGAGTTAATCCATCTATTAATGCTAACCGTTGTAACTCTTGATTTGCCTGTTCTAATTTTTGATTAGTTTCTTCTAATTGGGCTGTTAATAATCGTTCCCGTTCAATTTGATGTTTCAGTTCTGCCATCACCCAACAACTTTGAAGAATTCGGCGCACTCGTTGACGTAATACAGCCCAATGAATAGGTTTAGTAATATAATCCGTTGCTCCTACTTCAAATGCTAAATCAACGGAGGCTTGATCTTCCAATATGGTAATCATTAAAATCGGAGGGCAATTCTCTCCTAAACGGTGTTTTAACTCCTGACAACAGCTAAATCCATCAATTCCCGGCATCATAGCATCTAAGAGAATAATATCCGGCCTAAACTGTTGACAAATCTCTAAACATTCTTCTCCAGTCGCAGCTTCCATTAAACGATATCCTTCCCGTTCCATAGCTCGACGCAACACTAAACGGAGGGTTTTCTCGTCATCAACAATTAAAATAACGGGATGGGTGGGTTCAAATTTAGAATGAGTCATTTCATTGTATTCGGGTTATTTCATCCTGCAATGCAACTTTAACTTGTTCGTATTCTTGGACTAACTGCTCCATTAACGATTGAACACTACCCACTGAACCTGTACGTCCCTTAACCTCTAATTCTCCAGCTAGTTCAGCCAGGTGTACTGCTCCTACGGTAACACTTAAAGACTTCAGCGCGTGAGCCGATTTTTGTAGTGCCAAAGCCCCTTGATTTGTAATGGCTTCTTGTATCGCTTGTAAACGTTGAGGAGCATCTTCTAAGTAACTGTTAAATACCTCAACTAACATGACATCGGCATCTTCTCCTGCCATTAATCTTAAACTATTAATTGTCTCTTGATCAAGGCAATGATCAACTATGGGGTTGTGAATTTGTGGCAATAAATAGTCTTTCGTAACCAGGGACAGATGACCAGGGACATCGTTTTTTTTCTGGGATGAAACCTCAGAGTTAGGGACGGTGATTCTACTGGTTTTATAACGTTCCAAGGCTTCTATTAATGTAGTCATCCGAATGGGTTTACTAATATAATCATTCATCCCTGCATTCAGACATTCTTCTTGATCTCCTTGCATCGCATGGGCTGTCATAGCAATAATCCAAGGACGAGAAACCGTCGGCCATTCTTTACAAATATAGCGAGTCGTTTCTAAACCATCAAGTTCGGGCATTTGTACATCCATGAAAACAAGATCATAGGGTTGACGCTGTAGGGAGTCGATGGCTTCTAAACCGTTATTGGCAACATCTGCCCGATACCCTAAACGTTGTAACATTTTCAGAGCAACCATTTGATTTACAGGCACATCTTCCACTAACAAAATCCTTAAAGATAGGGTTTCTGCTAAAGGTGGGTATAGGGGAGTCAAGGTTGGAAAAGGCTGTACTGGTGTTTGTTTATGGGTTAAAACCTGAGCCAAAGTATTATAGAGTTGAGATTGTTTAATCGGTTTTGTTAAGCTCGCTGCAAATAAGTGTTGAGTGGCAACATCTTGGGGTAAAAAATTACCAACAGAACTTAATAATATCAGGGATAAATGTTGAGTATTTGGCAACGCATGAATACAGTTTGCTAAACTTAAACCATCCATTTGTGGCATTTGCATATCAATAATGATTAAATCAAAAGCCGTGTTTTGAACTAACAAGGTTAACGCTTCTAAACCTGATTCAACCGCTTGTACTTCCATTCCCCAAGATTGGGCTTGTAGGGTAAGAATTTGACGATTAGTGGCATTATCATCCACAATTAATAATTGTTTATGAGATAAATCGAGAGATACTTTTTCGACATCAGATATCGAGGCATTGGGGTCTGATTGAAGAATCACCTTCACATGAAAAGTAGACCCAACATTAAGGGTACTTTCTACCCAAATTTTACCCTGCATCATTTCACATAAACGTTTACTAATCACTAATCCTAATCCGGTTCCTCCATAACGGCGAGTCATCGAGGAATCAACTTGGCTAAAGGGTTTAAATAATCGTTCTCTCCGTTCTTCAGGAATACCAATTCCGGTATCTTTAATGGCAAAATGAAGTTCATAGAAATGAGTGGAGTTTTCCTCTTCAATCAATTCAGCATCAATCGAAATAATCACTTCTCCCGTTTCAGTAAATTTAACCGCATTACTCAATAAATTTACTATAATTTGGCGAATTCGAGTCACATCTCCGATGAGAGTTGTCGGAGTAGACGGTGTAATTAAATAAGCTAATTCTAAATTTTTATGATGGGCAATAGAGGCAACTAAATCTAAGGCTTCTTCAACACAATTGCGAAGATTGAAGGGATGTTTTTCTAAATCCAGTTGACCTGATTCAATTTTAGAAAAATCAAGAATATCATTAATAACCATGAGTAAGGTATCACTACTGGTGCGAATTGTTTCTACAAATTCGTGTTGTTGATCAGTTAGATTCATATCTAATAATAATCCAGTCATCCCAATCACAGCATTTAAGGGAGTGCGAATTTCATGACTCATCATGGCTAAAAATTCACTTTTAGCCCGATTAGCAGCTTCGGCTTCAGCTTTGGCTTTTTCTAGGGCTAAATTTTGTTGAGACAGTTGCTCTCCTTGGCGGATTTCTTGCTCTAAAATTTTACCTTGGGCTAAGGCAATTCCGACTTGAGCAGCAACGGCTTCTAAGAGTTCAATTTCATCTTCTGTCCAATCTCGAAACCGATCACATTGATGTAATGTAATTACACCATTCGGTTTCCCTTTATAGGATGTCCGCACGGCTAAAACCGATTTTAACTTAATATGACGACAGAAAACTTTAAGTGTTGCTAATAAAGGATCTGTATAAACATTAGATGTAGCCATTGCTTGATCTTGAATAATTAATTGTTCGGTATAGAGATTTTCCTGAATCGAAATTTTAACTCCCATTAAAGTGGGATAACCTCCAACCAGATATTCAGCCACAACTGGCAGTTCTGAAACCGGAGGTTCAAGATAGGTATGAATTAAACATCGATTTACCTCAAAGGTTTGACCCAGAAGTTGGGCGGTTGTTTCAACAATCCGTTTTGTATTTAAACTTTGGCGAATTTCCTCAGTAATTGTTTTCAACAAAATCGCTTGTTTAATTTGTTGTTTTAATTGCTCCTCAGCTTCTTTGATTTGAGTAATATCAAAATGAATCGCTAAATATTGAAAGGGATTATTGGCAATATCTAAAAAGGGGACAATAGTAGTATCTACCCAATAAAATTGACCGGATTTACATTGATTTTTGATTTCCCCTTGCCAAACCTTTCCTTGGTGAATGGTTGACCATAGATGAGCAAAAAATTCTGACGGATGATAATGAGAATTAACCACGCGGTGGGTATGACTGATTAATTCGTCTTTGGAATAGCCAGATATTTTACAAAACCGTTCATTAACATAAGTAATATTTCCTTTACCATCGGTCATCGAAACAATAGCCGCTTGATCAAGAGCAAATTTATGAAACGCTAACTCGCGTAAGGTTTTTTGTAACGCTTCCTCGGAGCGTTTTCGTTCCGTAATATCGTTACCAATGGCTAAAAATCCAGTAATTTCCCCCTCTTGATTTCGTAAAGAAGTAATCGAAACTAACACCGGAAATCGAGAACCATCTTGACGAAGATATGACCATTCTCGCTCATCAATATCTCCTTGTAAAGCTTTTGCTACCAATACTTCAAAACCTAGCTCGATAGTAGTTCCTAATTCTTGAGACAGTAACAAAGCTCGGTGCTTAACTTCTTCTGGGTCATGAATAATTTCAGGAGTTTTCTGCCCAATAATTGCTTCAGCAGAATAACCTAATAACTGTTCTGCGGTTTTATTGAAGGTGCGAATAGTCCCATCAATGGTTGTTGAAAGAATGGTATAATTAGCACTATTCAGAATAGCTTCTTGCAAGGTTGTTGTTTCTTCCAAAATTTGACGAGTGGCTTCTTCTTTACAAATTTGTTGAATTAATTTTTGATTAATTTCTTCTAGTTGTCGAGATTTCCGTAGAGAACTGCGGGCAAAATATAATGTTAAAGTTAAACTCAACGCCATCATAAAGCCTCCCCATAAAATTACCATTTGCAGAGGCGATTTAATCAGTTGAATCAGTTCGGAACTGCCTATAATAACAAGGTCAAATTCCGTACCATAGAGGTCTAATTTCTTGATATATTTTTGCTGAATTGGGTGAATTAATGGGTTAGTTTGGTATCGATAAATAATTTCGTTATTTTGTAAGATATCAACAATATAATATTTTAAATTTTCTGATTTTAAAATTAAATTCATTAAAGATTTAACTTGAAGCACACCCACTATAAACCCCTGAAATTTATTGTTTTTTCGGTTAAAAATTGGCAAATAAGCTACAAATCCCTCACTTCCTTGAACTAAAGTAATCGCTGGAGTAAGAGCGGTTTGATTACTATTCAAGGCTCTTTCTAAGCTGGGATGATGCAAAATATCATGCTCTAAATTAAAATTAAGAGCCGCTTCATTCCCTTTGAGAGGATAAATCCAACGAACGTTAAATTTAGAATCAACCCACTGAATTGCTTGAAAACCTCCGTAATCTTCAAAATAATTTTTAGCATCACTTTCCCATTCATTTTTGGGGATACCGCCTCGCACTTCCCAACGAACAACCATGCGTTCTAAACCTTGTATCCGAGACGTTATTTGATTATAAATAATCAGTTCAACTGTTACAGCTTCTTGATGTAATAATTGTTGAATTTGATGACGTTCTTGAGTGATTAAACTAGACCACAGTAAAAGCGTTGCGGCAGAAATTCCGGTTCCTGTCAGCAAGGGAATCCAACCAATTTTATTTAAAATTTTATTAAATATGTTCATGAATCCCTCTCCCTGTAATCCCAAAAAATATTTTTTCTGGTTGCTTTTAAACAGCCTAAGATAAATTTCTCTCTCCTGAACTAATTTTAGATCCAAAACCGATGTAGGGAAATCCTTTTATTCAATATTGTTACAATTAGACTTATAGAATCATCCTAAATCAACGGAAGGTTAGGAAAGCTTAGAGAATCAGGAAAAATAGCTAAAATCACGAAAATCCTCCCAGTTTTCCCTAAATTGGGCTGGAAGGAGAATAATGGTGTATCTGGTTTAAGGGTTAAAGTCGAGGTTTTAAGCTTGAATGAGTACAGAGGTTACAAAACCCATTCCTAGGGATTTGGCTTATTTTTGAAGACATTAAACAGGGAATCAGCAACAAAATTTGATAAAATCTTCTCCCCAGGTTTATTAAAATGACAACAATTATCAATATAAACGGGTTCTTGAACATTATCGAGAATAGATACCCCATTAAAAAAATGGATTTTATTAGCTTTCAGTTCATCGACTTTTTTTAATAAGAAAGGATACCCTTTTTTAATAGAATCTTTATAAGGACTATCCTCACTAAAGGCAATTTTCTTTTCAGCTTCGCTAAAGACTCGCTTTGTCGGATAATACTGATTTGGTTGTAAAATATGAAAATAAGGAATATTATTGGCAGCTAAAACTTGATGAATTAAAATCGAAGTTTCAGCCCAATTATTGGTAATGTCTTGGAACACTTCAGCATCGGGTAAAACGTGATCTTCCATATAAAAATAAATCACACTTTCTGCACTACCATCCTCAGACGGTTGCTGACGATACCGTTCAAAGCGGGCGACATCCCGACGATAATTGTCAACTAATTTTTGAACATACAAAGACATCACAACATGACAGGAAGCTAAGGGACAATTTTTTAAAGTTTCTAACGCATTTCTGAGTTTTGGTTTATTATCTTTAATGCTTAATAAAGCTTGTAGAGCTTTTGTAGATAGGCTGTTATTGGCTAAACCTGTTAAGGCTTGAACATGGGATGCGCTGGGCATCGCAAAACTCAATTTTTGTTGATTATTAATACTCGCTAAGGCAACTTCATTAAAGCCATCAATATTAATTACGAAATCAAATTTTTGCCCCAAAGATAGCATATAATTTAATGTGATTAGCTGTTGAGGCTGTTTATAACCTCCAATCGCTAAGGATATAATAATTAATTCTTTATCTTTAAATTGAGGTAATTTTTGGAGTTTGGTTTCTAAAATTCTATTTTGGATTTCATAAATAGAATAGTTAGATGCAACAGAACCTCCTAACACCCCAACAATCACTTGATTAGGATTAGTTTTTTTGTAGGGATAATCGTAGGGAGAAATAAACCCATAATTATTATACTTAAATCCCGGTCTAAAATCCGGCCCTGGTTTTTGAACATATCCAAAATACGGATGTAATCGTTCAACGACAGATTCGTTAACTCTAACTCCTTCTAAATTAATTCCTAGATTTTGAACATCCTCTGAACGGTCACGGGTATAATAAAGTTTTTGATGTTTAAAATAATAAAAAATTAAGGAACCCATTTCTAAAAAAACGAATAATACAACTAAGTTAATTAACGCAATTTTTATACCTTCTTTGGCTTTAGGAAAGAATTTAAAATTTTTCATGGTAAGATCGAGAATGTTAAAAGAGAAAAATCAAGTGTTTTTTGAGGGAATAAAGGTTTATTATATAATAAATTCATCCCCATTTCCTTTTGATTTTATTTTTGAGTGCTTGGGGATTGGCGCATCAGCCGTTGACAGACTTCACTTGCCATTAATTCCCCGACGAGGCGATTTCCTTGAAGGTTCCAATGTCCGCCACAAGCTTCAGCATTTTTAAATCCATGTAAGCAAACTCCTGTTTTTTCGGCTTGCTTTTGTAAGGGTTCTGCGAGTCGGAAAACCGGAAATCCTTCTCGTTGTCCGAGGGCATAAATTCGTTTATCAGGATAAAAAATATCCTGAATTTGATGAGCTTCCATAAATTTCTGACGTTTTTTAGGGTCAGGTTGAACTTGAAAGGAATCACTCACCATTACCACCATAAAATCCTTGCCTTTTGCCGTCACTTCATTTTTCAGTAAGGTTACTAATTGTTCTGTAATCTTCCAAGCTTGTTGCCAGTTTTGATCGGGAGGTTCTTTATAAAAATTAATATCGGTTTGTTCATAATCTTTTTGTAATTGACGACGTTTAGATTCGATTTCTGCTTGTCGAATCAGTTGTAAAATTCGAGAATTAGCGATTAATTCATAAGGCAATTGATCCAGTTTTGAGAACATATAATAATCTCGTTCAAGACTGGCAGGATTTAAGGTTCTAAACGATAAATCTTCCACAAGTTGACCATTTTTTTCTACAAAATAGGGACGTAAATGATCATGCTCTAAGGGACGATAATTATTTCTAATATCGTTACCCGGATAGAACCCTAAAATCACTAAATCCGGTGAAAATTGTTGAGCATGATGTCGCCATGTCATTAACTCTTGAGCAGTTCCATAACCTTGAACAGAAAAATTTAAAACTTCAACGGTTTTGCCTTTTAAAACAGGACAACTTTTGAGTTGAGATTGCATTACCGAGGCGGCGGTTTTTTCCAGGGGAACTTGTAACGCTTCCATAAAAGAATCCCCTAAAATTGCAACTCGATAACTATTGGCTGGCTTTTCTAAGGTTCGTTCATAATCGCGCATTCCAAACCCATTCATTTTTAATTCTGACGCTTCTCCTTCTCCCCGCCAAACGGTTTTAGCATTGGGTCGAGGCGACCAACCCCGATAAGGATCTTTTGCCGTATAAGCTAACGCTTCCGAGTCTGGAGGAAGGGGCGGCGGATATTTAATTCCTGCTACTCGCAAGGCTATTTCACCCAAAATAACCGCTAAAATTAAACTGCCAAAAACTAAGCTCGTATTTAAAATTAAAGATTTCAAAAATTTCATAATCCGTTATCAGTTTTACACAATTGATTTGTAATTAATTCTGCGGCTAAGTGATGTCCTTTGGAATTCCAATGTCCCCCACAAAGGGTATTATTTTTTTCAAATCCATGTAAGCAAACTTGATTTTGTTTAGCATAAGCTTGAAAATCGGGAGCGAGATCTAAGACTGGAAAATTGTTGTGTTTTCCGATTGCTTTTAATCGTTCATTAGGATAATATAAATTGTCGATTTTATTGGAAACTTTAAAAAATTGTCTTGTGGCTTCATCTTGATGAACTTGCATCGGATCAGCAATCACCATTAATAAAAATTTAGCTCCTTTGTCTTTGACTTCCTGAGCCATTAATTTGAGGAGATCTTCAGTAATTTGCCAAGCTTCTTTCCAGTCAGAATCTTGAGGTTCTCGAAAAGTCGTTACACTTAACTGATTTGAGTGTTTAACTAAATTGTTTTTGCGATATTCTAGTTCAGCTTTTTTGGCAACTTGTAAAATTCGAGAATGGTTCACTAACCAATCAGGAAGATGATCAACCGTTGTAATTAAATAGCGGTTACTATAGCCCATAGGTAAGTTGCGGAAGGAAAAATCCGGCTCTAGCTGACCATTTTTATACACAAAAAACGGTCGATAATAGTTGTCTTCTAATTTGCGAGAATTATCAATAACATCATTCCCAATAAAAAAGGCAACAATCACTAAATCCGGGTTATATTTCTCAACTTTTTCTCGCAGGGTAATTAATTCTTGGGCAGTTCCATAGCCATCCACTCCAAAATTGAGAACTTCAATATTTTTTCCCTTGAATTTCGCACAATTACCCAAGGTTTTTTCTAAAACTGAAGTATAGTTACTGTTAGGAGGAACTTGGGAGGCTAAGGTAAAAGAATCCCCTAAAACTGCAATCCGAAAAGTATTTTTAGGTTTAGCGATCGCATAGTCTTTATCCCTTAATCCATCGCTATTAATTTCAACGTAGGATTCCCCTTCATACTGCCACCATCCTTTTGCTCCGGGTCGATTTGACCAGCCTCGATCCGGATCAGATTGAGTAAAAAAGGAGGGAGAAAAAACTGCATGACCGGGTTCAGGAAGTTTTTTTAGTCCCTCAATTTTGGCTAATCTTAAACCGATTTCTCCGATGGCAATCCCTAGGACTAAACTACTTAAAGCCAGCCCTAGATTTACTGCCCATGCCTTCCACTGCCCCATCGTTTAAAACAAGGTATAAATAAAGGGTGCGATCGCAGAACCGTGACTGAGAACAATCAACGCCCCTAATAAAACCAATGTAATAATTAGAGGCAATAACCAATACTTTTTGCGTTCTCTCATGAACGCCCAAATGTCTTTTAAAAAATCTAATGTTGCTTCAAACACTAGAACGGTCGCTCCATACTTTCTTTAGGTCTGACTTTACTCGCAACCCGATAGGTTGAGAGATTAGGGTTAAATTGACGCTGCATCGAATCAGAACCGAATAGGCGTTTAATGAATCCCATCGGAGCTATCATAACGTAAAAGACGACACCGAGAATAATCTTGCTGTTAATTGCCCCCATGAACAACCCGAATTTCATCCACAGGTGATACACCGGATTTAAGGTTTTAGGAGAAATTAATGCCCAAAGGATGAGGATGGTTCCTAATACCCAAGGCCAAGTTCGCGGCGGCCAATGTCCGAGTAATAAAGGCAAAACAACACCAAATAAGCCAATAATAATGGCTCCGGTTGTTAATCCAAATTCGCGTAATCCTTTCGAGTCAAGTTGAGGAATATCGTCGTGATCCGTCATAATGTTGATTTAAAGTTGACTAAAAGAACTGATAACTGATAACTGATAACTGATAACTGATAACTGATTAATCTAATTCAAATTCTTTTTGCCAAGAATCATCTTTTTCCCAAGCCGTTTGTTCGGTTTTGGCTAACAGGAAATTCTCTAAAACTAGATAATCCATTTCGGTTCGCATAAAGCAACGATAGGCATCTTCTGGACTGCCCACAATGGGTTCTCCTCGCACGTTAAAAGAGGTATTAACAATCACAGCACAGCCCGTGCGTTTTTCAAAATGATGGATTAAATCGTAATAGCGAGGATTGGTTTCTTTGTGAATGGTTTGTACCCGTGCGGAATAATCAACGTGGGTAATTGCTGGAATTTCTGAACGAGGAACATTGAGTTTTTCAATCCCAAATAATTGTTCCTGTTCCGGGGACATAGGAATTCTTAAATCCTCTTGAACCGGAGCCACAATTAACATATAGGGACTGGGGCGATCTAATTCAAAATAATCAGAAACTTGTTCCGCCCTCACCGATGGGGCAAAGGGTCGAAAAGATTCCCGATATTTAATTTTTAAGTTCATCACCGACTGCATTTTTTGATTGCGCGGATCACCAATAATTGAACGTCCCCCTAACGCCCTCGGCCCAAATTCCATTCGTCCTTGGAACCATCCGACCACGTTTCCATCGGCTAAAATTTCCGCTAAACGGGGCATTAATTCCACATCATCTAATCGTAAATATTTCGCTCCGACGTTATCTAAATATTCCTGAATTTCCACCTCGCTAAATTTCGGCCCCAGATAGGAACCTTCCATATAATCTAAGCGTTTTTGGGTGGTTTTTAGGGCAACAACAGCCGATTTTAAACCCGCACTGGTTTCTAATAGTTTTTCAGCCGAAATATCAAGGGCGAGATCCGTTTCCACATTACGAGGTTGTTGATGATATTGATACCAAATTGCTAAGGCAGCCCCTAACGCCCCTCCCGCATCTCCAGCAGCCGGTTGAATCCAAATATCTTTAAAGGGGCCTTCGCGCAGAATTCGGCCATTAGCCACGCAGTTGAGGGCCACACCCCCAGCTAAACACAGGTAATCAACATTTAATTCTTTCTGAACACTGCGGGTCAGGCGCAACACCACTTCTTCGGTGACGACTTGAATGGAAGCCGCAATGTCCATTTCCCGTTGACTAATGGGGGTTTCGGGTTTACGAGGCGGGCCACCAAACAGTTGATCAAACTTGGTATTGGTCATGGTTAGACCGACGGCATAATTGAAATATTCCAAATTTAATCGGAATGTGCCATCGTCTTTTAAATCAATTAAATGGGTGAGGATTTTATCAACATAAATGGGTTCACCATAGGGTGCTAATCCCATTAATTTATATTCTCCAGAGTTAACTTTAAACCCTGTATAATAGGTAAAGGCAGAATAAAGTAAGCCTAAAGAATGGGGAAAATCAATTTCCCAAACGGGCGTTAAACTATTACCATCCCCTAACCAAACGGAAGTTGTCGCCCATTCTCCTACGCCATCTAAACACATCACCGCCGCTTTTTGGAAGGGACTGGGAAAGAAGGCAGAAGCCGCATGAGATTGATGATGTTCTGTAAATAATAATGGGGGAAGTTTGGCTTTTTTAGCGCCTGCGATCGCACATAATTCTTTTTTTAATACAGATTTTAGGTAAAGTTTTTCTTTTAACCAAACGGGCATGGCTTTAATAAAAGAACGAAACCCGCGAGGTGAGTAGCTGAGGTAGGTTTCGAGGAGTCGCTCAAATTTTACCAGGGGTTTATCGTAAAAAACGACTTGATCAATTTCAAAAAAGGTGATGTTCGCTTCCTGAAGACAATAGCGAATGGCATTGGCTGGAAATCTAGGGTCGTGTTTTTTGCGTGTAAACCGTTCTTCCTGGGCTGCTGCCACGATTTTACCATCACAGACGAGCGCCGCAGCGCTGTCATGGTAATAAGCTGAAATTCCAAGTATGTTCATGAACATCTCCTCACTAGGCGCAGTCGGGCCTGTCTGTGATCATAAAGAAATAATCAAGAGATTATAGCGTTAAGTGGACAATCTGGCGCAAGGGTTGATGGTTGAACGGTTAGCTGTTGATGGTTGAGGGGTAGTTCCGTTAGTTAGGTTGACAAAATTGAAAGTTGACGATATTGTTAAAAAACTATATTGATATCTAATTACCTTATTATGTTAAATGATAAATTCAGACTCCACCTTGGAAACAATCATCCAGATTGTCGAAAGAGGTGAAATTCCAAAAGCCAGTGATTTTAAGTTGTGGGCAGAGTTAAAAGGCTACCAACCCACTCAAACTGCTGAAGGCCCGTTAAAATACGTCGATGAAAATGGCGTAGTTCGGCTAACCTTAAAGCAAGGCAGTTCCAGGACACCTGGAAGTGATTATCCTCATGTTGAACTCAGAAATCCTGATACCCAAAGGATAGATATCTGGGGAAATCACGTTACTCGCAAAAGTCCAGGGAATCATACACGAATCCAATGGGACATATAGGATGGGCTGAGTGATGCTGGTTTAGGATAACCTCATAAAAAGAGTTGACTTGAGTTTAACAAGCTAAGTCAACTCTTTTCTGACCTAACAAAAAACAGTTCAACCATTTCAGTTCAACATCATAAATTATGGATAGACTTAATTATTGGCAGTTGACAGGTTTAGAAAATATCTATCTTGAAGATAGTTATGTATTGGGCATTAAAACTGATACCTCTATAGAATTCTTGTTAGAAGCTATTTTGACAGAAAATCATCCCCTTTACACTTCTCCTTTGCCTGGAGAACAGTATTGTTATCGAAGAATAACTTTAAAATTTTCCCATCCCCAAACCTATAATCTAACTTTAAATAAAATGCTCCCAATTGTTGATCCTGATGGAACTTGGGATTATGGTAATATTGATGAATTTTTTATGGAAAACGAAGCCTATCATTTAATAGGTGAATGGGGAGAATTAACCGTTGTTTCTGATCCTCCTGTGATTGAATTTGATCATGATTTTTCAATAGCCAATAGCGATTTCCTGCAAAAAATGATTAGTTTTGAAAAAATCAAAGAAAGTTATCCCACTTTAATTGATGAAAATGTAAAATCTTTATCAATTAATTTCTCTGTTTTAGCAATGCGTTAAATCATTTTTGAGCTAATGAGATAGAACTGTTCTAACTTTAATGTGTAGTGCGATATTATCAATATAACCTTTAAAATCCAAAGGCATCAATTTCCGTTTGGAGGTCAGTGATGGGATTAATCGATGGCTTATTAGGTAATGCCTCTGAAATTAATTCAGAAAAGCTACAAGAGGGACTTACGAAACTTTTAGCAGAGGGTGAGTCTGTCGAGAAGGCTTATCAGTTAGTTCGGGATTTAATTGTATTTACCAATAAACGATTGATCTTTATTGATAAACAAGGCATTACGGGGAAAAAAATTGAATATCATTCCATCCCCTATCGCAGTATTATTCATTTTAGCATTGAAACATCGGGACACTTTGACCTAGATGCAGAGTTGAAAATCTGGATATCCGGTAGTTCTACACCCATTGAACGAGAGTTTAACCGCAGGTTAAATATCTATGAAGTTCAAAGTGTATTAGCTTATTATGTGCTGAAGTAAAATCATTTAAGCTGCTATGTCCTGGTATTGTGTAGCAGCTTATTCCTTTTTTTGATAACGATTTAACCAAGATTTTATCATCTTTCTTAATTCCTCTCTCTCCATTTTATTAATTCCTTGATGATCAAAACGATAACGATATCGCACGCACCAATTAAAACTTACTCTAATTCACTTTTCCTCAAAACAAATAAACTCCCATCTCCTCCTCGACCAATACGAAAGGTTTCATCAAGGTAAGTAATTTCTAAACTAGGAATACGACCTACGGGATTTCGGGCGGGAACAACACGGGCGGGTTCTAGTTGAGGAGTCTTAACCCCTATAATATTAGAAATAGCAATATAGCGTTGTTGAAAGAAAACATTCAGGCGATTATTGGGTAACTTATTATCATCAATAACGGGTTCAAAGGTAGCCGTTACTTTAACATAACCGGAAATTAATCCTAATGGATGTCTAACAAACGCTTGATTAAAAAATTGTCGAGACTCGACATCAATCATTTGATAGATTTTTCCCACTTTTAACCCTAAAGGTAATGAAGCTAAACTGCGAATTTCCCTGGCTGTAGAATAGAGCAGTAACCAAGATCCATTTAATAATAAAGGATTATATAGTAAGGGTCGATAATTAGGATTTTTAGCTTCTAGTTGAACTACCATCGTCTCAATTTCTTCTGCGAGATCAGGTTTAATTTTAAGGTTTGTGGCGGGAGATCCGTCTATTCTTCCAAGTTGAGATTGAACAGTTTCAATTTTAGTCATTAATTGTTGTTTTAAGTTGGTTTGGGTTAACATCATAAAATTCCTTCAGATTATCTTTTCAATAAATCAAGTTTTAGCAATGAATAAGGAATAAGCAAAGGTAAAATTCCTATTGCAAGAATGCTCATTCCCTATTCCCTTTTTAATGAGGCGTTTTCTGTAATTCGGGGCGTTCTTCTGCTACAATTGCCCCTTCAACAGGACAAACTTGCAGACAAATTCCGCAGTCAATACAGGTGGAAAAATCAATCCAATACCAATCTGTTCCTTTTGTATTTTTTCCAGGGCCTTCATGAATACAAGCAACGGGACAAGCCGTAACACAATCGCTAACACCTTCACAAACCTCCGTGACAATGCTATGGGGCATGATTAGTATTCTCCTGCTAAAAAATAGGGCAGTTAATTCTTTTTAATTTTTAACGATAAATCAACGAATTGGCAAGGGATAAAAATTATAGAGGGGGTGAAACTGTTCTCCTAAAATTGATTAGAACTGTTTAACAATTCACCCCCTTTACCCTTAAACAATTTTTTCAATTTTGGGGTCGCCGTTAACATCAACCCAAGCAATTTGATCAATGCCTCGACGACGAGCATAGTCCCGAATCTCTTCAGCAGTTTCCCGGTGTTCTAACTCCACTTCTACCCGGACTAACTCACTGAACTGCCTTAACTGACTGGCATAGGCAAAAGTCGCTGCATCTGCTTCTGGGGTTTGGGCTACCACTAACCAATCACTAGCCGGGGTTTGATGCGGTAATTCACCCCGTCCCAATAACACTTGATGCAAGTCTTCAAGATTCAATGAGAAGCCAATTCCCGGTTCTGTTTTGCCTTGGGGATGATACAGACCGAGAAGTTGGTCATAACGTCCTCCCTGCCCTAATACCCTTGCCCCGGATGCGGTATCACTGACGGCAATAAATACAATTCCCGTATAATAATCAAAGGTTTGAACTAAACTTAAATCTAAGGTTATTGCAGGTTGAATTTCCGAATTTTCCCAACATTTTTGCAGTAATTCTATTAAGGATTTGAGGTTATTTACCGCTTGTCGTTGAGATGAATCTAAATCCAGTTGAGAAACTTGGGATAATACGGTTTCTGGACGACCTCGTAAATCAAATAAAAATAAGGCTCGTTCTCGCAGTTCTGAAGCAAGTGATAACGATTCTAAACCAATTCGATCTAAATTAGCGATCGCCGTTCTTACTTTTTCCCGTTCTTTAGGTGGAAAAGGCGATAATAACGATTGAGTTAAACCCGCTTCTCCCAGAATTAAATCCGCATTATTTAACCCCAAAGTTTGCAAACAGTCTCGCAATAACAGCAAAATTTCTGAATCAGCGCGTAATCCACCAGCACCCAACAGTTCCACACCTGCTTGATAAAATTCTAACTGTTGTCCCTGATCAATTGTCTTTTGTTTGCGGAAAACATTGGCGTTGTAATACAAACGTTGGGGCCAAGATTGTAGATTCCCCATGCGAGTCACTGCCGCCCTAGCAATGGACGCCGTTAATTCAGGGCGCAGTCCTAACCCCTGATTTTCAGAATCTTGGAGTTGAATCACCGTTGAGGGTTGTACCGCACCCCCAGCCATCAGCGTGTCCAACCGTTCCAAGGTTGAGGTAATAATTTGATGATAGCCCCAACGGTGAAACACCTGTTGTAAGCGCCGTTCAATCCAAACTTTTTGGGTAACATCGAGGGGAAGTAAATCTCGCGCACCCGACGGGGGTTGATAAACCATACTGAGCGTAAAAATTAACAATTAATCATTAAGAATCCAGTTATAGCAGGGAACGGGGAACAGGGAACAGCTTAACTGGGAACAGGCAGGAAAAGAGTTCTCTGTGCACGGTTTTAGCCTCAGTCTATGTCCTAACTGCCTTGGCAACTGCTATACAAACGGCAATTTGTAACTTTTCCTACAATACAGCATTCTGGGCGTGGGTTGTCCGTTGTCGGTTAACCGTCAATCGCCAACCGTCAACCGTCAATTCTCTACTTCTTCTTACCTCCAAACAACCCCCCAAATAAACCGCCTTCTGATTTTTTAGATGCTGGTTGGGCTGTTTTGGATTTTGCTCCAGCTTGGGGTGTGGCTTTTTCCAGTTGTTTTTTAGCTTCTAAGGCTTGAGGTTGTTTTGGGTTTAATTGTAAGGCTCGATTAATATGGGGTGTAGCGAGTTTCGGTTGATTTTGTTTTAAATAAACTAACCCCAATAAACCATGACAATGACTATTATCGGGTTCTCGTTTAATCGCATCTTTTAACTCTAAAATTGCCTGGGCATAGTTTTGACTCGCCATTAATTGTTCTGCACGACGGCAAGCTTGTTCAACAAAAGAATCTTTCTTCGGCATTACAGAAGGTGGCGGTGGAGTTTGATCGATCACTTTGGGAGATGGAGCCGGAGAACTCCCCCCTTTTTGATGTTTACGGAGGAGATAAATTAAGTTTAACTCACTAATTTTACCAATAATTTCTAAGACTTTTTGAGGAGATTCATATTGATTTTTAGCTAACTCTTGAATAGCAGTTTCATAAGCGGTTTGATAGTCAGAAGCTTGTATCAGTTTTTGGGCTGCTTCCGTTTGTAATTTTAGGTTATGCTGTTCTTTGACCGTGCGATCGCCCATGGTTTTTAACAGCAGAATATATTCTTTCCGTTCACCTTCTTTTGAAAACTGATTATAGGCGGGACTGACTAACTTCGCTAATAATTGCTTGGCTAACTCGTGATCCTGGGGGTTGTCAAAGGGACAAGTATCAGGATGCAAACGACGGGCGATCCGCATATAGCGTTTGCGAATGTCCTCAAAGTCTGCTTCTAGGGAAACCCCTAAAATCGCATGATTATCTGTAAACTCAAACTGAAATAACCCTTGTTTAATTTCAAACATACTCTTCTGCCTTCCTTACCTAAACTTGTAATTGAATGAATCACACCCCTTTAATCTTAATATAGCCCGTCTTCAACTGTCAGAAGTCAAAAAAACTGGATTTCTGCAATAACCCAGTTTCTGAACTCTATAATTGCGATTTGTTAATTAAACCAATAATTCTCCTGTTTCTTGTAAAGTATGCAAGCGTTGGTAAATTCCCTGGTGTTGAAGCAGGGCTTCATGGGTTCCCACTTCTACAATTTGACCTTGATCTAACACTACAATTTGATCGGCTTCTCGAATGGTACTCAAGCGATGGGCAATAATAATGGTTGTGCGTGTTCCTAATATATTTTGCATGGCTAATTGGATCGCCCGTTCTGATTCATAATCTAAACTGGATGTGGCTTCATCAAAAATTAAAATATCAGGATTTACTAATAACGCCCGTGCAATTCCCAGCCGTTGTTTTTGTCCTCCTGATAACCGCACGCCTCGTTCTCCTACAGGGGTAGAATAGCCCTTCGCAAGCTTTTGAATAAACTCATCGGCTTTAGCAATTTTACAAGCTTCTTTGACTTCTGCAAAGGTTGCGTGAGGATTGCCATAGATCAGATTTTCTAACAAAGTTCCATTAAAAATATCCACCTCTTGATGCACAATGGCTAACCGTTTACGATAACCCCTAACATTCAAATTGCGAATATCAATTCCATCGATTAAAATCTGACCCTGATCAGGTTCAAAATAACGAAACAGCAGTTTAACTAATGTTGATTTTCCTGAACCCGAACGTCCTACTAAGGCTACAGTTTGATAAGGTTCAATCAATAAATTGATATTCTGTAAAACCAAACTATTCGGATTATAGCCAAAACTCACCTGACAAAATTCTATTTTTCCGTTAAATTGATAGGAAGTTTCCGCCAGACTGTCGGTTTGATTTGGGGTTAAATCATCAGCATCTTGTCCCTTTGGTAACTGTATAAATTCGTGTAAACGAATCATCGACGCATAGCGACGAGCAAAAACTTCCGCAATATTACTAATCGGTGTTATTTCAGAATAAGCCATACTCGCTAGAGTATAGATAGTGACAAAATACCCTAGAGAAATATAACCAGAAATCGTGGCAACTAAGGTAAATCCTAAGACTATAAATAGACTAAATTGTACACAGGTTGCTTGACGAGTAATTAAATGAACATAGCCTCTGTGAATCCGACCCACCACCATTTTAAACTCTCGATTTAAACGAGTAGTTTGCCGTTTTAACTCCTGAGATTCCGTTGCAAATGCTTTAACCGTTTTGATGTTTGTAATAATCTCAGAATTGCGACTTTCAGTATTTTCTTCATACTGCGCTAGAATTTCTTCTAAGTCGATTAGCCGTTTCAATGTTTTTAAGCTAAAAGCCAAAATTAGCATAAAAGACAATAAAAAGAAGATAGCAATCGGCCATGCAATCCACGAAATAATTACAAGAATTCCTAAGACTCGTATGAGTTTAGGAATCAGTTGACCCGCAATTTCAGGATATGTCCAAGTTTGGTTAGAAATCCCTTTTGCAACTCGACTAGCAATTCGTCCAGGGTTATTTTCATCATAAAATTCTAGGGGAAGGGTAAGAATTTTTTGCAAAGAATTCTGATATTGATCTCGACGAGTTTTTAATGAAATTAACCAATGATACCAAACCCCTAACCAAGGCTGTATGGGAGCTTTAACAACAGTAACACAGAATATTAAACTTAATAAAACTCCTAAAGAAAGCTGAGGGGTTTGGGCTATTCCCGTTAAATTAGAGATTCCTTGAATGAAATATTGGGTTAATTGATCAACAGGTTGATTTGAGAGAACGTTGAGCGTTTGTCCTATAGCATAAGGAACCATTAAATCAATCAGTTCAAAGGTACTAGATGCACTAATGCTTAGGATAGATAGAGATAAATATTTTCGGTAAGATTGACCGAGATCCCGAAAGGTCGCCATAATCTTGAGTCGTGAAACACTACAATATAAAACACATAAGTTACAAGTATAATACAAAAAAAGGATGCTGGCCCGCATCCTCAAGATCAGTAACGGATTTTGTTCCTATTTCTACCTTTAGGATAGGGAATAGGCGGTTTGTAAAGCCCACCAAACCAGCAAGCCAATTCCTCCCAAAACCAGCACAGAAGAAACAATAATTGCAGTGGGGCTGTCTGCCCCTTTAAATTTCATAATGCCACGATCTAAGTCGGATGTCATGATTTAGTTTGCCTAACTCTAGGAGAGATTTTAGCATTGATAACTTATTCTGTGACGATAGACCGTAAAAATCAACGGATTAAACTAATAGAATCCCCTGAGCATCTAAGCTTTGTTTCAGACGTTCATTGAGATCGGAACGTACCAGAGAGTAGTCAGGAGTCGCCACCCAAACTGTTAATAAAATCTTAATCCCACTCCCCGCAATTTCCTGAACCTCCAGACCAGGTGTAGGTTCTGAGAGAATTCGTTGATCAGCTTGAACGAGAGTCAGAAATAATTCTCGAAGTTGCTCCAGATTAGTATTATAACTGAAATTCAACTTTAAATCTACGCGGCGCATCGGTTGAATAGAGTGATTAACAATTTTATCGCCGTAAAGTTTACTATTGGGAATAATAATAATTTTGTTGTCGGGTGTGGTTAAAAGAGTTGTAAAAATCGAAATTTCCTCAACGGTTCCTTCGACTCCGCCTCCTTCAATATAATCGTGAACTTTAAAGGGTCGGAAAATAATCATAAACACACCAGACGCAAAATTGGATAAAGACCCTTGTAATGCCAAACCAATTGCTAACCCGGCAGCCCCTAAAACGGCAATAAAAGATGTGGTTTGAATTCCGAGTTTTCCCAGAGTTGCCAACACGACAAAAGTAACCGCCGCAATATAAATTAAGTTGACTAGAAATCGAATCAGCGTTGGCTCCAATTGTGCCCGAATCATTAAACGTTGACTCAAACGTTGTATAAATTTTGCCAACCACAAACCCAATAATAAAATCAGGATTGATATCAAAATTCGAGTTCCAAACTCGCTCATTAATGAGATCAATAGGGTTAATAATTCCTGTTGCTGTTCCTTTGTAAGCATAAGCTGTCAATCTCAAGAAAAGTTTAAATTAAATTAAAAATCGCTCAGTCATCGGCTTAATATTATAAGTTTATGATAGAATAATCAACTGAAATATGATTTTATTAGCCCCAAATGAATTTTTCTTCTACTCCAAACGAATTCAACAACATCGAAGACTTTGAACATAAACCTGATTCAGCCGATCCGGGTTTACAACGATTTGCACTGCGGTTGAAAACAAGCATGGGACGAGATACTTTAATCCAAAAAGAACTGGATAAACTGAGAACTCAACTGAAATGTGATCGGGTTGTTTTATATTATTTTTATTCTCAATGGAAAGGGCAAGTCACCTTTGAATCGTTGAGCAATGCCACCTTATCAATCTATGGTTCTACAGGTGCAGATGAGTGTTTTAATCATCAATATGCTCAGGATTATCAAAAGGGAAGAATTACGGCGATCACGGATATTGAAACCGAAGCAATTCATCCTTGTCATCAAAATTTTTTACGCAGTCTTTCTATTCGTGCCAATTTAGTCGTTCCTGTTATTGTTTCTAACGAACTTTGGGGTTTATTAATTGCTCATCATTGTCAACATCCTCATGTTTGGAATTCGGCAGAATTAGATGGGATGAAAGTCGTCGCAGAAACTTTATCAACTGCACCTGAAATTATTGATTTTAAGAAGTAGCCGGAAGCCAGATTTTGACATTTGTTCCTTGTCCTGGGGTTGAATCAAGATTGAGTTTACCCTGATGTTTTTCAATAATTTGGTGGGCAATCACTAATCCCAATCCAGTTCCATGACCCATAGGCTTTGTGGTAAATAAGGGCTCAAAAACTCGCGGAAGAATCTCTTCTGGTATGCCCATTCCATTATCAGAAATTTCAATTAAAATTGATTGGGGATCGGGTTGGGTTGTACAAATTTTCAGGGTGGGAATTCGGTTTTCCATCTCTCCCTGTTGTCCCGCTTCTTCAATGGCATCAATGGCATTGGCTAAAAGATTCATAAACACTTGATTGAGTTGGCTGGGATAACATTCAACCTGGGGTAAATTCCCATATTCTTTAACTAATTGAATAGCGGCTTGTTTCCCTACGGGTTTGAGGCGATGACTCAAAATCAATAAAGTGCTATCAAGACCTTCATGAATATTAAATAAAACTTGAGTTGAGGAATCAGAACGGGCAAAATTTCTTAAGGAAATTGAAATATCTTTAATTCGATCAGCACTAATTTTTATGGAATTTAGTAATTGAGGTAAATCCTTTAAAATAAAATCTAAATCTGCTTGAAAGATTTCCTCTTGTAGGGGGATTGGCAGTTGCTCATAATAAGTTTGACATAAAGTTAAAATATGAGCTAGATCCTGAACGTAGTCTTGAGCTAACGGAAGATTATTGATAATACAACTAATCGGATTATTAATCTCATGGGCAATTCCCGTTACTAATTGCCCCAAACTCGAAAGTTTTTCTTGTTGTACTAATTGAATTTGGGTTTTTTCTAAAGTAGCAGTGCGTTCCGCAACTTGTTGTTCTAGGGTTTCTGTAAGTTGTTTCAGTTGTAAATGCACTCGAACTCTGGCTAATACCTCTTCTTTTTCAAAAGGTTTAGAAATATAATCAACTGCTCCTAGAGAAAGTCCTTTGACTTTATTTTCAACATCCGTTAAAGCGGTTAAAAAAATAATCGGAATTCCTTGATTTTTAGGTTCAGATTTTAATTTTTTACACGTTTCAAACCCATCAATACCGGGCATTTGCACATCTAATAAAATTAAAGCTGGTTGTTTGCGCTCCACTAATTGCAACGCACTTTCTCCATCTTCTGCGACTCGTACTGAAAATCCTTCACCCTTTAAGGTTTGAGATAAAACCGATAAATTAGTAGGATTGTCATCAACAATCAGGATAAAACCAATGTCTTGCATGAATGAAGGTAGGGGATAAATATTGAGATTAATCCGAGAATAAAGAATTTAAGATTGGCTAAGGGTTTGACTCAACAACTCTCGCAGCTTTTTGAGTTGAAAATTTTCCGCAAGCTGGATCACTTGTTGAGTGAAAGCGAAATAAATCGGATCATGAGTTTGGATCAAATGGGCTTCTTCTAGTATACCATCTACGTCTCCTTCTTGAGCTAATTCGTACAAATTTGATAAGATTTCAGATGGGATTTTTTGAGTTTCTGGCTGAGAATGGGAAGGTAGATTCTGATCCAAAATTGGAGATTCAGAGGAAAGATAAATCCATTCTAACTTCAGGTGAACTTGTAATAATTCGAGTAATAGATCGGCAGAAACAGGCTTGGGTAAAAACGCATTAGCTCCCGCATCTAAACTGCGGTGTTGATCACTATCAAATACACTAGCTGAGGAAGCAATAATTACAATATCTTTGAGTTTAGGCAATTGACGTAACTGATCAATAAACGCAAACCCATCCAGAACAGGCATGATCAGATCAGTAATAATAAAATCGGGGGAAATAACTATTGCTTTTTCCAATCCTTCTTGACCATTATTCGCTTCTATGACTTCAAACCCAATCGGCTCTAATAAGTTTACAATTACCGAACGATTTGCCCAATTATCATCAACAATTAAAATCTTTTTGGGTTCTCCTTGATATCCAGTAACGATTCCTTTGCGAATATTACGAGAGGTATTTGCCCATTCTTTGGCTTCGGATATTTCCACATCAAACCAGAAAATACTGCCTGTTTCTAATTGACTTTGTACCTGAAGCTGACTTCCCATTAAGGCAACAATTTTTTGGCTAATTGCTAATCCCAAACCTGTGCCTTCTGTATTCTTTTTGGTTTCTCCCACTTGTTCAAAGGGAAGAAAAATTCGCTCTAATTGTTCTGATGTCATCCCCACTCCGGTATCTTTAATTTGAAAATGTAGGCGATACCTTGAATTTGTGGGAATAGGTGTGGCTTGAATTGAAAAGGTTACGCTTCCTTTGTCCGTAAATTTAATCGCATTTCCTAATAAATTAATTAACACTTGTCTCAGACGTTTCTCATCAGCGCAAATCCCAATGGGAAGATTTTCTTGGGGTCGATAATTAAATTGAATTCCTTTTTGTTGAGCTTTAATATTACAAATTTCAACAACCCCTTCTAAAAAAGCAGGAAAATGGAAATCAGTTGGGTAGAGTTCTAGTTTTCGAGCTTCAATTTTGGATAAATCTAAAACATCATTAATCAGGGTTAAAAGGTGATAACCACATTGCTGAATAATATCTACTCCTTTGCGTCCTTTTTCCGTCAGAGGTTCCAATTGTCCTAAAATTTGAGCATAGCCCAAAATTCCGTTTAATGGGGTGCGTAACTCATGGCTCATATTGGCTAGAAATTCACTTTTAGCTTGGTTAGCAGCATCCGCTTTTTCCTTTGCTATTGTGAGTTGGGCTGTTCGTTCTTCCACCCGTTTTTCTAATACTTTATTGGTCTGTTCTAAAGCACCAAAAGAATCCTGTAATTCTTGGCTCATTTGATTAAAGGAGCGAGCTAAAACCCCTAATTCTTTGATTTTGGGTTCTTCGACTCTGGTTTTAACTAACTCACCGCTAAACCCCTGTTGAGCCGATGTTGCAATCATTTTAGATGCAGAACTTAAGCGTAAAATTGGTTGGGTAATGTAATGGGTGGTATAAATTCCTGATATAATTGCTAAAATTAATGCCCCAAAACAAAGTAAAATTGTAGTTCGAGTATTCGCATCAATTTCTCCCATAAAATCGGACTCTGGGACAACAATAACGACTAGCCAATCTAATCCTAATTGATCTCGCCAAGGTGCAATTTGAACAAACTGTTTATCCCCTTGTAAAGAAAATTGGAGTTGTTGAATCGTTTGGATGGTTTTAAAATCTTTAAGCTTAGATTCTAAATAGTTTGCAGTTGCCTTAATTAACGGTTCTTGACTATCTGAAGCTTTTAATCGTTGCGGTTTTTGTCCGGGTTTGATGCGAAAGGGTTCTTCAGAACTCGAACTTGCAATTAACAATCCATTCCGTTCTATAATAAAAGTCTTACCGGAAGGGCTAATTTTCAGTTTTTGCAAAAAATCATTCACTTGCGATAATCGCATTTCTACCCCTAATACCCCCGTTAATTGTTGATTTTGATTGAATAAAGGATAACTGGCTGCAATACAAAGGGTATAGGGTGTAACTTCCCAATTATAAACTTTACTCCAGGTTGGTTTTCTCAAGGAATTTGCTGTAATATACCATCCTTCTTTTTGAAATAAATAGTCTTGATCACTTTTTAATACAAGTTGTGTGGGTTCTCCCTTACTATTCATTTCGTAAGTGTGCATCAAAGAACTTCCGTAAGCTTGAGAATCTACCGTATCAAAGGTAATTCTTTGATCTCCAAAATAATTGCCGACACTGGAAAACTTTCCCGTTGGCGTACCAAATAATACATAACCAATATTAAAGGTAACACGCTGTTGCCAAAAAAACTGCCCCATTTGCACTAGATTATTCGGGCTAATCGTTCCCATTTCAATCGCATGAGCATTCAGTTGATTCAGTTGCGGTGCAATCGAAAGATAACTGTTTAAATGTTGTTCAATCCGACTTCCGACTTCATGTTGTAACTGAAGGGCTAAATTATTGACTGCTTTTTGACCATTTCTTAAAGATAAATATCCCGTCAAACCAACCGCTATAAAAATTTGTAAAACAAAGGGAACAATTAGAATAACGCGAAGAGGAAGTTTCTGAAACATCGGGTCATTAATTTTGATCATATTTTCCCTCTGGTAACTGGGTAAGTGAACCTGCGTCATTCATCTTAAAATCCCAAATCGGCGTAGATTTCAGAAAGAACGCGGGCGACAGTAGCGAGATTCTGTAAAAAATTTAACATTTAACAATCTAGCTGATCAAGTCCTTCAGGTTCCTTCTCTCTCTGCTAGGCTATCACAACCGGGAACCTTAACTTTTATTCCATCAGTCCCAAATTCCTTAAACAATTTTCTTGAAACTTAAGGATAATTTTCTCGTCTTATCCTGTAAAATACAAAAGGCTGATTTATCCTGCTGTTCAATTAAGCGAATTCGCTTCAATTTCACAGGCTAAAACTTCTGATTTTTCAGTTTAATTCGACCTTTCCCATTGCTAACTCTGAAGTTAATATGCTGATTGTTCAAAAATACGGTGGTAGTTCTGTCGGTTCCGTTGAACGCATTCAATCCGTTGCTCAACGGGTATTAAAAACAGCCCAAGATCATCAAGTGGTTGTCGTTGTTTCTGCAATGGGAAAAACCACTGATCAATTAGTAAGTTTAGCTCAACAAATTTCTGCGACTCCTAACCGTCGAGAAATGGATATGTTACTCTCTACGGGAGAACAAGTCAGTATTGCTTTATTAAGTATGGCATTGCAGGAATTAGGACAACCTGCGATTTCTTTAACTGGTGCTCAAGTTGGAATTGTTACCGAAGCTGAACACACTCGCGCCCGAATTTTAAGTATTGAAACTCAACGCATGGAACGCCACTTAAATCAAGGACAAGTGGTGGTGGTCGCCGGATTTCAAGGGGTAAGTAGTCAAGATGATTTAGAAATTACAACATTAGGACGAGGGGGGTCTGATACCTCTGCGGTGGCGTTAGCAGCCGCTTTAAAAGCAGATGTATGTGAAATTTATACCGACGTTCCAGGGATTTTAACCACCGATCCTCGCTTAGTTCCCAATGCTCAATTAATGGCAGAAATTACCTGTGATGAGATGTTAGAACTCGCCAGTTTAGGGGCGAAAGTTTTACATCCTCGTGCAGTAGAAATTGCCCGTAATTATGGGGTTTCTTTAGTCGTGCGTTCTAGTTGGACAGATGATCCAGGAACGAAAGTCATCGCCCCCAAACCTCAACCCCGACCCTTAGAAGGATTAGAATTAGCCCGTCCGGTAGATGGTGTTGAATTTGATACGAATCAAGCCGCAGTTTCCTTATTAAGAATACCCGATCGTCCTGGAATTGCAGCAAAATTATTTGGAGGAATTGCGGTACAAAATTTAGATGTGGATTTAATTATTCAATCTATTCATGAAGGGAATAGTAATGATATTACCTTTACTGTAGAACGAGATTATTTTACTAAAGCGATCGCCGTTGCTGATGCTTTATTACCCGCTTTAGGAAAACCGAATCATTCTGATCTGGGTAATGCTGAAGTAACCGGAGATGACACCCCTATTGCTAAAGTCAGTATTGTCGGGGCGGGAATGATTGGACGGCCAAAAGTTGCCTCTCAAATGTTTAATACTTTAGCAGAAGCGGGTATTAATATTCAGATGATTTCGACTTCAGAAGTTAAAGTGAGTTGTGTCATTGCAGCCGAAGATTGTCAACAAGCGGTTACTGCCTTATGTCAATCTTTTGAAATTAGTTCTGATTGTAAAATTACTAGCAATTTTGAGCTAGAAAAACCGCCTGTTGATCCCAGTTTACCTCCTGTCCGAGGTGTAGCATTAGATATTAAACAAGCTCGTTTAGCCATTCGCCATATTCCAGATCGTCCAGGGATGGCAGCCAAAATATTCTCTATTTTAGCGGATCATAATATTAGTGTGGATATGATTATTCAATCCCAACGCTGTCATCAAATCAACGGAATTTTAGCACGGGATATTGCTTTTACGGTCGCCCAAGGGGATGCTGATGAAGCTGAAAAGATTTTAACACAAGCCTCATCTGAATTGGGTTATAGTGAAATTATTGTGAATAAATCTATTGCTAAAGTCAGTGTAGTGGGTTCAGGAATGATTCATCATCCAGGGGTTGCTGCTAAAATGTTTGAAGCCTTAGCAAACCGCAATATTAATATTTTAATGATTGCAACTTCTGAAATTAAAATTAGTTGTTTAGTGGATGAAGACCAAGGCGTAGAAGCGTTAAAAGCCGTTCATGAAATTTTTGAATTATCCGGTGATAAAACCTTTATTGTACCTGAACGTGCGCCTGTTGCTTAATAGAATTTAGCCTCAGTCAAACTAGAGTTATATAGAAACAGGGTTTTGTAGTAAAAATAGGATAGTTTTATTTCCTAGATAATAGCTATAAATCCTGTTTTTTATTAGATTCATCAATTTCTGAATAGTAGTAATATTAAGGAAATAACCATGCTGACTAAACAAGAATGGGACTGGTTAGCAACTGGATCTGAATATCAAATGGCTGTCATGATCCAGCAACTCTTACAGGAGAATCAAGTAATGGAAGCAAAAGAAGGCTTAGAATCTTTAATTGAAGCAATGGGAAGAAATGACAGACGCGCCTTAAAAAGTCAGTTAATTCGGTTAATGGTTCATGTGATAAAATGGAAATGTCAACCTCAAAAACGCAGTTCTAGTTGGGCAATTAGTATTCTTTCGTCACGTCGAGAAATCGAAGATATTCAAGAGGAAGTACCCAGCTTAAATCGAGATTTTATTGAATCAATTTGGGATAAATGTTTTCAAGCTGCTGTGAAAGAAGCAGAACTTGAAATGAGGAAAGTTAAATGTCATTTCACTTCCCTTACTTGGTCAGAAGTGTTTGAAGATGAATATATTTTATCGGATGATGAGCAAGAAGATTAGTAATCTCAAGAAACCGGGTTTCTAATTAAATTTAATTGTATCTTATCAAGATTTGTTAAGAAACCCGGTTTCTGGACTGCGATCGCAAACAATCAATAAACTGGATTTCTAATTGAGATTATCTGTAATATATAGCATTATATTTGTTATTTTGATTGCTTACAACTTAACCACTCTTTTCAGACTTGGGACAGACATCAAAGACTAATTGAGAACGATAAAAACACACATCAAATTCTAAAAAGAAGTTCATACGTCCTAGCAACAAAGGCACATCATCTGATAAGCACCACGCAAAGACTAAACGAACAGATGGAAATGATCCAATTTCCGCCGATAATATTAAACCTCTGGCTTCAACAGGCGCTAAATTACCCCCCAGCATCACAGACGTTGTTTGTTTCTCCCAAATTCCACCAAGCTGAATGCCAATATTGTACGGAAGAACATTGACACTTGCACCTGTATCTAATAAACCCGAAACTGTTACTGATGAATTATGATAGCTTAATGTTATTGGTAATTTAGGGAGAAAATCGGGGATACCAAAAATATCAGATTCTTCTACAAAAGGAAACCTTTGAGCATTACGCATTTTTTGTTCATTTGTCTTCTTCTAAAAGTTGAGCGAGTTGATGGGCAGCTTCATGAGAATTCAGGGGTGACCAAATCTCATAAGTTGCACCCTGTTCTAACGATAGGTTCTCTTCTTTTGCTAATTCTAAAACTAGAAACTGCATAACTTTTAATTTGTCGATACGGGGTAAGTTTCGCAAGGCGGGAAACAAATCTGTTACGTTCATTTTTAATGGATTGGAAACTTATACACTTCAAATATAACAGAAATTGCTCTCCCACAGCTATCACCTGTCAGCTTAGATATGATAAATTGATCAATATTAGTAATATCAAGGAAATAGTCATGCTGACTAAACAAGATTGGGACTGGTTAGCAGTGTGTTCTCATTATCAAACGGCTGTCAACGTCCATAAACTTCTCAAAGAAGGAAAATCTATGGAAGCAACGGAAGGTTTAGAATCTCTAATTGAAGCAATGGGAAGAACTGAAAAAAGAGCCGTAAAAAGTCAGTTAATTCGTTTAATGCTTCATGTTATTAAGTGGAAATGTCAACCGGAAAAACGGAGTGCTATTTGGACGATTAGTATTCGTTCAGCCCGTCGAGAAATTCAAGAAAGTCAAGAGGAAATGCCGAGTTTAAATCGTAATTTTTTTGAGTCTATCTGGGAAAAATGTTTTGAGAACGCGGTGAAGGATGCTGAGGATGAAATGGGAAAAAAATGTCGATTAACCTCATTGTCTTGGTCAGAGGTTTTTGAGGATGAATATATTTTATTGGATGATGAGCAAGAAGATTAGCACCAGCGATCGCAATCAAGTCAAGAAACCGGGTTTCTAATTCAGATTAGTTCTATCCTATCAAGATTTGTTCAGAAACCCGGTTTCTAACAGCACTCATGCTTTACCTTATGATTAAATTCCCCAAATGTACAGATGGACTCACCCAGATATTGAATACCCCTCAAAGATTTTCAACGACTAATAAATTAAACAAGTAAACTTTTAGACCTTGCAATTCCAAGAGTAATTAAAGGATTTTCTTTTGTCCCATTAGTTAGTCTGGATTCTACATGAGTATGACGACCATATGACTTACCAGTATTTCCTTCAATTCCTAGCCAATCACCTTGGGCAATATAAGAATTTACTTTTAAATTGGGATTAAATGAATCAAAATGAATGTAGCGGAATGTTCTTTGTAGAATAGGATTCCAAACATCCATATAGTTACCACCATACTGATCTTTACCAATAATTTTTATTTGACCACCCACTAAAGAATAAACTTTTAAATCTCCTTGTCCATCTGTAGAATCAATTGCTCCATGAGATAAATCATCCTCATAGAATCTGGATGCACTTGCTCCACCAAAACCACTGGATGAATTAAGATATAAACGGGTCAAATATTCTTCTCTTTTTAAAGGTTTAGAATCGGAGCGAATATCACCAATAAATGTTCCTTGAGTACCTATATAACCTATTTCAGTCCATTTTTCATTAGGTAAAAATTTTGTACCATTGGAACGTCTGATATATACTCCATCGTTATTAGAGCCAATAGCATCGGCTTTGCCATCACCTGTTACATCAGCAAAAAATGTACCGTAAGTACCTCGATAACCTATTTCAGTCCATTTTTCATTAGGTAAAAATTTTGTACCATCGGAACGTCTAATATATACTCCATCATTATTAGAGCCAATAGCATCGGCTTTGCCATCACCTGTTACATCAGCAAACCAAGTGCCATTTTGACCTATATAACCTATTTCAGTCCATTTTTCATTAGGTAAAAATTTTGTACTATCGGAACGTCTGATATACACTCCATTATCGTTAGAGCCAATAGCATCGGCTTTGCCATCACCTGTCACGTCAGTATTAGGATTCACAGGAACAGAAGTAATAGTTAACTTATAGTTACTACTCCCACTGTAAGCCTTAACATGAATATAGTAAGTGCCAGATGCTATCTGAGTCGCAATATTTTCATTAGAAGTACCAGCCTTATTGGAAGAATAAATTGTATTTCCATTATAATCTAACAGTTTTAAATCTACATCAGATTGTAGATTGACTAAATCTAGGTTCATCTTAGTAAGACGATTAATCTGAAAGCGATAATAATCATTGGGTACACTACCCCCTACCCAACCAGTTTGAGAAGAACTGGCATTGCCAAGTGTTCCCAAATTTGTAGCAGTTGCCAAAGTATCATTTTTTTCAACAAAAATTGTCTGTCCATCAATTACAATTGTTGCTGTATCATCTTCTTGACTTAACAAGGCAAAATCAGCACTATCTAAACCATGATATTGTACCAATCTTGAGAAAATATCCCCTTCATCACCCTCAGGGTCTATACTATTAATCTTATTATCAATAAAATGACCAATTTCTTCTAATAAAACCCCTGCTACTTCTTGGGTATTGTGATAACGAATAAATTCATCCGATAAGAAAATAGTATCAATTTCCGAAGCATAAGCACCATTAGCATTACCTAAAATATTTGAGGAGATAACTTGAACTTCAGGTAATAGACTTAAATTTCCTTGGGCTAAATCTTGTTTGAGAGAATTGGCTTTTTGTGGGTCATAATTTTCCCCAAACGCTAAACCTGTAATTTGATCATAGTCAGGACTTATGGCAAAATCCATTAATTGTTCCCTCACTAAATTACCTGCTTCTTGTACCAACGGAATTAGATTAGGATCTGTGGAGGTGCTAATAATGTCCCATTGAGGTACAGGATTGCTGAAAAGCTGATTATTGTGAGGAGGTGGCAGAAATGAGCCTAATCCAAAGAGGCTTTGCTGGCCCTCAAAACAATTATTTAGCATAAAAAACTCCCCCTGATCCATCAAAGTATAGGTTGTGAGTATTGGGACAAGAGCCTAAACCAATAGATTGATACTATGTTTAGAATTCTTAGGTCTGTCAAACTCTTCTATGACTGATAATAAATTAACTAATTTCTGATTGTCTACTGACTAACGTTAGAATTTATGTTAGAATTGTGTTAGCTGTTTTTTATACCCCAAATATGGCTCAAGTGGACAAAATATTTAGCCAAGCGGCCCAGGAGTGGGATTTAGAAAGTCTTTATGCTGACTTGGCTTCTGCGAAAGGAAAGCATCTCACTCCCATTGAAAAAGCTCACTTAAGGGGGTTATTGTCTGGCTGTAGTCCCTCGGAAATCGCTCAAAAATTAGATAAAATTCCCAGAGGTGTAGAATCAGATTTATGTGCAACGGTTTATAAATATGTGAAATATTTGTTAGATAAAACTGAAAAAGTAGAAAACTGGCGCAAGATTTATGAATGGCTTGATGAATCCGGTTATAAATCAAAGTTAGAGAAAGTTCCTGTTAAAAATTTATTACCTAAACAAAGCATTGTTAATATTACTAATTTTAATATTGAACAAGATCAAATCGTTTTTCAGTTTCATCTAACCATCCCCACATCAGAAATCGCTGAACTCTCGATACCTGATTGTCAGACAGATAAAAATAGTGATAATAATTATACCGATAATAATTAAATTCCTCAGCTAGTGAATCATTCTTTTCTTTTTCTGTTACTTTTTCAGCAAGCCCTATTTAATCCAAAAACCGGGTTTCTCAGCTTTTGTAAAGGCTGATATCAAGGTTTTTATTTCAGAAACCCGATTTCTGGAAATGAGCAATAAAACTGCTATAGCACCCGTAAAATACTCGGAATACTATCAATTGAATCTAGGCTTTTAATTTCATTTAATGCTTGATGGAAATTCCCCTCCAGAACATCATGAGTCACGACTACTATTTCCGCTAAGTTTTCCTGAAATCCCGTTTGAACAATCGACTCTAAACTAACATTATGCTGGCCGAAACAGGTTCCGATGTTTCCAATCACCCCCGGAGAATCTTTCGTGAGAAAACGAACATAAAACCGGGTAATTAAATCCTCCATCGGTGCAATTTTACAATAATGTTGATGGGTACAACTCATCAGTTCATGGGTAACAACAGGACTCACGATTTCTGCTTCTTGCATTTGCAGAACAGCGACAATATTTAACAAATCGGAAACGACAGCACTGGCCGTTGGCCCAGAACCAGCACCTCGTCCAAAAAACATCACCTGTCCAATGGGTTCACCTTCGACTAAAATCGCGTTGTAAACATCATTAATACTCGCTAACGGATGAACTTTAGGAACTAACGTGGGATGAACTCGAACAGATAATAAATCCTGTTCAGGAGTGGCGTGGGGATCTCGCGCGGCGATCGCGAGTAACTTAATCACAAATCCCAATTTTTCCGCATAGGTAATATCCGTCGCCGTAACTTTTCTAATGCCTTCACAGTACACTTGTTCTAATTTAATTCTGCCTCCAAAAGCTAAAGAAGCCAGAATTGCAATTTTATCCCCAGCATCCAACCCATCAATATCGGCGGTGGGATCAGCTTCTGCATAGCCTAAGCGTTGAGCATCCGCTAAAACATCAGCAAAATCTGCCCCTTCATTTTTCATCCGGGTCAAAATATAGTTAGTCGTCCCATTAATAATTCCCGTGACTTTATGAATTCGATTTGCGCCTAACGACTGTTTTAAAGGTTGAATCACCGGAATTCCCCCCCCAACAGCGGCTTCTAAAAGAACATAAACGCCTTTTTGATTCGCCGCATCAAAAATTTCACTACCATAGCGGGAAATCACGGCTTTATTAGCAGTAACAACGTGTTTGCCGTTTTCAATCGCTTGTAAAATTAGCGATCGCGCGGGTTCCAAACCGCCAATTAATTCCACAATAATATCAACCGCCGGATCAATGACAATTTCTTCTAAATCCGTTGTTAATAAATATTCGGGTATATTCACACTGCGGGGTTTAGACAGCGATCGCACGCCCACCCGATGCAAACTTAACTCCGATAACAACGGATGACGACCTTCTGGGTTCAACAAAATTTCAACGGTTCCCGTCCCAACGGTTCCCAGTCCTAATAAACCAATTTTAAAAACCACGATTCCAAATTGTCCCTAACGCAAGGCTACACTCCCCATTTTGACATTATCAGGGAGTTATCAGTTATCAGTTANCTTGCCAAAGAATGGTTCCTTCGAGAATATCATTGGTGAGGAGTTTGATTGCGACGGCGTTTTTATCCTTCGTATAGCTTTGAACTTTGCGAATGCTGGGTAAATCAGTATTGAATTCAGACATAAGGAGTTGTTTAAAAGTCAGCGTTACAAATCATAATAGGAAAGAGTGAGCCATCCCAGATTTCCAATCTGTTGCTCACCCGACTTCCAAGGTTAAAACGGATAATGTTAAGGATAGCAGTGGAGGCATCAATGACGATTCAATTTACGAAATATCACGGTTTAGGTAATGATTTTATCTTGATTGATAATCGTCATCAATCAGAACCCCTGATCACCCCAGAACAAGCCGTAGAACTGTGCGATCGCAATTTTGGCATTGGGGCCGATGGAGTTATCTTTGCCCTACCCAGAACCTCCACCACTGACTATACCATGCGAATTTTTAACTCTGATGGCTCAGAACCTCAGATGTGTGGCAATGGGATTCGCTGTTTGGCCAAATTTATTGCTGAATTAGAAAACCGCCAGCAGATCACCGACCCCGTGAGTTACAAAATCGATACCTTAGCGGGTGTGATTACCCCTCAGTTACAACTTGATGGTCAAGTTAAAGTGGATATGGGGCTACCCCGACTCTTGGCTCAAGAAATTCCCACCACCTTAGCCACTGCTGATGAAAAAGTCATTAATATTTCCTTAGAAGTGGCGGGACAGTCTTGGAATGTTACCTGTGTCAGTATGGGAAATCCCCACTGTATTACCTTTGTCGAGGATGTTTCGGCGATTAAACTTGGGGAAATCGGCCCTTTATTTGAACATCATTCTGTTTTTCCTGAACGGACAAATACTGAATTTATTCAAGTCGTGAACCGAAATTATATTAAAATGCGAGTCTGGGAACGCGGCGCGGGTGCAACTCTAGCCTGTGGAACTGGAGCTTGTGCATCTGTGGTGGCTGGAGTTTTAACCGGAAATTGCGATTTTGTTGTTACAGTGGAGTTACCCGGAGGTTGTCTTGACATTGAATGGTCAAATCACGATCAACATTTGTACATGACAGGGCCAGCACAACGGGTGTTTAGCGGGGAATATTAAGCCTTAGAAATAACCGAACCTAGAAATTAAAAAGGTAAATAATATGGGTGGAGGGATTTATCTCATTCAGGATGATGATCGGCTGGTGGAACTGATGGAACAGCCTTATGATTCTGAAGATCAAATACAAGAATTATTAGAAACCTATCCTAATCTTTTAGCTGGGGATGAAGTTGATCGGGTAACGTCTCGACGCTGGTTATTAATTGCACGAGATATTACCATTCCTGCTGAGGAAGATGATGGCAGTCGCTGGTCAGTTGATCACTTATTTTTGGATCAAGATTCTATCCCTACCATTGTTGTCGTTAAACGCAGTCGCAATGCGGAAGGGCGACAAAAAATGATCGGTCAAATGTTAGATTATGCGGCGAATTTAGCTTTATATTGGCCGATAGAATCTATTATTGCTCAATTTGAAGCCAACTGTCGAGAACAAGGTCGAGATCCCGAACAAGTTTTTGAAGAATTTCTCGGTTCTGATCTCAATGAAGATGGATTTTGGCAAAAAGTCAGAACGAATTTGCAAGCTGGAAAACTGCGTTTAGTGTTTGTAGCGGATGATATTGCTAATCCCTTAAGACGGGTTGTAGAATTTCTGAATAAACAAACAGATTTAGTGGAAGTTTTAGCGTTAGAAATCAAACAATATGTCAGTCAAGAGGGCTTAAAAACCTTAGTTCCTCGGTTAATTGGTCAAACAGCAGAAGCTCAACAAAAAAAATTGAGTGCGATGGGAGAACGCCGTCGTTGGGATGAAGTTTCCTTTTTTGAAGAATTCCAAGTACGTCGGGGTGGCGATGAAGCAGAAATGGCTGAAGAAATTCACAACTGGGCCAAACGTCAAGAACCTGAAGTTATCATTCAGTGGGGAACAGGAGATCTCTATGGAGGGTTTACCGCTTTATTACAATCTAAAGGTCGAAAACCTTTAAAATTATTTACCGTTGATATTTCAGGACGTTTGGAAATTTCGTCTAATAAATACGGTTCTCAACCTCCTTTTGATCAACAGGAAAAATGGTTGGAACTCAGAAATAAATTGAGTGCTATTGGTTTATCTCTTCCCCTAGAACCTACAGAATATCGAGAACCAACCCTACAGTTATCTAGCCTCCAAGATCAATCGGTATTACAAGAAGTTCTAAAAACGTTTGATTGGGTTATTTCGATAATTAAAGCCTGAAGGATTAAAAAGTGCGATCGCTTTTTCTATGATTCGGGTTGACAAAAGCGACCTGTAACTCGCTTGTTCTTTAATTAACATTAAAATATAAGGGGGAGAAAGCCAAGGATCAACCCAGATTTCCGCAAACTCCCATTCTAGCTCTAAATTCATACAAGAAACCGCAATTGCCTGTTTATCAGGATCGCGGGGATCATTGACATAAATTAAAATATTTGTGTCAACAGCGTTCATGCAAAATATCCCGTGTAAACTGAGGGGAATTAGAAGGAATAGGGTTTTATTGCATTCTCTCTACAAGTTGCTTTAGAAAATGCTGTCTAGCGTCAATGTCAGTGATCTGGGGTGAAATGACTTGGGGTGACTGCACAAAAAGCTCAACTTCAACCCCTTCAGGCAAGTTACAGGGGTTTTTCAGAATAAATGTGCCATTCTGATAAATTGCTTTCAAGGCTTTAGGCATAATCAAACTAAACTGAATCTAGGGTCATAGCATTTCAGGGCCACTAGATTCTCATTATAGTTTAGATTTTATTAGGTTATTATACTAGATATTTAATGGGTTAACAGTTAACATGGTTTCCAATCAATTACTAGAACTCGAAAACTTTATCCATCAATTACCTGTAGAAGATAAGCTATGGTTATTAGGACAAATTATGGTACAACTCCGACAAGGTGCTGAAACCATTAATGGTAGAGACAAAGCAGCAGATATTCAGTATGATGCCACTGCTAAACCCATCTGGGAAATTGCTGTTGAAATCGGAGCCAATATTCCTGAATCTGAATGGGAAAAAGTGCCGAGTGATTTGTCAAAAAACTTTGATCTTTATCAAAATTAGGAAGAATGAGACGAGTTTTTGCAGATACGGGTTATTGGGTAGCTTTGCTAAACCCTAAAGACGAATTACATCAGAAAGCGCGAGATCTATCTAAGCAAATGGATTTGCTTTATATTTTGACCAGTGAAATGGTTTTAGCAGAAGTTTTGAATGATTTTTCTAAAAGGGGCGCGTTTTTTCGTCAGGCTGCGATTGAGTTAATTGAAAGTCTCTATAACCATCCTAATGTGACAGTAATTCAGCAAAGTAGTAGTCAGTTTCAGGAGGGGTTATTGTTGTACAAAAAAAGGCTAGATAAAGAATGGAGTATAACTGATTGCGTTTCTTTTAAAATAATGGAAGAATATGGCATTACAGAAGCTCTGGCTTATGATAAGCATTTTGAGCAGGTCGGTTTTATTGCTTTATTGCGAGATTGATTATTAGGTTTTGCGATCAACTGGGTTGCTCAATTAAAAAGTGCGATCGCTTTCCCATCTCGGAGGGAATCGTTGAGTTTTTGGATTGGCAAATCTTTCTGGAGGTTGGGTTTTGTTGCCTCAACCCAACCTAATATATAGTGCTATCCTGGGAACGAGGAATTCGCACAATCCAGATTTGAGCATCAGGGTAAGTAATTTCAACCCAAACTTTACCAATATTTGCAATTATTTATTTTTTTAACTCTATTCATCATAATCGTCCCCATAATTCGTATTGTCGAAAATGGTAGGTTGTAACCAATTATTTGTGAATTTTGATAGGAGTCTTGCATTACTGTAAGCCTTGTGTATTGGTAAAACAGTTTTTACTACATATAAGTTTCCTTGAGTTTGAATGGGAATAGCGACACTAGCTTTACTGAGTTCCTGAGAAGATTCAAGATTAAGTGGTAAAAGAATCTGTAGTTGTCTTTGTTTAGGCCGCCATTGAGGTAATGCTATTCTATTACTTTTTCCGGCCAATTCTCTTAACTCTTTAATAGCATCTCTAAATACGGCAATCATATACCTTTCTCCTATGTTTTGAAAGTCTTTAGGAAATCTACTTAGGTTCTCTGCTAAAATATGCTTTTCATAGTATTCGTCTCCTGGCATTTCAATTTCAAAATCTGGATTATAAACATAATTGGCAAAATCATTCACATCTTCAAAGTTAACATATCTTGCTACTTTAGGAACTTCTCTAAAGATTTTAGTAAAGCTTATATGTGTTCGCTCAAAAAAACCAGATAAGTGCCATTTTTTAAATGACTGAGGATTTCTATCATAGTTTTCATTGACGTGAAATAATCCAATTAAAGGCTGTGCAGATGTTCGTGAAATTAAACCTGTGTTAAAGCAAGCATACTCGGCTTTATTTTCATCCCGTGTATCGTAAACTACTTTATTTTCCTCATCAAGTCGTTGAAATGTATATTGCAAGTAATTCTTTAATATGGGGAATTCTTTGTCTTGTTTGTCTTGGTTGTCTGAGGGTAAAGTTTCTATGTCACCATAACCAGTATCACTATATTGATAATCCCAATCTTCTGGTTCTGCTTTTTCAGCTAAAATCGATAGCTTCTGCTTAAACGATGAGTCAGTAAAAAAAGCAAATTCGTCGAGTTTTCTTCCTCTTGTGTTTCTGTTAACCATACAGATTTGTGCGCTACAACTTTCTTAGTATCGCTTTTTTTATTTTTTACATCAACCCCATAAAAGTGGGATTTAGGGGGGATTTATCAATGGATTAAAAGTAAAAAAATGGGAAAGTGTGAGATTTTGTGTTTAAAAAGGGGAAAATGTGGGATAATGTGAGCTAAGATTAGCCAGAATTACAACCCAATTTAACAGCTATGGAGATTCAAGAAGCCTTGAAGTGGACGGATGATCTGATTTTTGCCAAGACAGGAAAGCATCTGGACTCACTGCAACGGGCTATTTTGGAGGGTACATGGGAATTTCGAGGATACAAGGATATCGCTGATAACTATCACTGTAGTCCTGATCATGTTAGGAAAATGGCATCAGAATTATGGGAACTTCTCTCTGATCTGTTTGGAGAAGATGTAAAAAAAAAGAATGTTCGAGCTCTTGTGGAAAATAGAGTATTTTCTTATTTTAATAATGGGGTGCAAATTGGTAGTAACATAAATGTCTGTAGCGATTTATATAATAATCCCAAAACCACAAAAGAACGATCACACTCCTTTAACAAAGAATCTCAACCCCGCCACGACCTCAGCGAAGCCCCAGAATACGATAATCGCCTCTATAATCGCACCGACGAACTCACTACCCTCAAACAATGGATACTCACAGAAAATAGCCGTATCGTTACTATTACCGGATTATCGGGTATCGGTAAAACAACCCTAGCGAGACAACTGGTAGAACAAATCAGAGATAACTTTGATTGCATCCTGTGGCGAACTCATCGCAAATTTCCGACTCTCAACGCCCTCAAAACCAACCTCATCGAGTTTTTCTCCTCAACTCACAAGAGCGAAAATCCATCCATTCTCAACGATTTAGATTCTTGCTATTCCATCCTAGACGATTTGCGATCGCACCGTTGCTTAATCATTCTCGACGACTTTCAAGACACCTTAACTCCCCGTGAATTCGTGGGAAATTATCTCCCAGAATATCAAGACTATGGTAAACTGTTAACGGAAATTGGCAGATCTCCCCATAATAGTTGTCTCCTGCTCCTCAGTTGGGAACAACCCATTGAAATCGCTAACCTAGAAACCGAAAACCGCTATTGTAAAACCCTACAACTCCAAGGTTTAGGTCAAGCCGCAACACAACTTCTAGCGGATAGAAAACTCACAGATCAGCAGAAATGGCCAGAACTGATTCAACGTTATAGCGGCAACCCCTTCTGGTTAAATATTATTGCTTCTACGATCAAAGATTTATTTAATGACCGTGTTGAGCAATTTTTATCCTATAAAACTCTATTTTTAGGAGATATAGAACCTTTAATAAAACAACATTATCAACGGTTATCCGAATCTGAACAACTTCTGATGTTGTGGTTAGCAAACCAAGATAAAACAGTTAATATTTTGAGTCAACCCACAGAATTTTCATCGGATACCGATTTTTTAAGAGCGATACAATCTTTGAAAAAACGGGGTTTAATTCAACAAGTCAGGAATAATAAAGAATCTTATTGGAGTCTTGAACCTGCGATTAAAGAATATGTAAAAACCCAATCTTCAAGTCATAGTAAACGTTAAAGAGATTTACTTTTGGTGCGTGCGCTGCGATAGAACACCCTAGAACTTTTAGGTTTGAACAACATCAATCACTAATTCCTTGAGGCAGTGGAGTATCAATCAAAGAGAAGTTTGGGTACTTTATCGATAGTTAGTAAACTGTAAAGCAGCCGGATAATCTTCTTGTTTGAGGCGTTGAATCACCAATTGTAAATCATCTTTAGATTTAGCCGTTACTCGAACAGAATCCCCTTGAATCGAAGCTTGAATTTTCTTAAACTCATCTTTAATTAACTTCGTAATTTGTTTCGCGACCTCTGAAGTTAACCCTTTCCTAAGTTTAATTTCCTGTCTCACCCGATTCCCACTAGCGGATTCTACTTTGCCAAAATCAAAAATTTTTAAAGATAGATTCCGTTTGGCAGATTTTGTTTGTAAAATCGTATGAATAGCATCCAGGGTAAACTCACTATCAGTATTAATAACAATAGCAGTTTCCCCTAATTCTATAGTGGTTTTTGTATCTTTCAAATCATAACGGCTTTTAATTTCCCGTTCTGTTTGATCAACCGCATTGACTAATTCCTGACGATCAAAATCACTCACAACATCAAATGAATAAGTAGAAGCCATAATCAATTCAAGGATTAACAACAAAACTTGAGTTATTTTATCCCAGGAAAACCGGATTAACACTCAGTCAACTCACAATCGATAAAATTCCTGTATAGATATCGCGATCGCCGTTTTTTGGGTAAAATTTAATCAATTTCAAAGATTATAGGCCCTGAAAAATCAGCATTTTACCCCAGTTTAACAACGATCGCCCTATCGGTTTCAAAGGCATTTTGATGCGCCCAAGTTTCCCATTGAGCATCATTAATGGTTCCCCTTTTTAATCCAAATAGAACAGCGTCACAATTTTGCGCTGATTCTCAGCTTCTTCACAGGTGTTCAGGAGGGTAACACTTTCATGATAGGCAAAGCAAATTAACTGTTGACACCGCGAAATAATTTCTTGGTTACACAGTGCACTAGCTTCAGCTAAGGATAAATCATCCCCCTTGGGATTTTCCACAACATGGATGACCTGTTCTAGCTGTTTTCGAGATTCTCTCGGCTGACGTTTCATGCTTTGCGGCAAAATCACCGTTAACAAATTGGGGTCAGCCCGCATTGCTCCTTTTATGGCTGCCGAGTTCGTCCCCGTTGAACCGGATGTAATCAAATGATTGCCTTCTAAAACTAAGGCATAACTCATCATCTCGATTAGGTTCTGATGGGTTAGGGGAATATGACGGGAACCCAACAAAGCAATGCGCTTGGAGCCAGTTTGTTGAATGGCTGCCAATTCTTCTAAAAAGTCATCTACTTTCGGCAGATTGATAGCTTGGTTCAAGGATAATTACAAAACATAATCAGGACAATCCTGTAGATTTTAGCAAATTCAGCGACAATTATTCGGAGTGTAACTAAAGTTTTAACCGGATTCTGTCCGGTGTGATTATGATGATACAAACAACTCCTCAACCTACCTGGGGACAACAGTTTGCCACCCCTGCGGCTGAATTTCCCCCCACACCCTTACCCGTTTTGTGGGGAAAACTCCCCTCTGGTTTAAGGGGATCTCTCTATCGCAATGGCCCTGGACGGTTGGAACGGGGCGGACGGCAAGTGGGACATTGGTTTGATGGAGATGGGGCTATTTTAGCGGTTCATTTCACCGACGAAGGTGCAACGGGAGTTTATCGTTATGTCAAAACCGCAGGCTATCAAGAAGAAGAACAAGCAAATCGTTTAATGTATGGGGGCTATGGAATGACCCCTTGTGGGAACCTTTGGGAACGCTTCACCAAACCTTTAAAAAATGCGGCAAATACTTCGGTTTTAGCCTTACCCGATAAATTATTAGCCTTGTGGGAAGGAGGGCAACCCCATGGGTTAGATTTACAAACTTTAGAAACGTGGGGACTCGATAACCTCAGCGAGTTAACCGATAATATGCCCTATTCTGCCCATCCTAAAATTGATCCTAAAACGGGAGATATTTTTAATTTTGGGCAAGTTTTGGCGGGAACCCCTCAGTTAATGTTATATCGAAGCGATCGCACAGGAAAAATTAGACAACACAATAAAATTCCTTTAGATGGGATTTGTCTGATTCATGATTTTGTCCTGGCGGGTGAATATTTAATTTTTGTGATTCCGCCGTTGCGGTTACAGTTCTTACCTGTTTTACTTCAAATTAAACCTTTTAGTGAAGCGTTCATCTGGCAACCTCAAAAAACCCCTACCCAAATTTTAATCATTGATCGTCATACCCTAAAATTAGTGAATCGTATTGAAACAGAACCTTGGTTTCAGTGGCATTTTAGCAATGGTTATGTTGAAGCTGATGGGAACATTATTGTTGATTTTGTTCGTTATCAAGATTTCCAAACCAATCAATATTTAAAAGAAGTCGCTACCGGAAATACGCACACCCTATCGACATCAACTTTATGGCGGATGGTCTTGCAACCCCAAACGGGTAAACTTCTGCACTTAGAAGAGATCTTAGACCGCCATTGTGAATTTCCTACCGTTTCCCCGCAAGAGGTTGGCAAAAAAGCGCATTATACCTATTTATCAATTCACAAACCGGGGGTAAATCGTGCAGTTGAAATCTTTAATTCGATTGGACGATTTAATCATCAAACCCAAACCTTACAAGAAGCTAATTTAGGTAAAAATTGTTATCCGATGGAACCTCTTTTTGTTCAGGATAGGGATAATCCCCAACAAGGATGGGTGTTAACGGTTGTTTATGATGGTGATCAAAATTCTAGTGAAGTTTGGGTTTTTGATGCAGAACATTTAGATGCTGAACCCTTATGTCGGTTAGGATTACCCAGTATTGTTCCCAATGGATTTCATGGAACCTGGAAACCCCTAAGTTAAGTTTATATCTCTAGGCTATGGGGAACTGGAAAATCATAGTTCCATTCCTGTTCCCTCTGGAATGTTAAAATTCTCCTGAATTCCTGATATTGTTGGTGAAGTCACGATTATATTACACCGGAAACCAAAATGCGATTAATTATTACCCATACCACTTTATTAAAATTACGTCCTGTGGATTCTTCTACCTTAACAGAATCCCAAAAAATTAATTTCCCTTTGGGAAGTCGCTTAATCATCCAAAACTATGAAGATTATAATTCAGATCATTACAAGATTACATTAGCTGCTTCTTTAGGGAATGGAAAAGATAAAAGTATGGTTTGGTATGTGTATAAACCCCATGCTGCTGTAGTTTTCTCGGATAGAGAATTTGCAACGGTTAATCTATCAACGGATAGTAAATTGAATGTTCGTTCCTCGCCTTCTGTTGATTCTAATAATGTTATTTATCAAATTGCTAATCATGTTGATGTCGAATTAATTGAATGTACCTACAATCAAGAATTATGGTGGTTAGCGAAACCACTCAATGATGAGAAAAAAGCCTATGGTTGGATTTCGGGGAAATATTTAAAACTTTATACTCCAGAGGGATGTTCCGCTTGATAGAGTTAACGGTTGAAAAAAGTTAAGGGTGTTGGCAATTTGTTAAAAAATAATATTTCATCCTTTAATGTTTGCTACGCATCCGCATCCTGTAGAGACGCGCCATGGCGCGTCTCTACTTGTGACCTATTAGTGACCGATAGGTTGTTGTTTCGGAATCTCTATAATAATTTCTGTCCCTAGCCCAACTTCTGAAATACAAGATAAGTGACCTCCATGTTTTTCAACAATAATTTTATAACTGGTAGATAGCCCTAAACCTGTTCCTAACCCGACATCTTTAGTCGTAAAAAACGGATCAAAAATTTTAGCTAAAATATCGGTTGTCATCCCAATTCCGTTATCTGCAATCCGAATTTGGACTTGATGGGAATCGGTTAATAACGTTGTGATCCAAATGATGCCGGGATCAGCTATAATATCTTCAAATGAATGTTTTTTATTGCGTTGTTCAATCGCATCAATGGCATTCGTTAATAAATTCATCAAGACTTGATTGAGTTCTCCTGCATAACATTCAATCCGAGGTAAAATCCCATATTGTTTAATCACTTGAATGGCGGGACGATGGGGTTGTTCTTTTAAACGACTTTCTAATAACATTAAGGTACTATCTAAGGTTTCATGTAAATCAATATCTTTTAATTCGGCTTCATCTAAACGCGAAAAAATTCTCAAGGATTTAACAATATCTCGAATCCGTTCTGCACCCGTTTTCATGGAATTCAATAACCGAGGGAGATCTTCAGCAATAAAATCCAGTTCAACGTCCTCTAATTTTTCTTGGATTTCCGAGGGAGGATGGGGATAATAGTTTTGATAGAGTTCAATCACAGAAAATAAATCATCCAGATATTCTTGAGCATAAGTCAGATTTCCAAAAATAAAGCTAACTGGGTTATTAATTTCGTGGGCAATTCCCCCTACCATTTGCCCTAAGCTAGACATTTTTTCGGATTGAACTAATTGAATTTGAGCTTGTTGGAGTTGGGAAAGGGTTTGTTCTAATTCTTGGGTTTTGGCAGTAGCAATTTTGGCAGATTGTTGGGATTCTGTATAGAGTTTTGCTTGATTAATCGCAATCTCTAACTGATTAATTACAGACTGCAAAAGCTCCACTTCTTGAGGTTTCCAGGGGCGGGGTTCTTGACAATGGGCTAAGACTAATGCTCCCATATCACCGGATTGAATTTTAAGAGGGAAAATCAAAACGGATTCTAATTCTAAAACCATTAAAAAATTGCGAATTGCGGGAATATGATAGCTAATAACTTGATCGATTTGGATGATATTTCCTTGTAATACAATATCACTAATCGGGTGTAAAGCATTCCCTGGATAGAGTTCGGAAATACTAGCTAAATTGTCAGCTTTGGATTCTTTTAGAATTTCCCATTCGGGAGGATTTAATTCAGCACGATATCCGACAAAATAACAGCGATCAATTTTTAAAAGTTGCCGAATTTCTTGTACTGTTGTCTCTAAAATTTTATTCCAATCTAGGGAATTACGAATTAAATTGGCAATACAGTTTTGAATTTTTTCGCGTTCGGCTAATTCTCGCAGTTGCTTTTCGGAATTTTGCCATGCTTCTTCCGCTTGTTTGCGATCGCTAATATCTAATAGTAAACCATCCCAAACAATTGAGCCATCGGCTTGCTTCCCTAAACTTCCTCCGGCTTGAATCCATTTGAGTTTACCCGAAGGAGTAATTAAACGGTATTGATGTTGCCAAGGTTTTCCTGTATCTACGGCTTCAGCCATGGAATCCACAAAGCTATTAACATCATCAGGGTGAATTAATTTCCAGAGAAAATCAGCATTTTTTATAATGACTTCTGGCTGAATTTCAGTTAACTCTAAACATTTAGGGCTTAAATAGGTAAAATGGCCTTGTCCTTGATGATTATATTGATGATATTGATAGGTAACACCGGGTACATTTTCGGCTAATCGTTTAAACCGAATTTGTGACTCTTGTAATGCTAGTTCTGCTTTTTTGCGGGGGGTAATATCAACGGACGTGCCAATAATTCGATAGACTTTTCCTTGAGAATCTAAAATCGGATTAAGGGTGGTTAAAGAAAAGGTTTGCCTGCCCTGAAAATATATTTCTTCCTCATATTGAATTGAAGCTTTAGCTTGAACACAATCTTGATAATGGTTTAAGACTTTCTCTCCTTCCAGTAAACCTAAAATTTCACCAAAACTTTTTCCGTAAACCTCAGCAGATTTTATCCCGGTGATTTTTTCCGTTTTAGGATTCCAACCTAAACACCTAAATTCGGCTTCATTAATGACAGCTACAACAAAAATAACTTGTTCTACGCCATTATAAATATTCCATAAAAATTCTTCTGTTTCTTCTAAAACTGTTTCAGCTTTGTGATATTCTATTTTCTGATTTATCGGTTCAGGCTCGTTTAAAAATTGCCCAGTTGTGGATAATTGAAGTGGTTCAAGATCCTGGGTTTTAGGAAGAGAATGGCAACACTCTTGATGGGGTGGGGGCGGTATATTTTCTAAAATTAATCCATCCCAAATGATATCGCCATTGGGTTGAGGGCGAGGGTGGGCAATTGCCGATAAATATTTGGTTTTCCCGGATGGCGTTTGATATTGCCATTGTCGTTGCCAAGGCGTTAAATTCTGGGCGGAAGCCAAAAGAGATTGAATACAATCTTGTTGTTCGCGATCATCAATCCATCCCCACATTAAAGTAGAATTGCGCTGAATTTCATCGGGTTTTCGCTCATAAATTTGTTGGCAACTCGAACTAATGTATAAATACTCATGAGAACCATCAGGGCGTAGTAACAACTGATAAATGACTCCTGGTAAATGACTGGCGATCTGTTGCAGATTAGCTCGTTTCTTTTCGCCCTGCCGAATTATGCTTGTCATTGTTAAGGTGTGTCTGAAAACCTAAAGAAATTATATCGTTTCTGAAGGTGATCTGACTCTTCAATGTTATGTTTATTAATCGGACTTTTTTAAACCGATTACACGGTAGATTGTAAACTGAGCCTGCTATTCAAAAGCTGGTCAATTGTATCGATGAGTTTGTTTTTACAGAAGGGCTTGGTTAAATATTCCGTCGCTCCCGATAATTTTCCCTTAACTTGATCTTGAATCTCATCACGCGCTGTTAACATGATGATAGGTAAGTGATTAAAATTGGGTAATCCTCGTAAAATGCGACAGAGTTCTAAACCATCAATGCCGGGCATGGAAATATCTAAAAGCATTAAATCAATGGATTCTTGGTGAAGTACAGTTAGAGCTTCTATGGTATTGTTAGCCAGAATCAGATGATAGTGATTTTCCAAAATTTGTTTAATCAATTTTTGCATAGGAATACTATCATCAACAGCGAGAATTGTACTTTTAGGTTTTGTAGGTGTGTACATTTTGATTGCTCCCTTAGATTCTCTAATCGTTAGCACGAGAAAGTTTACAAAATAGATATTTCTGGTGAGATTTGATGATCCCCATATTTTAATTTTAGCTTACTGAAAACGCGCTCTCTACTGTGTTATAATCAATTTGTTAAAGAATATAAAACTTCATAATACAAAAAATAAATTAATCTGGGATTCATAATGGAGGAAGATCGAGCCAGAACCCTAAACTTGAGAGCTAACCCCTATGATTTTAAGTTCCAGGAGGATGTTGAAAACTTGTGTCAAGCCTAGATTATCAAGCAAAAGCAGCCTATCAACGGGGAATTAAATGGCTCATTGTTGCGACCCTGTTTACAGGAGCCAGTTTCGGAGCCGCTAGTTTGTATTATAAACTACAAAACCGTTCTGAAGAACCCATAACCGCAGGATTACAGAAAGTAGAATTAGGAACCGTTGATAATAAAATCAATGAAGGAGGAACGGTTGAATTAGGGGGACAACGCACGATTAAATCCCCCCAGGAAAGTGCCGTTGATCAGGTATTTGTGAAGGTGGGCGATCGCATTGTTTCTGGTCAACCTTTAATCCGTTTAAGATTTATAGAAGGAGAAACTGCATTAGCAAAAAAACAGTTAGAGATTCAAAAGCACGAACTCCTAATTGAGCGCGATCGCCAAAAAGTAGAAGAAGCAAAAACTAAATTAAAAATTGCTCAACTGGATTACAAAAATGATGTAGAACAACAGCAACAGGAAATTCAATCTAAAGAAATCACTCAAAAAATTAAAATTCAACAATCTCAAGCTGAGGTAGCTCGTCAAAAACAAAAAGTAACTGAAGCCCAGGAAGATTTGGCTGCTGCTGAGGCGGACTTAAATAAATCAAATATTCTGTTAGAACGGGGATTTATTGCTGAAAAAGAGGTCGATGCTCAAAAAGCGGATATTCGTGCTAAACAAGCTGCTTTAAGGGATGCTGAATTAAACTTAAAAAATTCTATTTCCAAATTAAATACTGAGCAAACGGAATTTATTCCTATTCAAAATACTATTAACAATAGGATATTAGATGCTAAAATTGAACTCCAACAATCTCAATCCGACTTACAACAAAGTTTGAGCCAACTGAATCTTTTAAAAGTTGAATATCAAGAACAAGCGTTAAAATTACAGAACAATATTGTCACGTCTCCCCTGGATGGAATGGTGCTAAATATTCAGGTGAAACCAGGAGATGGTGTCAACCTTAGAGATGATTTAATTACCTTGGGAGATCCCCGTCAAGAACTGGTTCAGCTTCAGTTATCAACTTTGAACGCCAGCCAAGTTAAACCCAATCAAATGGCACGAATTACGATTATTGGCCCTAATTCTAAACCCTTTCAAGGACGAGTTAAACAGGTGAATTTACAAGCTACAGCCCCAGAGAATAGTAATAATCAATCTAGCAGTTCATCGGGTCAAGCAACGGTTCCTGCAACCGTACAATTAGATCAACCCACCGGAGTTTTAATACCGGGAAGTCCTGTGAGTGTAGAAATTATTTTAGAGGAACGAAAAAACGTGATTGTTCTGAATACAGAACTGATTCAATCCCTAGACGATTCCCCCTTTGTTTGGAAATTAGACGCGAATAATCACGCTCAAAAACAACCCGTTACCTTGGGATTAAAAGGGTTAACTCAAGTAGAAATTAAATCCGGTTTAAAAGTGGGTGATACAGTTGTAATTCCGCCTCCTGATACCCCCATTGAACCAGGAACCCCAATTATTGAACAAACAGAAGAAAAGGAAAAGATGAATTCTAAGGAATAAATTGATCCCGAAACCTCAGCTTGTGTCTGTATTTTTCTTTCTGTTCCCTGTTCCCTGTTTTCTATATAAAAATACCCCCCTATTTGACTAGAGGAGTATTAAAGTGCTAAAACACCATAATCAGGTTATTTAGATTCAGTGAAATCCGCATCAATCACGTCATCGCCACCACTGGGAGGGGTAGAACCGCCGCCACTAGAGCCACCGTCTTCCGGTGCTCCACCACCTGCTTGTTGATAGATATTAGAACCCACCGCAAATAACGCTTGTTGTAAATCTGTGGTTAGGGTTTTGATCTTGTCATCATTATCCTGAGCAATGGCTTCCCGCAGTTCCTTCACCATACCTTCAATCTTGGTCTTATCTGCTTCGGGAACTTTATCACCCAGTTCGTTGAGTTGTTTTTCCGCTTGATAAGAGAGGGTATCGGCTTGGTTTTTGCGTTCAATACGTTCCCGACGTTCTTTGTCAGTCGCAGCATTTTGTTCGGCTTCCCGCACCATCCGTTGCACTTCATCATCGGGGAGGGTAGAGGCGCCAGTAATACTGATAGACTGTTCTTTACCCGTTCCTCGGTCTTTAGCCGTGACGTTCAAAATCCCGTTCGCATCGATATCAAAGGTGACTTCAATTTGAGGAACACCCCGCGGCGCGGGAGGAATTCCATCGAGGCGGAAGGTTCCCAAACTCTTGTTATCGTTGGACATTTCCCGTTCTCCTTGGAGAACATGGATTTCAACGTTGGTTTGACCATCAACCGCAGTGGAGAACACCTCAGATTTTTTGGTGGGAATGGTGGTGTTGCGAGGAATAATTTTAGTCATCACCCCACCGAGGGTTTCCACACCCAGGGACAGAGGCGTAACGTCTAACAGCAGGATATCTTTAACTTCACCCGCTAAAACCCCCGCTTGAATAGCAGCGCCTAACGCCACAACTTCATCCGGGTTAACGGTTTGGTTAGGTTCTTTACCCAGAGCATCGCGAACTAACTTTTGAATGGCCGGGATGCGGGTAGACCCTCCCACTAACACCACTTCATCAATATCCGACTTCTTGAGTTTAGAATCACTGATGGCTTTCTCAACGGGAGTCAAACAACGGTCAATTAAATCAGAACATAATTGTTCAAATTTTGCCCGCGTTAGGGTCATATCCAGATGTTTAGGCCCATCTTGGGTGGCGGTAATAAACGGTAGGTTAATTTCCGTTTGGGTAACGCTGGAAAGTTCTTGTTTAGCTTTCTCAGACGCTTCCGTTAACCGTTGCAATGCTTGTTTATCTTTGCGGAGGTCAACGCCTTCACTTTTCTGGAATTCTTCGGCGAGATAGTCAACGATTTTTTTATCGAAGTCATCTCCTCCCAGGTGAGTATCTCCAGAAGTGGCTAATACTTCAAAAACGCCATCGCCGACTTCTAAAATTGAGACGTCAAAAGTACCGCCTCCTAAGTCAAAAACCAGAATGGTTTCGTTACTTTTTTGTTCTAAACCATACGCTAAAGAAGCCGCCGTCGGTTCGTTAATAATCCGTTTAACTTCAATTCCGGCAATTTTACCCGCGTCTTTAGTGGCTTGACGTTGGGAGTCGTTAAAATAGGCGGGAACGGTAATAACAGCTTCTTTAACAGGTTCGCCTAAATATTTACTGGCATCATCAATCAGTTTTCTCAGCACTTGGGCGGAAATTTCTTCCGGCGCAAACTGTTTGCTACGAGCAGGGCAATCTAATTTAACATTACCACTGCTATCACGCAGCACTTTATAAGAAACTTCTTTAGATTCGTTGTTGACTTCTTCTGATTTACGTCCGATGAACCGTTTCACAGAATAAAACGTGTTTTCGGGGTTCATAACGGACTGACGTTTGGCAATTTGACCCACCAGTTGGTCGCCGTTTTTGGCAAAAGCAACAACGGAAGGTGTGGTGCGTAAACCTTCAGCATTAGCGATAACAGTGGGTTTGCCCCCTTCCATCACGGCGACGCAAGAGTTAGTGGTTCCTAAGTCAATTCCGACTACTTTTCCCATAAGGTTTATAGTTCTCCGTTTACGACAAAAAAGTTAGGTTCTGTTTGAGATCAGCCGTCTTGATACGACTTCTGGACTACTCCTCAACCCAACTGCATCAGGGGGCGAGTCCAATTTCAATACAGTTTTTAAGATACGATTGCTTATCTCTATACTGGGGGCGGTTTGTCCATTCCTTGAAGGTGTGTTTACCGAACCTTTTTAGGTCGGTTGGACTTCTGGTTTGGACGGTTAGCCTTTGTTGTTCACATCTCCTACTGTAGGAATTGCGATCGCTTTTGGTATTGTGGCTAACCGTATATTTAGGGTTGTAGTTTCCGATAAAATTATATTTTCCCCTCGTTTCTAGGTTCTACCTAGAAATGATATTAACGGAGGCTCTGCCTCCTGTTATGATTTGAGGCAGAGCCTCATGATTCCCATTCCAATGCAGAGCATTGGAACGAGGGAAGGGTTATAAATAATATCTGATAAAATAAGAATTAAGTTATATATTCCTAGGGCTTAACCATGAGTCAATGCCTTAATCCTGATTGCATCCAACTTAACTCTAAAATCACAACTTTTTGTCAAAAGTGTGGATCTAAATTGCTATTAACAGATCGATATCGGGCTTTAAAAATATTAGGACAAGGAGGATTTGGTCGAACCTTTCTAGCGGTTGATGAGCATAAACCTTCTCAACCTTATTGTGTGATTAAACAATTTTTACCCCAAGCCCAAGGCACGAATAATCAACAAAAAGCCGAGGAACTTTTTAAACACGAAGCGATACAATTAGAACAGTTAGGCAAACATCAACAAATTCCTGAATTATTCGCCTATTTTATCCAAGATCACCGTCAATATNTGGATCTGAGGTGATCAAGTAGCGCACTGTATCCCCTATCCCTCGGTCTGGGTTAATCTGCTGAAATTTGTCTAAAGTTGTAATAGGAATAATGCCCTGATGATTAAAGATTTCCTGTTTGATCTCAGCTAGAGTGTGACCAGAAATTGCTAGGGAGGTAAAAGATTCATCGTGCCAATACACTTTATGTCCCAGATGAGCAAAGCGAAAGAAAATGCCTAGCGCTAATAGGCAAATGACGATGCTTTTTAACCAAGTTGGGGGATGTTGCTTTTCTAGTGCTGGCCACTGGTTCATTTACGATACCTCATTAATATTTACTATTTCTGAATTTTTTCGATATGCCAAAATTCTACAATGGGGTCAATTAAGTTGATAAGATAGGTTTTATTCTGCTGAATTACAGGTAGCAAATTATTATTGAAATCAAAAAAGAAAATATTTTTGTATTCATGAGGAAACTCTGGTATAGGGTCATCGCGGACTGGGAGTAGGTTGACTTTTGGCTGTAAACGACTACTAAGAGTTAGGACTGCTCCCAAATTAGAAATATCGTCATTAATTAGCAGTAAAGGACTCTCAGATTGATTAAGCATTTGCGATATTTTTATAGTTGAGTCGCCATTTATTTGTGTCCACCAAGTGTTTGCCTTAAACATATTGAAATCAGAAACTAATCCAGATATGATTAATCCAAACAGGATAAAATTCCAAACTTTTTGTTGCCACATTTTATCAGATAAAATATGAAAAGTTAAGACATAGGTAATAACAATTTGCAGGCTTAAATATAAAGGCAATTGATACCGAAAATGAATTGAGCGAATTCCGCCAAAAATTATGTCAACTAAAAGTAATGATAAACCTGAAATTCCCCCTAATAAAAACACAAATAAATTCATCTTGAACGAATATTTGTGATTGATAAAGAAATAGATGAGATATGTAATTAACAGCAAATAGCCTACTATCGTAGAGATACTATAGATTAAAGGACTCTCGGAAGCTAAACTGTAAACCCAAGCGGCATCTGAAGCTAAATTTATATCAAAAAAGATGCGCGTAGTCCTCGTCAACCAAATCGCAATTAAAGTCAAGGGATTATTGATTATTTTGAATGATGACCACGAAGTTAGCTGTAGAGCAGTATGAAGATGGGTAATGAAAACAATCAGCCAAGGGAGAAACATCAACAACCCCATTGCGGTGGCTATCAAATAATTGCGTAACGTTTTGTGCCAGCGAAACTGTTGAGAGATCACTACATAAATACCCTGAGCAATGGCTACCAAAATAGTGAATAAATGGGTGTATAATCCCAAAGCTAAGGTGAGGGCATAAAGCCCCCAACTCCATAAACTCTCTCGTCGGATAGCGCGTAATAAGGCAGCAGAAGAGAGTAGAATTGTTACCATCCACAAACCATATTGGCGTGCTTCTTGAGCAAAAAAAATCTCTAAGGGAGAAACGGCTATCAAACCCAATGCTACCCATCCCACAGAGGGTGCGTCAAACAACTCTAAACATAGCCAATACACACAGGGGAATATTAACAAACTAATGACTGCCGATAAACTCCTGACTTGTGCGGGAGAATCCCCAAATAGTTGCGCCCACAATCTCGCCATCACATAATACAAAGGGGGATGCTGGGGATCTGAGGTGATTAAGTAGCGCACTGTATCCCCTATCCCGCGCTCTGGGTTAATCTGCTGAAATTTGTCTAAAGTTGTAATAGGAATAATGCCCTGATGATTAAAGATTTCCTGTTTGATCTCAGCTAGAGTGTGACCAGAAATTGCTAGGGAGGTAAAAGATTCATCGTGCCAATACACTTTATGTCCCAGATGAGCAAAGCGAAAGAAAATGCCTAGCGCTAATAGGCAAATGACGATGCTTTTTAACCAAGTTGGGGGATGTTGCTTTTCTAGTGCTGGCCACTGGTTCATTTACAATACCTCATGGGTGGCTAGAGAAGGAAACTGGTTCACACTTATCGCTTCTACATTGGTTTTTGAATCTACATCTTTCTCCGGCTGCAAGATATCTAAAATTAATCGAGAAGCTAATTGATGTCCAGCAACATTCCAATGATTATCTAAATCAAAATAAAGCTTTTCGCCTTCGCTATTTTGTCGAAATGCCTCAGTCAAATCGAGGCAAGTAACATCCTTCGTCTTCGCCAAGTTACATAATCTTTGATAACCGATTTCTTCAGTTTCAATATATTTGATTTTATTCGGAAAAAGCTTAGTATATTCCTGAATATAAGTTGATTCTTTCGAGGGAATTAAAAATACCAACAACTTGATCTGATGTTCTTGGGTTAGATCAATAATTCGCGAGAGTGCTGCTTCTACCTCTAAATGAGTATTAGATGTTAGATAATCTATATCTGGGCCAATTCCACCCGTTTGGTTAAATGGCTTTCTATCAAAACTACGAATACTTGCTAGTCTGATACCGTTTCCGGCTGTCTTTATCACATTCACTGAGTAGTAATTGTTATAAATCAATTGATATAAAAATGTTTTTTCATACCAACTGATAGGCTGGGTAGTTCTAGCCAAGAAATCTTTCATCAAAGATGTTTTATGTAAATCATTAGCAAATATACATAAAACGGTATTCTTGGGTTTATATTTAACTATCCAATCCCGAAATAGAGCTTCATATTGTTCAAATCCGTAAACAGGTACTCCCAGACTAATTACAGGTTGTTGAAGTTCTGATTCTATAAGTCCATAAAAAGTTTTGTCTCTATTTACCCATTGTCCCCATGTAAAAGAATCCCCAACAAAATATAAATTAGAGGTTGTGTAATCTCTTCCGAGATTACGAAACCCATAACTATCTGTATTGATTACTTCTGATACTCCAGCATTCTGCCAAACGAATTCAAAATTTTTTAGATTGGGTTTGGGTTTAAAGCCTAACCGAGCATCACCCTGATAAACTTCAGAAAAAAGTCTATGCCAACTTTCCATAGGAGGAATAGCAAACCCCGTAGAAATAGCGAAGGTTTCTATAATTAGCAGTCCAGCAATCACTCCAACCATCATCAGCAAGAGCTTTTCTGTCCAAGACTTTAATTTCGTTTTCAATTCAGTCATGTCTTTTAAAAAAGGGTATAAATAAACGGCGCGATCGCAGAAGATTGAGCGAATACGATTAAAGCCCCCATGAAAACCAGGGTAACAATCAGGGGAATCAACCAATAATTTTTTTGCGCTTTCAGAAATCCCCCAAGGTCTTTGAGAAAATCCACAGTGTCTTTTAGCATTAGAATGGCCTCTCCATACTTTCTCTAGTTTCTTGCTTACTGATTTGACGATAAGTGTGCAAGTCTGGCTCGAAGCATTGCGTTGTGGAATTTCCATCCAACAACCGCTTCATCAGACCCATTGGTGTAATCATTATATAAAACAAAAGACCTAAAATAATTCGTGTTTGTATCCAGCCCAGGACAAGTCCAATTCTCATCCAAATTTGGTAAACAAGATTTAAAGTTGCGGGTGCAACGATTGCCCAAATCCACAAAATGATGGCGATAGTCCAAGGCCAAACTGACAGAGAATGATGGCGTAGTATTGGCAATACACAACCAAACACAATTGCGACTATCGAACCGCCTATCAGTCCAAATTCCCGCAAACCTTTTTGATCAAGTTCCTTTATTTCGTGCATAGTTGAATAGTTGTTGAATACTTTTTTGTGAATGCTGAAAAAGTTAATCTAATTGAAATTCTTTTTGCCAAGACTCATTATCATTTCTTTCGGGTTGTTCTGATTTGGCTAATAAGAAATTTTCAATCACCAAATAGTCCATCTCAGTCCTCATAAAACATCGATAGGCATCTTCGGGAGTACAAACAATCGGTTCGCCACGCACATTAAACGAAGTATTCACCAAGACGGCACAGCCAGTTTTTGCCTCAAAATGACGAATTAATTCGTAGTAACGAGGATTCGTTTCCGGGTGAACGGTTTGTATCCGAGCCGAGTAATCAACATGAGTAACCGCAGGAATTTGGGAACGAGGAACATTGAGCTTGTCAATCCCAAACATCTGCTGTTGCTCTTGTGTCATCGGAATGTGTAGGTTCTCTTTAATTGGTGCTACCAGTAGCATATAGGGACTAGAACGGTCAAGAGCAAAATAATCCGAAACTCGCTCCGCTAAAACTGACGGAGCAAACGGACGGAAGGACTCACGATATTTAATTTTCAGATTCATCACCGATTGCATTTTGGGATTGCGTGGGTCGCCAATAATTGAACGACTCCCCAAAGCACGGGGCCCAAACTCCATCCTGCCAGAGAACCAACCAACAACATTTCCCTGTGCTAAAATTTCTGCTAACTGAGGCATCAATTCGCGATCATCAAGCTGCTGGTAAAAGCTATTCATAGCATTGAGAAACTGGAGAATCTCTGCTTCGCTAAAGCTAGGCCCTAGATAAGAACCTTTCATCAGATCGCTAACTTTAGGAGTACGGGGTTTTTCATGGTACTGATGCCAAATTGCTAAGGCTGCTCCAACGGCACCTCCAGCGTCCCCGGCGGCCGGTTGAATCCAAATATCTTTGAACTCAGTTTCTCGCAAAATTCGTCCGTTGGCTACACAATTGAGGGCTACACCACCCGCTAAACAGAGATAATCTACCCCCAATTCTTTTTTGACTGTTCTGGCTAGACGCAGTACCACTTCTTCAGTCACTTTCTGAATGGAACTGGCCAGATCCATTTCTCTTTGAGTGATTTCTGCTTCGGCTTTGCGGGGTTGTCCTCCAAACAGAGTATGAAACTTATGATTGGTCATGGTTAACCCAACGGTGTAGTTAAAGTAGTCCATGTTCAACCGAAAGGTTCCATCTTCTTTAAGATCCAATAAATGGTTGAGGATTTGGTCTACATATTTAGGTTCACCGTAAGGAGCTAAACCCATGAGTTTGTACTCACCGGAGTTAACTTTGAACCCAGTATAGTAAGTAAAAGCCGAGTAAAGTAAACCCAGAGAATGGGGAAAATCAATTTCCCATTGCGGGATGAGTTGATGTCCTTCTCCTAACCAGATCGAAGTCGTTGCCCACTCTCCTACACCATCTAAGCATAAAACAGCAGCACGCTCGAAAGGGCTGGGAAAAAAAGCAGAAGCCGCATGGGCTTGGTGATGTTTGGTAAACAGTAACGGGGGTAATTGAGAAGTTTTGCATCCCGCGAGTGTGGCTAATTCTTTTTTGAGAATTGCCTTAAGGTAAAGCTTTTCTTTTAGCCAGACAGGCATGGCGGTGATAAACGAGTTTAATCCCCTTGGTGCATAGGTTAAATAGGTTTCTAACAGCCGTTCAAATTTGATTAATGGCTTGTCGTAAAAAACAATTTGATCGATATCTTGTAAACTAATGCTTGCTTCTTTTAAACAGTAAGCGATTGCTTGTCCAGGAAAACTGGCATCGTGCTTTTTTCGGGAAAAACGTTCCTGTTGTGCTGCGGCAACAATGTCGCCATTGACAACTAATGCGGCGGCACTATCATGATAGTAAGCTGAAATTCCTAGTATTGAAAAATTGGGTGGTTTAGTCATCATTAAAACAATCCTTTAATCCCTGATAAATACGGGTTGATTATAGCAGCCTAATTCAGCAATTTGACAATTTTTAAAATTTTATTACTCTTTCAGTTTCATTTCATAAATATTCCAGTAAGTTCCTACATAAGGGGAAGGTTTAACCCCTTGGATACGATTTCGCACAGCTAACATTGATAAAGGATTGACTAAATAGATAAAGGGTAGATAATTCTGACTAATTCTTTGAGTTTCTCCATAGAGAGCTTTGCGCTTTTCTTCATCAAATTCTCCTGCTGCTTGAATGTACAAGTCACCAATTTTCTGCTCCCATTTTGCCACCTCTCGGCCCATGATTGACCTTTCTGCTGATGGTGATTGCTGATTAAAAAAGTGCCAGCGACCAGAGGGTAACCAAATATTAGCCCATTCATTCGGTTCTATGCCAACAATTGTTGTCAATACAGTACATTCCCAATCGAAAGCAAAATTTATTTTTTCTAGGAAAAGACTAAGACTTACGGGATTAAAATCAACAGATATGCCAATTCGAGCCAGGTCTTGTTTGACCTGCACTGCCATTGCTTGTAATACTTTGTTACTAGCATCGGTAATCAGAGTAAAGCGCACCGGATTTCCCTGCTCATCTAATAATTGACCGACCTTGGTGTATTGAAAACCTGCTTTTAGCAATAATTCTTTCGCTTTTTGAGGATTGTATTCATAAACCTTTAAACCGGCTTTCTCCGAGAGATAATAAGGACTATTGACAGAAAGCGGTGAATTTTGCAGTTCGCCCAATCCTCTATAAACATTGTTAAGTATTTGTTGGCGATCAATTCCATAAGCAACGGCTTGTCTAAATTCCAGTGTATTGAACCAGCGAGACTTGATCGGATCGATCAGGGGTTTACCATTCCTACTTCCTTTATTGAGATTAAAAGCAATAACCGTAGATCCTAAAGACGGGCCATTATTGTAGATGGTGAATTTACCTCTTTTTTCTTCCTGTTTTAATAAGGAAAAATAATCAGGATGAACATCGATAAAATCCAAGCCACCCGAACGAAATTGGAGTAAAGCTGTATCAGTATTCTTAACGGTATTCCAAATCACACGATCAATATAAGGTTGCCGATTTCCTTGAAGATCTTTTCGCCAGTAATAAGGATTCTTGCGGAAAATGATGCGTTCTCCGGGTTGATAAGTTTCTATTTTATAAGGGCCGTTGACAATAATCTTTTCCGGTGCAGTATCCGTTCCCCAAGTTGATAAAAATTTAGGCTGTCCTTCTTCGTTTTTTGTATTAACTGCTTCCCGCAAAGCATGGGCGGGTAAAATTTCCATTTTTGTAATGCGAAGAAATGGAAACCAGGGTTCAGGTAAGGTAAATTCGACTCGGAAGTCATCGAGTTTTCGCACCGTAGGAAAAGCGCGATTTTTACCCATTTTCAAGAAGTCTTTAGCATAGCTAGGAATGGCTGGATTCTTGTAAATTTCGTTATAAGTAAAAACCACATCATCTGCGGTCAATGGAACTCCATCTGACCACTTTAGCCCTTTTCTAATCAAAAAAACAATTTTTTTATAATCTTTAGAAAATTTCCAAGATTCTGCAATGCAAGGTTCAAGTTTACCCTGGTCATTTTCTTTAACTAAACCTTCATAAGTGTAAGGCAAAATATGGGTTAACTCTACTACTAGAGCCGGATTAAAGGTTTTGGGATCGGTTAAATAACTAACAACTAACTGAGAATCTTTGGTTTTGAGATGAACTGGGTTGCAGCTATTGAGTATAATCACTGTTATAAAAAACAGCAAAATTGCTAACCAACGACGCCAGAAGATGCTAAACCCTGTCAATATTTTCATAACAGTTTTAATAATCATGAAAAATATTCTCCACAAGCTACATCGCACTGCAAGCGCCGTCCACCATCAAAATTGACCCAGTTACATAGGATGCGGCTTCAGAAGCGAGAAACACCACAGGCCCGACTAACTCCTCTAGTTTACCTCTACGATTCATGGGTATAAATGTTTTAATTAGTTGTTCCTGGGTCGCTAGGTCTGGGTAATTCGCTTTTGAACCTTCCATAATATTTTCCATATAACCGGGAGCGATCGCATTGACTCGAATACCATGCGCCGCCCACTCTATGGCTAAGGTTCGCACCAGTTGATTGACACCTCCTTTGGCCGCAGTGTAAGCCGCCACACCGGGTATACCCACAACACTAGCAATCGAAGAGTTCATAATAATTGAACCGCCTGTACCTTGTTGAATCATGTGTTGGGCGGCTAACTGAGCGCAGTTAAAATAACCCTTCAAATCAACATCAATAATGGCATCCCACTCCGCTTCTAACAGGGATAGGGCAGGTTTAATCGTGTTAATACCTGCATTACAAACCATAATGTCAAGTTGGTTGTAGTAAGCTACGGTTTGGTTAATTAAGTTAGCGCAATCCTGACGCTTGGTGACATCTGCCTGAATTGCGATCGCCTCACCCCCTGCATCTTGAATGATTTTCGCGGTTTTTTCTGCTTCAGGTAATTGAGTACCACAGATAGTTAGCTTGACTCCTCTATGTGCTAATCCCTCTGCAATTACTTTGCCAATTCCTCGTGTTGAGCCTGTTACAATAGCAACTTTACCTGTTAAGTCAAAAATCTTGTGTGCTAGTGTTGTCTTCATATAAAAAAGTCGCTCTATTATAGTATTTGTTGAGACTGTTCTAAGAATGGATAATCCGTGTAGCCCTGCTCATCTCCATCAAAGAAAGTTGGGCGATGGTATTGATTAAGCGGCGCATCGAGAAAAAAACGTTTTGGTAAATCAGGATTAGCAATAAACCACCGGCCATAGGCAACTAAATCAGCATCTCCATCTGCCACTACAGCTTCTCCAGTTACGCCATTATAACCACCAGCAGTGATCAAATTCCCTGCATACAAAGGCCGAAAATGGCGAACTCCTAGCTGCACCTTTTTTTCAGTGAAGTCATCCTGGCTGCCTTTGACTCTAGGCCCTACGATGTGAAGATAGGCTAAATTAAAATGATTGAGTTGGGTGACAACATAGTTAAATAATGCTTCAGGATTGGAGTCGTGCATATCTTTATAAGTGCTGCTGGGGGACAAGCGTACCCCAACTCGTTCGTTACCCCAAACCTGAGTGACGGCTTCGGTAACTTCCATTAATAAACGGGCGCGATTTTCAATTGATCCGCCATACTGATCAGTCCGTTTATTGGAATTATCTTGGAGAAATTGATCGAGTAAGTAACCGTTAGCACTGTGAATTTCAACTCCATCAAAACCTGCTAACATTGCATTTTTAGCGCCTTGCCGATATTGTTCTATAATTTGAGGAATTTCTACAGTTTCTAGTGCTCGCGGCACAACATAAGGTTCTTCTCCGGTATTATCTTCTTGAGATGCGATCGCGCTAGGAGCAACGGGCAATTGTCCATTCGGTTGCAAAGAAGGATAAGAACACCGTCCAACGTGCCATAATTGTAAAAAAATTCGTCCCCCACAATTGTGTACTGCTTCCGTGACTAACTGCCACCCTTCCACTTGTTCTGGAGAGTGAATTCCCGGAGTATTAGGAAGTCCCACCCCTTGCGGAGAAACTTGGGTCGCTTCACTAATGATCAATCCCGCAGAAGCCCGTTGAGCGTAATAAGTAGCATTCATCTGAGTCGGAACATTACCCTTACCTGCTCGCATCCGAGTTAATGGTGCCATCACAATCCGATTAGGTAACTCTAACGAGCCGATCTTTATAGGTTTAAATAGATTTGGATATTTACTCATGATCTCCAAAAATCAAATTTTTTATCAGTCAAATCAAGTTTTATAGCGCTAGGCATTAAAGTTAGGATATGCCTAAATCCTGAAACCCTTTCATTGATTACTGTTCCCTGTTCCCTGTTCCCTGTTCCCGCTTTGGGTAGCACTGTATAACTACATGGCACTGTAACCACCATCCACCATTAAAATTGCCCCGGTTACATAGGAGGCTGCTTCAGAAGCGAGAAACACAACAGGCCCGATTAACTCCTCTAGTTTGCCTTTACGGTTCATGGGAACGAATGTTTTAATTTCCTCTAGTGGTGTTGGATTCTCCAAACCTTCTATAGTATTGTCAATGTAGCCAGGAGCGATCGCATTCACTCGAATACCATGAGTCGCCCACTCGATCGCTAAGGTTCGCACCAGTTGATTGACACCTCCTTTTGCCGCACTGTAAGCCACCGCATAGGGAAAACCTACGACACTAGCAATAGAAGAGTTCATAATAATTGAACCGCCTGTACCTTGTTGAATCATTTGTTGGGCGGCTAACTGAGCGCAGTTAAAATAACCCTTCAAATCCACATCAATAATTGCATCCCACTCCGCTTCTAACAGGGATAGGGCAGGTTTAACAATATTTATCCCGGCATTACAAACCATAATGTCAAGTTGGTTGTAGTGAGCTACGGTTTGGTTAATTAAGTTAGCGCAATCCTGACGATTGGTAACATCTGTTTGAATTGCGATCGCCTGACCTCCTCTATCTTGAATGATTTGCGCGGTTTTTTCTGCTTCAGATAATTTAATATCACCAATAACTATTTTGGAACCTGACTGTGCTAATCCCTGTGCAATTGTTTTGCCGATTCCTTGTGCTCCTCCTGTGACAATAGCAACTTTATGGGTTAAGTCAAAAAGATGATCTTCCACTGTGATTTCTCCAAACTACATGAATTGGTCAGCCAATAAACAGCATTTATATTAAAAAGCGCTAGAAGACAATCCGCCATCTACAGGAATAGTTACCCCTGTAATATAACTGGCACAGTCTGAAACCAGAAAAATTACCAAATTGGCTAATTCACTAGAGAAACCCAGGCGACCTATTGGAATAGAATTGACAATGGATTCTTTGACGGAATCAATTGTTTTATTTTGTTCTTGAGCAGCAATTTCCAAATATTGTTGATGCCTTGGTGTATCAATAATTCCTGGGTTTACAGAAGTAATTAAGACATTATACTTAGCAGTTTGTGTAGCCACAGCTTTTGTAAAATTCATTAACGCTGCATTAGCTACCCCTGATTTCACTAAACGACTGGAAGGTTCTTTTCCAGATGTCCCAACAATGTTGATAATCCGGCCCCATCTGTGTTTTTTCATCCCAGGTAGAACTAGATTAGTCATGCGAATATAGCCCATTAACTTGCCTTCAAAAACCATTTTCCAATCTGCATCTGATAAGTTTTCTACTGCTTCACCAGAAAATGTTGCCCCTTCTGAATTATTAATTAAAATATTGATATTTCCAAACTTGTTAAGAGATTCATTGACTAATTCTTCTGAATCAGCAGCATTATGTACATCAGCGCAAAAACTCATTAACTCTACATCAGGAAATTCTGCAAGCAGGTTTTTTTTCGCTTGCTCCAGTCTATCTATATTTCGACCACAAATAATTAATTTACAACCTTCTGCTGCTAGTCCTTGGGCGATGGCAAAACCAATCCCCGCACTGGCTCCTGTTATTAAAGCAATCTTTCCTTTTAAGCCTAAATCCATGAAAAAACCTCCTTTATAAAGCCGATTCAGAAACTGGTGGCATTAAAATTTTGATTAAAGTTACTTCTTCGTTTGAGGGATTATACCCTTCATAAACAACGTTAGGAGGAGCATAGTAAATTTCCCCATATTTTAACTGCCGTTGTTCTTTTTCCACGCTCATCATTAGATGACCATTGTAAATTATTCCCATTTGCTCGCAGGTGGATTGCTGGGTTGGTATTTTTCCTTGTGGGGGAATTTGGCTGATGATAATTTCAAACCAAGAAGCAAGGGCAGATTTGCAAGGAAAATTTGTAGCTTCATCTTTTGTAGGGGTTACTTTAAAGAAAGCTTTGTTAGCCGTTAATGAGGGTAAAGAATTTGTGATTCGTTTCACATCAAAAGCTAGTGCTGTTTCTGCAAAAAGATTAACAGAACCATGAGGAATATGGGAATCAGCAGCATAGACGTGCTGGAGTGGTTCGAGAATTTCTTTGGTACCGTTAATATTCATTTCTAAACGCCCAGCGATTACCATGCCCATTTGGCTTTCTGGATGATGATGGAGTTCAAAAGTAGATCCAGGATCAAGAGATGCTAATTGAAGGATTATATCTCCACACTTAAATGCCAATAATTCTACTTTTGAATTGATTTTTATGTTTTCACAAACCGGAAAAAATTTAGACATATTGTCCTCTTTGTTTTTTGTAAAAAATAGACCAACTCATGGGAATTTCTCCAAAAGTAGAAATGAATTCTAAATCATATTCTTTAACCGCATTTTCATTCGTGATAGCTAAATCAGCTAAACCTTGATTGACTTGCATAGCAGCGGCACTCGTGGAACTTGCCAGAGTCATTTGGATGTCTTTTATATTGGTATCTGGCAAGAGCTTTGGGAGTAACGGTATAGGAGCAGGATGGGTGACGATACTACAATTTTTTAAATCCAACTCTGTGTTTTTTTTCTTAGCTAATCCATAAATAGGTGTGGGATAAATGAATATGAAACCCAGGTTAAAATTTGGCTCCATGTAAAATTCGTTGACTTTATCGTAAGCATGAGGAACCAGAGCTAAATCCACCTGTTCTTGCAGCAAAGCTTCCTTAACAAGAATAAAGTTATCAAATAACTGACTGGATAGATTGATTGCCTGTGCTTGCAATTGGTTGATCAGATAATTCAAAGCATTTTCGCTACTTGTTCCACTCGGCCCTAGCGTACCGATAGTTAAAGTATTTGAAATAGGAATAGGATAGGTAAACTCAATAGAAAATTTGAGCATTGCTTGAACTCCTACTAAACTTTGTTTGTTTCTCCGTCATGTTCATATTTTTTGATGGAACTTTTATTTTACAATAAAATACTTTTTGTTAACGATTTTATTTTGGGGCTATTCTGGATCAATTACCTCCTTTAATATATTAATGTATTTCTTGATCAACAAGCGATTTTGATCGGGAGTAAAATACATTTGATCAGATTCCAAACGGACAGTTAAGGTTTCTTCCAATGGGTCTATTGACACAACATAATTTAATGGAAAATGGAATTTGTCATGATACCTTCTTTCTGTTATTTTCCAGCTAGAAGAATCCCCACTAATTTTAGCATTATGAAAATGCAAGAAATTAAAAGTAGCAAAAAATAACTCTGTCTTTTGTTGCTCCAGTAAAATTTGTTGAAGGGGATAGTTAACATAAGGTTCAATATCAATTAAGCCGTTTTGGACATTTTGAATTTGTAAGTATTTATTGTCTATAGTTGATTGACAAAACGGAACCATATTCCAAAACAAACCTACAGCTTTAAACGGGTCAGATAATCTTTCTGTTCTACCATTGGTGACAATACCTACAGAGACCGTATTTTCTTTGTTTTCAGCAACAATTAGGTCAAGGTAAGCACTCAGGAAAATTGCTTTTTGTGAAACTTTTAATTCTCGACATAATTTTTTTACGCCTAGAATAATTTCTGAATTTAATGTGCACTCTTCAGCAACAACGTCTACTGTATGAACATAAGCTGTACAGGGCTGCAATGGTTGATAAGTATAATTTCTCAAGTAAAACTTCCAGAAATCTGATGCGTCTTTTGAGGCAATAATTTCTTGTTCTAAAGCGACAAACTCCTTGTAGACATTTGCAGAAGCTGACACCTGTATTTCTTTACCTTTTTTGATTTGAGAATATAGTTCGGACAATTCGTTGCGAAATTCGATACTACTCCAGCCATCTATAATTGCATGATGGAATGACATGAGAAACTCAATTTTATGCTTCGCTTTTCTAAAAATCCAAAATCTAAAAAGGGGTTCGTTTGGATTTTCCACCTTAAATAAATTGTATCTATCTTGCTGCAAAACAACATCAATATAATTTTCTTGCTCATTTGACTTGATGTTGCTAAGGTCTTCCTCAACGATGGAAAAATTCACATTTTTCTTGACCACCTGAAATGCAGGTGAGCCGTTTTTTAGGATAAATACTGTTCGGAAAGCCGGATGTTTTTGCACTAGAATTTCTAGTGATTTCTTCAAAGCTTCTACGTCCAGATTGTCATCATAGATGTCGAATGACTGCTGGCAATGGTAAACTCCCATTTTTTGCAAATCATTTGAATAATGATGCAAAATAAACTCCTGCATCTTAGCAAGAGGATAGGCCTCTTCAGTATTATTAGGGAGTAACTCAGAGATATCCTCTGGAAGTTTTAATAAATGTAGAGGGATTTGACTAACAGTCGTCCTAGAAACATCTAAGGACGAATATTTTTCTATCTCCTGTGACTGGCAGTGTCCAATCAGCATTTTTAGCGATTCTGTGTACTGATTGGCAAGATATTCGATAGTGTCCCGTCGATGGCAATTTTGGCTATAAATCCAAGTCATTTGCAACTGACCGTCAGCAACTAATCCGACGATATCTAAGAGATAGGTGCGATTTGCTAAGGAACTAAAATTGGCTCCCATATTTTCAGGAGCAAACCCCAAAATGATTGACTCGGAAAACAGTTGCTCAAATTGTCCCAGGTAGTTGAAGGATACTTCAGGGACGGGGAGGTTTTGCAGTTGTTTGCTGATATCAGCTTGGCTAAAATATCGAAGAATTCCATAACCAATACCCCGATTTGGAATCAGTCGGAGTTGCTCCTTGATGGACTGGAGGGTTGCTTGTAGGTTATTAGTATTTTTAAGTTCCAGCAACACAGGAAATACGCTAGTAAACCAGCCAACAGTGCGTGATAAATCCACACCCTCAAACAGTTCCTCTCTTCCATGACCCTCTAAACTAATTAACAGAAAACGAGAATCTGTCCACTGAGTCAAGGTCTGCGTTAATGCGGTCAGCAATACGTCGTTAATCATCGTATTGTAGACCACTGGGATGGTTTCTAATAGCGTGCGTGTCTCTTCTTTGCTCAAATAAGTTATAACCTGATCAATGCTGCCTTCAGTGTTAGCTTCTCTTCCTGGAATGTCTAAGGGCAGTGAAGCAAGATCAGCAGGGTACGGAGCTAACCAGTAGTGCAATTCAGGGGTTAAGGCTGGGGAACGTCCATAGTTTTCTTGGCGAATCGCCCACTCTTTAAATGAGGTGGTTTTGGGAGGCAATTGTACGTTTTGATTGTTTACCAATTGTTGATATGCTGTCGATAAATCTGATAACAAAATGCGCCATGAAACGCCATCCACGACTAAATGATGGATTATGATAAACAAGCGATCGCATGAAGTGCCACCTAACTTAAACAGAACCAGACTGATCACTTGTCCGACCGACAAATCAAGGCTCGTCTGTAGTTTAGCTGCCCTTGTCTCTATAGCTTCTTGTTGCTTGGCTATCGGAACTTTTGACAAATCAACTATCTCAAAAGGGATGCTTTTGTAAGAGTCCCCATTAATTTGCTGCCATCCCAATTCACTGTGTACAAAGCGCATCCGCAGAGCATCATGATGTAATAATAATTTCTCAATTGCCTGCTTTAATAAATCTGGGTTCAGGTTGGCAGGAACGAGGAACAACATGGATTGGTTAAAGTGATGGGGTTCGAGCCAATTCTGTTCAAAAAACCAGTGCTGAATTGGTGTTAGTGGCACTTCTCCAGTCACTAAACCCTGTTCGGCAGAGATAGAAGTTGTTGTATTGGCTACTATCGCTAACTCAGCAATAGTTTGATGCTGAAAAAGTTGTTTTGGAGTTAACTGCAAACCAGCTTGGTTGGCAGCGGCGATAATTTGAATACTGATGATTGAATCCCCACCCAGTTCAAAGAAATTATCGTAAATCCCAACTTGCTTTCGCCTTAAGACATCACTCCAAATATTAGCTAATACCTGTTCAGTTTCTGTTCGTGGGGGAACAAAATTGCCGATAGAATTAATTTCTTCCCAGTTGGGTTTAGGAAGGACGTGACGGTTTACCTTCCCATTAGGAGTCAGGGGCAATTCATCCAGCATAACAAAGGTTGCTGGGATCATGTAATCGGGTAGTTTTTGTTTGAGAAAGCTGCGTAATTGATTTTGAATTTTTGATTGTTCGTGGGCAACTATGTAGGCGATTAAGTGCTTATAACTTGGCTGATCTTCTCGAACGATAACGACTGCTTCTTTGACTTCCGGGTGTGTAGTGAGTACCGCTTCAATTTCCCCAAGTTCAATCCGAAAACCGCGAATCTTTACCTGATAATCTATTCTACCGAGAAACTCAATATTGCCATTCGGCAAATAACGGGCTAAGTCGCCAGTTTTGTATAGGCGTTCCGATGCTTGATGTTCTTCCTTAAACGGGTTGTGAATAAATTTCTCGGCTGTGAGTGTTGGGTTGTTCAGATATCCTCTCGCTACACCTTCTCCGCCAATGTACAATTCGCCCGGAACCCCGATGGGGACGGGTTGGAGAATTCGATCTAGAATGTATACTTGGACGTTAGCAATGGGTCGCCCAATTGGTACTTCTCGTTGCCAATTGTTTGGTTCTAACTGGGACAAGTTGCAAAATGTGGCTACGACAGTCGCTTCTGTAGGGCCGTAGCCATGAATTAATACGGGAGGGTGTAATGTATTAGCTACATACTTTTGCCATAGTTTGAATTTTTGTGGCAAAAGTCGTTCTCCCCCGATATTGATGACCCGTATTGTTTCAGGAAGGCTTTGATTTGTTCTGACTAATTCAGAAATTAACTGCTGCCAGTATGCTGTTGGTAAAAATAAAACAGTCAGTTTGTACTCCCGGCACTTCTGCACAAACGTAGAGACAGAATTTAACATCTCTTCAGTGCGTAAAACCAAAGTTGCACCCGTAGTTAAACCGGAAAAAATTTCTTCATTTGCAGCATCAAAATTGATAGAGGCGAACTGCAAGATTGTATCGGATTTACTAATTTCATGTTCACAAATTGCCGCCTGGGTAAAATTGACTAAAGACTGATGTTCAATCATCACACCTTTAGGCTTGCCAGTAGACCCCGAAGTATAAATAACATAAGCCAAGTTGTTTGGTTTTAACCGAGTAACTGGAATTTCGTGAGGGTAAGTGTTAAAAATCTCACTGTCACTATCTAAACAAACGATTTTTGCTTTATTCTCAGGCAACGAGTCTACTAAGTTGTTTTGGGTGAGCAGCACAGATATCTGAGAATCACTTAACATATAGGCTAAACGATCTGAGGGATAATTGGGATCGAGTGGCACATAAGCTCCACCGGCTTTAAGTATCGCCAGCAATCCGATCACCATACCTAGTGAACGCTCTACACAAATCCCTGTACATACCTCTGGTTGAACGCCCAGTTTTTGCAGGTAGTGTGCTAACTGATTGGCTTTAGTGTTCAACTCCTGGTAGGTTAATTGGGTGTCTTGACACACTACCGCTACCGCATTGGGTGTCCGTTCTACCTGCTCCTCAAACAACTGATGGATAAACGTTTGGCGGGGATACTCTGTTTGGGTAGAATTCCATTCAACTAGCAATTGCTGCCGTTCGGCGGTGGTCAACAGGGGTAAAGAAGATAGTTTTTGCTCAGGATTGGTAACAATTGCTGTTAATAGAGTTTGAAAATGCCCTACCATCCGAGTAATAGTAGTGGCATCAAATAGATCGGTTTTGTATTCCCATTGCCCAATTAGTCCAGCATCGGTATTTTCTAAAGTTAAACTTAAATCAAATTTGGCGGTCGCGGTTTCTATGGCTAATGAACTGACCGTTAAGCCTGCCATCTGGATTTGTGGCATGGGTGCATAAAGCACAAACCCGACTTGGAATAGGGGTGTATAGCTGAGGTTACGGGCTGGCTGCAACTCCTCCACTAACTTCTCAAAGGGTAAATCTTGATGAGCATAAGCTCCTAAAGCGACATCTCGGACTCGATACAGCAAATCCGCAAAACTCAAGTCCCCTGACAATTCAGTGCGTAGCACCAGCATATTAATGAAAAATCCAATCAACTTCTCAATTTCTGGGCGATTGCGGTTAGTAATCGGCGTGCCTATGCAGATATCGGTTTGCCCTGTATAACGGTAAAGCAAGGTTTGAAACGCTGCTAACAGCGTCATAAACAGGGTGACTCCTTGCCGTTGACTAAAACTGATTAGCGCCTCTGTTAACTGCTTTGAAAGTGTAAATTTTTGATGGGCTCCCTGGAAGGTTTGACTGACGCCTCGTGGCCTGTCGGTTGGTAGTTCTAATAATGCGGGTGCTCCCTGTAATTGTTGCTTCCAATAATCTAATTGGGAGGAAAGCACTTTACCTGAACACCACTGGCGCTGCCAAACAGCAAAGTCTGCGTACTGAATCGGGAGTTCGGGTAGTTGTAATGATAAATGATTGCACAAGGCTGTGTAGCAAGTCGCTAACTCGCCGACTAATACATCTGCTGACTGAGCATCCCAGATAATATGGTGGATGTTGAGTAGCAAGATATGTTCTGTATCTGTTAGCTTAACCAAGGTGACTTGGATTAAAGGGTCGTTTGCCAGGTCAAAGGGTTGCTGAACCACTGACGTTATGAGTTGCTGGCAAGATATTGCTTTTTCACTTTCAGGTCGAGTAGTGATATCTACTATCGGTACTTTAACGGTTCGGCTGTTATTCATGACCTGGACTGGCTGACCGTCAACCGTGACAAAATTAGTCCGTAAGACTTCGTGACGTTGGATGATTTGATTTAGGCTTTGCTCTAGGGCGACGATGTTAAGGAAACCTATAAGCCGCAGAGCTACGGGCTCGTTGTAGGAGGGGTTATTCGGCTCTAACTGGCTCAAAAACCACAATCGCTCCTGGGCAAAGGAGACGGGCAAGTTCTGTTCGCGGGAAACGTTGACTAGGGGGATTTCAGTATTATTAGCTCTGATGTCGCTTTGAGACAACAACAAAATAAGTTCTGCCTTATGTACTGTTAATAAGTCACGCAACTGAGGTGTCAGTACCCCTTTGGGGGCACGAATGCGTAATTGGTCTGCCTCAACCCACAACTTGACATTTTGTTCAGCAAGTTCAGCGAGAAAATGATTAAGATTCATAGGGTGATTTCCTCCATATCGTCACTGAGTTCAGTAGCAGGGGGGGCTGATAGGATAACATCGGCCAATGTGAGTTGCTCAAGTATGAGTTCTACTAGGGAGGAAATACTCAAACCTTGCATAATTTTTATTAAAGGCAAGTTCAACCCCGTGGCGTTGTTCAGCCGATTTCGCAAATCAATCGCCATTAAAGAGTCAAGCCCGAAATGAGTCAGGGACTTTTGCCTATCCAACCTGGTGCGGTCAACCCCTAATACGCTGGCTACTTGTTCTGTAATCCGAGACTCTAACAACATAGCTCGCTCGGCTGGTGTCCCAGACAACAGGGCACTGTTCAACGAATCTACATTGCTTTGTGGTGTCTGTGTCCTTTCCTTTGAACCTAAATCCTGATTTTCTTGCACCATCTTGGCGAAGAAAGGCTGCGACGCTCTTTGCTGTTGCCAGAATTTCGCCCAGTTAATCGGCATAACTCCCACTTGGACAGGTGGATCTAGCAACAACTGCTCTAATATTTGTAATCCCTGTTTTGGATCAATGCTTTCCTCTCCTTGGCGGCTTAACTGCTCAACTAGCCCCAGTCGAGCAACTGCACCGACTTCAGCCCAAACCCCCCAATTGATACTTAAACCCGGTAGTCCCTGCATTCGACGATAAGATGCCAGAGCATCGAGAAAAGCATTTGCGGCTGCGTGATTGGCTTGTCCTGTATTACCCAGCACCGAGGTCGCGGAGGAGAACAGCACAAAGAAGTCTAAAGGTTGATTCTGGGTTAAGTGATGTAGATTCCAGGCTCCTTGCACTTTGGGTGCTAACACCCGATTAAAGCGCTGCCAATTCTGTTGTAGGAGGACACCATCGTCCAGAACACCCGCAGCATGGATAATTCCGCGCAACGGTGGCAAGGATTGTTCAACCTCAGCCAACATCTGCATCACTTGTTGTGTATCAGATACATCTGTTTTAAATACTATCACATTAGCACCCGCTTTCTCAATCTCCAGTAACTGATGAGTGATATCTGGCTTAACTTCACTGCGTCCTAGCAATACTAAGTGTTTTGCTCCCCGTTCTACCAGAAACTGGGCGACCAGTAACCCCAGCCCTCCCAAACCGCCAGTGATGAGGTAGGTACTATCTGGAGGCAAATTCAGAGGCTTTTGGGGTTTCATCTCTGGGAAACGCACCAATCTAGGCACATAACGAAGGCGATCGCGAAAAGCAACTTGGTCTTCTGTGTCCTTTGCCAGCAGGGAAGACAGAATTTCATCATATAAAGTTTGTCCCCACTCCCTTGTTGCCTGCGGATCTAAATCCACCCGTACACAGTTAAGTTCGGGGTACTCTAGGGCGATCACTTTCCCCATGCCCCACAACGTAGACTGAGCGACTTGTGTAACAGATGCGTTGACGGCTTGTGCGCCTTGCGTCACCAACCATAAACGGGGAGTCTCCCTATAGTGATTCAGCAGGGCTTGGATTAAGTACAAGGTACTACCACAGTTTTTGAGGTAGGTTTTCTCTAAGGAGATTTCACTGAGGTTTTTCGGTGTATCTAAACTCCATAAATTGACAACGATCGCGACAGGGGAAATAGCCTGCAATAGTTGCTGAAAATGGCTAGGATTGCCTGGATCTATACTAAATTCCCTGGAGTTTATTTGCTGATATTCTTGGCTACAGAAGACTAAAGTACAAACCTCTCCTTGGTGGCAGCACAATTCACTTAACTGCTGACCCGTTCCTTGATTATCAGCTAGAATTAGCCAGTTTCGAGGCTGCGGCACGAAGGTGTTGCCTGTAGCTTTTGCGAGAATTACTGTTTCCTGGGGTAGTGAGATTTCTTGAGCGTTTGTCGGCCAAGTGGTCGAAATCGTTTGGACTTGTTCAAATCCAGTTTCTAGTAACAATTCTTGCCACTGTGCAGGGTTGAGCAATAGATAGGAGGGTCGCAAATCGACATCACTAAACTTCCACCATCCCTCTGTTAACCCAAATGTCAGATCCATCCAGCGCTGGGGGGCCGTATCTTCCATCAGGATCAGCATTCCTCCCGGAGCTAACAACTGCCGTGTATTTTTCAGGGTTTGCCGAAGATCGGTTGTCGCGTGTAAGACGTTCACTGCCACAATCACATCAAACTGTGATGGTTCAAATCCTTGTTGGCGTGGATCTTGTTCAATATCCAAAACTTGATAACCAACAAATGGGTAATCCTTAAACCTTTCCTGGGCTTTAGTGACGAAAAAGGCACCAATGTCAGTAAAGACGTATTCTGTGTGGTGGGGATCAAGATGCGGTAAAAGGTATGACGTTGTACTGCCAGTACCTGCCCCAATTTCGAGAATTCGACACCCTCGCCCTTTTGGCAAACACTCTCTCACTGCTAACACCGCTTGTTGCACCAGTGTATTCGTCACCTGCATAATTGGAGAATACTGGTACAGTTGAGTTAAAGCGGTCGTGTCACCATTAGGAAATAGTAGCTGTAATGGATCGCACTTTCCTTGTAGCACTTGGGCTAGATTGGAACCACAGCGATCGAGCAGAGTAATTTCCGCTTCCGCTTCTGAACAGGATAAGGCACTCCTCTGTTGCTGTGGGTCTGGAATTTCACCGAAGCAGACGACTTCCCATTGCTGGCCAACACATTGAATTATTCCAACTTCTGCCAAAATTTCCAGTAACCGATTTAGTAGTCTTCGATGCTCAGGGATGACTTGCAAGTGTTCTGCTAATTGCTCGGTGGAGAAAGAAGCTCCCAATTGGAACTCCCACCCCATTTCCTGTAAAGCTGCCCTGATATATGTCACACTGAGGGCTTCGATGTGAGTAAAAGCTTGCCCATAAATTTTCAAGCTTGTTGTATCTAACAACTGAGCAAGTTGGAACTGAAGTCGCGAACTCACGGCGGCGGTCGTTGGTAGATAATTGGGTAAAAGACCAAAACGCCCTTGAGCTTGCCAGTTAACCTCATACAGCCAATCTTGCCAAGACTTGTCCGCAGCACCAATCATTGCTTCACTGATCGTGCGTTTGAGTCGGACTCCTGCTACGGTGGCAATTATCTGCCCACTGAGGTTAAATAGGTAGAAATTTCCACTAATCGCTAGTTGTTTATCTTCTTGCTCGTTTAACTGAGCATAACACCATAATTCATCACCAGGACGAGCATAAACTCGCAACCGTTCTACACCGACTGGCACATAGGTATTCTGATGGTTATCTTCTATTAATGTGGCATCTAAAATTTGTAAACAAGTATCTAACAAGATTGGGTGTATGTGGTATTCACTCTTCTGTGTTCTGACTTGTTCTGGTAAGCAGATCTTCCCTAGCGCTGCTGTTTCATTTCGCCATACTTGCGCCATCGCCCGGAAGCTGAGTCCGTAGTCAATGTTTTGCTCGCGGTGGCGCTGGTATAACAGTTCCGGGGAAATCTCTTGCTGGCATTGATGTTTTAATGTTGCCAAATCTATGGTTTGATCTGGGGTTTCATCAAGCAATTGATTGGCTTGAACAAGCAGCGTACCCGATGTATGGAGTATCCACGAAGACTGCTGTTGATCTCCTTCTGTTACCGTTTCCAGACTAAAAATCTCAAATGTATGTCTCAAATTTTCTACAGGCGTTAACACCAACTGGACAAGCTTGTAAGAGCCGTCTTCGGGTAAAGTTAGTGCCTTGCGAATTAAAACATTTTCTACGGTGAGGTCGAGGGTTTTGGCAACTGCTACCCCAGCGGCTAAAGCCATCTCGATATAGGCGGTTCCCGGCACAATTGTCGTCTCAAATACCCGATGATCTTGCAGCCATGATGGGGAGTTTTTGCTGATTTGAACTTGGAAGCGAATTTGCTGCGTTCCCGGTAAAGAGATTTGTTGCCCGAGCAGGGGATGAACGGTCGGGTTTGGGGCAAAAAGAACCTGCCCTTGAGTATTGTCCTTGGGTTGGCTTTCTACCCAATAGCGCTGTCGCTGGAAAGGATAAGTCGGTAAAGCTTGGCGACGGCGCTGATAATCTCGGTCAAAACCGACCCAATCGATCGGCAATCCCGACCTATAGAGTTGCCCTAAGCTGGTTAAAAGTGAGTGCCAATCTTCTTGATCAGGACGTAAACTGGGTAGCCATAACCCTGTAGAGACGCGCCATGGCGCGTCTGTACTTAGACACTGACGACCCATTCCTAATAATATCGGCTTCGACCCGATTTCGATGAACACCTCTATGTCTTGCTGTGCAAGGTTTTCCATACTCGCCGCAAATTTAACGGGCATGAGGATATGACGACACCAATATTCAGGAGTGGCTATTTCAGAACTCAAAAGTGTCCCGGTAACATTACTATTCAGTTTGATCTGCGGTGCAGAAAATTTGACTTGTCGTGCCACTTGCTCAAATTCTGCCAACATCGGCTGCATCAAGGGCGAGTGGAAGGCATGGGAGACATTTAATTTCTGGGTTTTGATTCCAGATGCTTCTAGGTTGTTGACAATGGCTCTAATGGCTTCTCGCTTTCCAGAAATGACGACGCTAGAAGGAGCATTAATAGCCGCAATGGAGACTTCTGCCTTATAAGGTGCGATCGCAGCTAATGCTTGTTGTTCACTGGCCAAAAGTGCTACCATCTCACCGTCTTGGGGTAAGGCTTGCATCAGGCGTCCCCTCGCGGCAATCAGTTTTAGCCCGTCTTCTAAGCTGAATACCCCAGCCACAGCGGCTGCCACATATTCGCCGACACTGTGGCCCATGACAACATCAGGTTCAATTCCCCAGGATTTCCACAACTGAGCTAAGGCATACTCTAGTGCGAATAGGGCGGGTTGAGTGTAGATTGTCTCGTTTAACTGAGAATAAGTAGACTCGCTATCGGGATATAAAATCGACTGCAAGGGGACTTTCAGATCAGGACGGAGAATCTCGTCACACTGATCTAGGATTTTTCGGAAGGTGGGTTGGGTTTCGTACAGTTGACGCCCCATCCCTACATACTGGGAACCTTGTCCTGTGAATAGAAAGGCAATTCGTTTCTTAGAATCGGCTTTGGGAACGGGTATGTCCGGTTTTTCCGGGCTATTTACCCAACGAAGTAATTGTTCGGTAAGCTGCTGTTTGGAACCAGCAACCAGGCAAGTGCGATGATTAAAGTGTTCTCGTCCTGTATTGGCTGTGAAACAAATATCTGTTAGGTCTGCATTCGGTTCGGACTCCAGATAAGTCAGATAACGCCGCACTAAATCGGCAAGTGCCTGATCTGTTTTTGCCGACAACGTTAAAAGATGCAGCGTCCTGTCAGTTTTGATTGTGTTGGCTGTGTTGTCGGGTGCTTCTTCTAGCACTACATGACAATTGGTACCACCTATACCAAAAGAACTAACACCAGCACGGCGAGGCGTATCCTTGGCTTGCCAGTCTGAGAGTGTCGTATTAACGTAGAAGGGACTATTGGCAAAATCAATATTGGGATTCGGCTTTGTAAAGTGAAGGCTGGGGGGGATGGATTGATGTTGAAGGGCCAGAACGGTTTTAATCAGACCTGTGATTCCCGCCGCCTCATCTAAATGTCCAACATTAGTTTTAACAGAGCCAATTGCACAAAAGCCGTTTTTTCTCATCTTTGTATTTTCTCGGAAAGCTTGAGTCAGGGCTGCAACTTCAATTGGGTCTCCCAAAGGCGTTGCAGTTCCGTGGGTTTCCACATAACTCACCGTGCTAGAGTCAACTTCAGCCACAGCCAATGCTTCAGCAATAACCCTTGCTTGTCCTTCTACACTAGGAGCGGTATAACCGACTTTCAACGCACCATCGTTATTAATAGCTGAACCTTTAATCACCGCATAGATGTTGTCGCCATCGGCGATCGCATCATCTAACCGCTTCAAAATCACAATTCCACAACCATTACCAAACACCGTTCCTTGAGCTTGGGCATCAAACGCTCGACAATGCCCGTCAGGGGACAAAATCATGCCATTGTGGTAAAGGTAGCCTACCTTTTGAGGAACGCTAATCGAAATCCCTCCGGCTAGAGCCATGTCGCATTCTCCACGCTGCAAACTTTCACAAGCCAAATGAACGGCAACTAATGAAGTAGAACAGGTGGTTTGAACATTAACACTCGGCCCAGTCAAGTTGAATTTGTAGGAGACGCGCATGGGTAAATGATCGCCCCCATTACCCTGTTCCACTTGAAATTCATTTGCTCCTCTAAACAAGCGATGGCTGAGGAAGGGGCGATGGGGAGAGAACCCAAGGTGGGGACAAATATTGTTAATCAAATAAGTGCTGATACTCGCACCCCCATAAACCCCTACTGCTCCTTGATAAGTTTTAGGGTTGTAACCCGCATTTTCAAAAGCATTCCAAGCGCATTCTAAGAAAATCCTTTGTTGCGGGTCTGTGATTTCGGCTTCTTTAGGAGAATAGTTGAAAAATTCGGCATCAAACAAATCAATATTGGGCAAAATAGAATTTGCTTTAATGTAATTCGGTTGTTGAAGCAAGCTAGAATCTTCTAGTTCAATTTCTTCATCCGAAAAGAAATCAATTGATTCTATTCCATCGCGCAAATTTTGCCAGAATGCTTCAATATTCTCGGCTCCCGGAAACCGACCAGACATCCCAATAATCGCAATATCTGTGTGTTGGTCAGCAGGTTTTTTGGCTGGCTTTTTGCTGTTTATAGTTGATTGTTCTGCTGGAGTTTGACTTAAGTATTGGGCTAAAGTATATATAGTGGGATATTGAAACAAGGTGATAGTTGATAACCCTGCACCAAAGCTGTCAATTAATTTTTTATGGACTTGAATTAAAAGTAAGGAATTACCACCCAAGTCGAAGAAGTTATCATGAATTCCCATCTCCTCTAATTGCAATACTTCTTGCCAAACCTGAGCAATGAGTTTCTCGGTTTCAGATTGGGGGATGACTAACGTTTCCTGTACCTCTGGCCGAGATTGATTAGGTTTAGGAAGGACACGGCGGTCTACTTTACCACTGGGTGTCAGAGGCATTTTTTCCAGCACCACTATTGCGGCTGGCATCATGTAATCGGGTAAGTGTTCTTTGAGATAATGGCGTAAGGTTAACTCCAGAGGAATGTTTACCCCGTCCTTGTGTACAACATAAGCAATTAATCTTTTGTCGCCGGGACTATCTTCCCGGGCGATAACTGCGTTTTCTCGAACATCTGGATGTTTTGCTAATAATCCCTCAATTTCGCCCAACTCAATGCGGAAACCCCGAATTTTTACTTGCCGATCTGCACGGCCAAGATGTTCGATATTCCCATCACTTAAGTAACGAGCTAAATCCCCGGTTTTGTATAAAATACCAGCACCAAAAGGGTTAGGAATAAATCTTTCTTGAGTTAATTCTGGTTTGTTGAAATACCCTCTGGCAATTCCTTCACCGCCTACATATAGTGAGCCTGGAACTCCTAGAGGCACAGGTTGATAAAATTCATCGAGAATATAAATCTGAATATTATTAATTGGACGACCGATGGGAGGAAGTGTGACCCAACTTACTGCATTTCCTGTCAAGGTGAAAGTTGCAATTTCTGGAACCTCGGTTGCACCATAATGATTGTGCAGAGTGCAACCCGTTTGCTGGAAAAATTTGCTAATTTTCGGTGTGATTTGCAACTGTTCACCAGCAGTGATTATCTCGCGTATAGTAATAGGAATAGTCTGCTCATCAATCACTTCTATCAACTGCTGTAGAGCAACAAAGGGAAGATACAGTTTTTCGATTCCGGTTTGATTAATTGTCCTTAACAAGTCTACAGGACTATGGCGGACTTCCTCAGAAATTAACACCAATGTTCCACCCGAACACCAAGTGGAAAAGATTTCATGGCAGGAGAGATCAAAGCTGATGGAAGCAAATTGTAGGGTCTTAACTCCCACTGTTCGATTTTGGAGATGCCAGCTAATCATATTAACCAGCGCCTTGTGTTCCATCATCACACCTTTAGCTTTACCTGTGGAACCGGAGGTGTAAATGACGTAGGCTAAATGATGGGGACTAACCGAGCTATCTAAATTTTCTTGAGGTTGGTGAGAAATGATCTGCCAATCTTGATCCAGACAAACTAGGTGGTGGTTTGTCGCTAACTCTGCGATGGCTGATGATGCACTTAATAATGTTTCGCTAGTCAGTAGCAGTTGTACATTAGCATCTGACGCCATGTATTCCAAACGTTCTTTGGGATAGGCTGGATCTAATGGCACATAAGCACCGCCAGACTTTAGCACCGCTAAGATGGCTATTACCATCAAGAGTGAACGCTCTATACAAATACCAACTAAGCTTTCTGTTTGTACTCCCAACTTCTGGAGGTAATGCGCTAATTGATTAGCCCGTTGATTGAGTTCCTGATAAGTTAACTGCTGGTTTTCGTAAACGACCGCAACAGATTCAGGAGTTTTTTGAACTTGAAGTTCAACTAAATGATGGAGGCAAACTTGCGGATATTCTATTTTTGTATTGTTATAATCTACCAGCAATTGATTGCGTTCTACTTCAGTTAAAACTGATAGTTCGCCAATAGGTTGTTGGGGATTAACAACAATATTTTCTAGTAAATTATGAAAATGTTTAATTATACGATTTATTGTAGCTGATTCAAATAAATCACTATTATATTCCCACCTCCACACTAATCCTTGGTCTGTATCTTTAACAGAAACAAACCAATCATAGGGTACTGTTGTTGATTCCACATCCACAGGCGTGAGGGTGAGAGACGGAAATTCCAGGGTTGGCATGAGGTCATCCCGCAAACTAAATAACACCTGGAATAAGGGAGAGAAACTCAGATCTCGCTCTGGTTTTAGCTCCTCCACTAATTTTTGGAAAGGATAATCCTGGTGCTTGTGGGCATCGCCGACAACGCTAGAGACGCGAGACAATAGGTGGAGAAAGGTGGGATTACCCGCCATATCAGTCCGTAGCACCACTGGGTTTCCAAAGTAACCTATTATGCGGCTTGTATCATTCAAATTACAATTTTTTACGGAGAAACCGACTATGATATCCTCCTGGTTAGTGTAACGGTAGAGTAATATTTTGAAGACCGATAGTAGGAGCGTAAATAGGGTAACATCTTGCTGCTGACTCAGAAGCTTAAGTTGCTGACTGAGTTGTATGTTCAACTTTAGTTCACAACAAGCTGCTGCATAAGTTTGAATAGATGACCTTGAGTGATCGATGGGTAGTTGTAATACGGGTAAGTTATTCCCAAGTTGCTGCTTCCAATAGCTGAGTTGAGTTTCGAGAATCTCCCCTTGTCGTTGTTGCTGCTGCCCAAGAGCAAATTCTTTATACTGAATGGGTAGTTCTGAAAGTGGGGACTGTTCACCTGTAGCAAACGCTTCATACAGCGTCGCCATCTCTCGGAAAAATATACCCATAGACCCATCACCATCACAGATGATGTTGTGCATACTCAACACCATTAGGTGTCTGGTTGCTTCCATCCGCAACCACAGAACTCGCCAGGGTGGCGCCTGATTGAGGTTGAAGGGTTGCTGTACAAATTGGGTAGCTAGTCGTTGAGCTTCTTGGTTTTGTTCAGGAGCACCTAGTTTTTGTAAGTCTACTGGGCGTAACTCTACGTTAAATGGCGAATTAATTATCTGTCTGGGTTGTTGATCAATGACATCAAAGGTAGTGCGTAAAATTTCATGCCGCCTAATAATTTCATTGAGACTTTGCTTTAGTATGTCTGCATTAATCAAACCTGTAATTTGAATCGCTCCCCGGATGTTATAGGCTGGATTACCAGGTTTTAGTTGATCTAGAACCCACATCCGCTCTTGTTCAAAAGATAAAGGAAAATATGCTTTTTTAGTTGAATCCATATTCTGTTTCCACTGTTTGAAACTTTTGTTTGATTAATACTGACTCGTCAACTATAAGCAAGACTTACACAAGTTTCTTTTCAGTAGGGTAGCGTCTGAATATACCAGCACCAACACCATTTTCTGTTTCCACTGCGTGAAACTCGTGTTTAGTAAATATTGAGTCGTAACCACCATCGGTGAGTATGGAGTCAGGCAACTTGTGCAATGGACGGTAGCGATGGTGTTCCTGACCCTCTGTCAAAAACGGTGAGTTTGACACTGCGTTATAGGTACAATGAATCAGGGTGCGAGGTAGATCGGAATAGTTTGAACCTGAACCGTGTAGCGTGTTGGCGTGAAAAAACAAAGCATCTCCAGGTTCGAGTTCACAATGGACAATTTCGAGTCTTTCTAATATCTTTTCGAGTCGCTCTGGCTCAGTACCATAATCATTACCAAGACTTACTTGGTCGAGACGACCCAGTAAGTGGGATTTCTTGACGATCTGGAGACAGCCATTTTCCTTGGTATTTTTGTCAATGGCAATTGTACAGGTTAGCAACTGTGGAAACAGACAGCCATCGTAGTACCAAAACCAATAATCTTGGTGAAAATTAACTACGCTGTCCGTGTGTGGTTGCTTTCTAAGCAGTTTAGAATGCCAATGGTAGCATTCCATACCCAATAGGGCCTCTGCTGCATCGACAATTCGGGCAATTCTGGGAATAACTCCCAACATGGCATTGCCTAAATCAGTCCAGGTCGCTACTTTAAAAGTCCTGCCCAAGTGGTCGGTGACAGATGTTTGTGTCCCTTTGATTTCAGGATCTTCTTCACAAGCTAACTGTAAGGGTTCAAGTTCTTCTGGGTCAAAAAAACCCCGAACGATGACAAATCCTTCGGCGTGATATTCCGCAATTTGTTCTGGAGACAGGGGATGGGTTGTACTTATTTCCTCTCTATTACGGTTTTCTCGGTTAGTTTCGTGACTATTAATTTGATTAACCATAATTATCCTCAATACAATCATTAATCGGCTAGGTTATTGCTCTGTTTTTAAAATTTCTGGACGCTGTGACAAAGCTGTTTTAATAATGTCAAGGGCTGTCTGAAGTTCCGTTCCTTCAAGTTCTAAGCGTGGTGGACGTACAACGGTATTTCCCCTGCCAACAGTTTCCTGCATTAGCTTTGTCATCTGCACAAATTTAGGTACGGCGTTGAGTCGCATTAAGGGCATCATCCATTTGTAAAGCTTAAACGCTTTGTCGTTATTTCCTTGGATGGCATAATTAAACAGAAGCACACTTTCTCTTGGTAAAGCATTGGCGGTTCCTGCCACCCAAGAGGTTGCTCCTGCTGCTACACCTTCGACTAAAACATCATCCATCCCCACTGCGATAGACAGCCGATCTCCCAGTAAGGCACGAATCGCTGTGATGCGACGCACATCGGTGGTGGCTTCTTTCACAACACAAAGATTACAATGTTCCTCTGCCAGTTCGGCAATTTGCTCTGGTAAAAAATCAGTCCCGTAGGCGGAGGGGTCATTGTATAACATACAAGGAAGTTCTGTTGTGGCAATCACAGTAGCAACATGGGCTTTCATCTCATACCAGTCTGTGCTGTATTGATAGGGCGGTAACACCATTAAGCCACTACAACCTATTGATGCTGCTTTTTCTGCCAAAGCGACTGCTTGCTTCGTTGTCATTGCACCAATACCGGAAATAACAGGTACGCGATCGCCAATTGCAGATATACAGGTTTGCAGCACCTGAATTTTTTCATCAAAGCTTAACGAGGTTGCTTCTCCCAGAGTCCCATTAGCAACAATACCTGCACAACTATTATCAACTAGCCAATTTACATGGTTGGTTATCTGTTCTGTATCCAGAGTTAAGTCTTGTTTAAAGCCAGTTGTGATTGCTGGCATTACGCCCTTCCATTGCATCGCTTTACCTGCTATTTCATTTCAAATCATGGATTTGCTAATTCTGAGAATTTCGCCACTTTCCTGATATTTAACTTTTACTTAATGAAAACTCTGGTTCGATTGCTAATGGTGGTGGAGATAAGGTTGTATCTAGCTGGCTAAGGATCTGCCGGATTAGTGACATTCCCTCAACAAAATTATCCGTATCTCTGGCTAGAGCTATTCTGATATATCTTTCTCCTTGTTCGGGATTACACCAGAAGAAGTAAGTGCCTGGTAAAACATAAACGCCTCCTTCGTAGAGGATTTTTTGGAGTTCCGTAGCTGTGAGATTGGGGTTCATAATTTCACACCAAGCTACACTAACTTTGCCTTTTGGGTTTTGCACTTTTAAAATGCTATCTCGGAATATTTCTTCTAAAATCTTTCTATTTGTATTTAAAAGTTTTCTCGTGGAAGCAAATTGACACCTTTGAGAATCTTGGAGATATTCTATGAGGAAATTCAGCACAAAAGGCGATACATTCAGGATATAAGCGGTATAGATACTATACATTTCTTCATAGAGATCATCGCTTACTTTCAGCATGGCTATTTTCGCATCCTGAATGGGCCAGGTTTTACCCGTATCTTCAATAGCCATATATTTAATGCCTGATTCTTTTAATACCTTATAGGTATCATAGAGTTCAATTTCCTCATCGTTCATTAAAAAATTGGCAAAGCAATGATCTATAATCAGGATCTTGTCATAATCTTTACAAAACTTCACCACATTTTCAAAAGCTTTTTGATTTTTTTTGCCCAACAGCGTGAATCCTGTAGGATTATTGGGATCTACGATAAATATTGCATCAGTTTTTACATTATTTTTAAGATTTTCATAAATTTTATCTTCTTCATATAGTAATTCCTCTGGTAAAGGGGAAAGAGGTATTTCCATGTGCATTAATATCTCATACAGATTATCAAAACAAGGTTCAATCAAACTAACAGTTAATCGCTTCTTCAAAAGAAAGTTTGCTATATGAATCGTCACAATTGAGGCAGCATAGTGCAGCATGACATTATTCGGTATTAATGCTGTTTCAATCCCTCTCACTTTATAAAAGCTTTCGATAAATTTGTTATTGAGAACTTCTTGTTTTATTTGTTCGGATTCTAGCCATAATTCCGGCAATCTTTTTACAATATCTAATTGAGAAGCTGATTGGGATTGATGAGTATGAGCATCAGCAAAATTGTATCTATACTTAAGTGCTTGAACTTCGTGTTGTGTTAAATCTTCCAACTTCATGAAATTTATTCTCCTCTTAGTCTGTAAAAAAACTTGACTTCGCTGGTAAATATTATTCCCGCAATCAGCCGTCTCACTAAGCTTCAATTTTTTGAAGTTTATTATAGTGAAATTCATTCAATAGTTGTTCGACTTGAGCCATATCAAAAGGAAAAAGTTTTTGAATGGGTTGGTAATCTTTCACATGAGGGGTGCTATGACGAATGATGGCATTTAGATACAAGCAAGGTTGAGAAATCGGATTCATGACTGCATGAGGAATTCCAGGAGGAATTGTCACTAATAATGGTACATTTTCAGTCAGCAAAACATAATGATTATGCCGATTTTGTATGAATACCAAAACCATGCTTCCCCGTAAGGCTAATAATTGATCTGTCTGGAAACGATGGCAAAATAAGCCATCATCTATACTATGTCCAGGAAGCTCATATAATACTGTCTCATTACTCGATAGTGGACTATAACGATAGAGACCTTCATCTTTGAACTTTTCCAGTTGAATATATTCAACTTTCTTAATTAGCCCCATGTAAACCTGGTTAGATTACCAACATAAAATTTCTGTCTTAAGCTATAGCATCACTAAGTTCTTTGTCAAGATCTAATTCAGAAATATTTCCTAATTGAAATAATTGTTTATAATTAGCAATAATTGTTTATAATTAGCAATAATTGTTTGTAAGCCTGATAATATTGATTGATCGATATGAATTGCTCTCTTTATACTGGTTATCTGATAATCCGACAGAAGTTGGGTTCTTTATTGTTACCTTGGGGTAGGTTAATTCGCTTTAGTGTGGTGGGTTTAAGTGGGGTAGTTGCAGATTTGGGAGTATTCTATCTCTTGCACGAATCATTGAGTTTGGCATTAACTGCTAGTGCAATGCTTTCGACCGAGGTAGCGATTATTAATAATTTCCTCTGGAATGATATCTGGACGTTTGGTGATCTATCTTCACAGCAAAAATTAATTAGTCAACGTTTCCAACGTTTTTTCAAGTTTAACCTAATTTGTTTTTTCGGCTTAATTTTCAATAGTTTAATTGTAAATTTTCTGTTTTATAGATTTGGGGTGAATGAGTACATCGCTAAATTAGTGGCGATTACCTGTGTTACCTTTTGGAATTTCTGGCTCAACCTGAAGATCAATTGGCAAATTGATGAGGTTTAAATTATACTTTACAAATGACATTTAAAGATAGACTGGAGTATGAATTTAAAGCTCCCAATTGAGTATGACTTTGTTTCTCGCTTTTTCCGGCTAGCGATCGCCAATGTCTTATCTTGTATCATGATGCCACTAGCCAATTTAATTAGCACTATCTTTTTAGGTCATCTTGAAGAAATTGACCATTTAGCTGGAGTTGCCCTGGCTGGAAATCTGTTTAGTTTTATTTATTTTATCTTACTCTTTTTACGCATGGGTACTACTGGGGTAACAGCCCAAGCCGTAGGACGAGATGAGAGAGAGGCTGTGTTGCTGGTGGGACTCCGTAATGGTTTGATTGCTCTAGCACTCGGCATCACACTCCTACTCTTGCAGTATCCTTTGGGACAACTGGCGTTTGCCCTACTAAATGTTACACCAGAAATCAAAGCGTCAGCCCTAGCTTATTTCAACGCTAATATTTGGGCAGCACCTGCTAATTTGCTCAATTTTGTCCTCATGGGTTGGTTTCTGGGACAGGAAAAAAACGGCTTAGTTATCTTGTTGTCAGTAGTGGGCAATATAGCCAAAGTCGCATTCGACTATTTGTTAATTGTCCATTGGGGCTGGGAAAGTATGGGAGCCGGAATATCCTCGGCGACCAGTCAATACCTATCTCTGCTAGTGGGATTGATTTTTGTCTGCAAAGACATCCAGTGGCAAGAAGTACAAGCCATTACCGGAAAAATTTGGAATATCTCAGCTATAAAATCTACCTTGACTCTCAATGGAAATATCCTGATCAGCAATTTCTTTTTTATCTTTTCTGCCTTAGTATTTAACTATGAAGGGGCACAGATGGGGACAATGATCTATGCTGAAAATACTTTACTCTTACAGATAATAAATTTGAACGTCTATTTAGTTTCAGGACTGGGATTCGGCACGGAAACTCTCGTCGGAAATTTTAAAGGAAAAGGAGCTTCACAACAGTTATTACCTCTTGTCTCTGTTTCTTTGAGCAGTGCTTTGCTGGTGGCACTCTCTTTGGGCGGAGTGTGTTGGCTATACCCTGATACTGTTTTTGGGTTGTTGACCAACCACAGGGAACTGATTGAAAATATTAATATTTATATTCCGTGGTTGCTAGGGTTACTGTTATGTGATTCAATCAATTTTATGCTAGATGCGTACTTCTTGGGTTTAGCAGAAGGGCGTACCCTCCGTAACGTTAGCTTGGCTGCTATTATGGGGTTTTTACCTCTGGCTTTTGTCGCTATTAAGTTTGAAAGTAACCAGATCTTGTGGTTGGCTTCATGTATTTTCCTTGTGATTAGAATAGTAATGCTTGGGGTAAAGTTGCCTCAGACATTTGTGAGTGATATTGAGGAGGGTGGGGTTTCCATTCCAGCGATAGAAACATCTCACAACCTGACTTTCTAATACAAGCAAGTGAAAGTTAATAGCAGCAGATTTATGAACAAGGGTAGAGGGCTATAAAATGCTAGATTTAGCCTAAAATATTTATCTATCTATATTTATATCTATGTCTATACTCGACCTTCCCCAACCCTCTAAATTTGAGCGCATAGAAGATGAGCGGCTTCATCGCAAACAGCGTTTAGCTGCTGTGTTTCGTTTATTTGCTCGCTATGGATTTGAAGAAGGTGCTTCTGGTCATATCACCGTTCGCGATCCGGAATTTCCTGACTGTTTCTGGGTAAATCCCTTCGGGATTTACTTTGGTCATATGCGAGTTTCTGACCTGGTTTTGGCTAACCACAAAGGTGAGATTGTCCAGGGTAATCAGCCGGTAAATGTCTCCGCTTTCGCCATCCACTCTCAAATACACCTTACCCGACCTGATGTAGAAGCTGCTGTTCATGCCCATTCAACATATGGTAAAGCTTGGTCAGTTCTTGGGCGTCTTCTTGACCCCATCACCCAAGAGGCTTGTATTTTTTATGAAGATCATGCCCTATTCGACGACTATACTGGCGTAATCGCAGATATGCAGGAGGGTAAACGAATTAGCACTGTCCTTGGAGATAGAAAGGCTGTAATCTTGCGTAATCATGGCTTAGTCACAGTTGGTCACTCCATTGATGAAGCTGCATGGTGGTTTATCATCATGGATCGCTGCTGTCAAGTGCAACTGATGGCTGAGGCGGCGGGGAAAGCTACATTTATTGACAAAGATATTGCGAGTCTGACTTATAGTCAGATTGGTACGCATTATGAGGGTTGGTTCAACTTTCAGCCGCTGTATGACATGATTGTGCGACAAGAACCAGATTTACTCGACTAATGAGACTTAAACAAAAATTAAGGCCAAATGGAGAGCGAAAAATTTTGGGGTAGATCATGGGGTAGCATGACTAGATGCTTGATTATTCTTTCGGTGTCATCTACCAATGGATGTAGAGTTACAAATTCTTAAGTATTTAGCCCGATACGCACAACCATAATCAATTTCCATCTTATTTTCCGAATAGAAATCCCAAATAGGTTGTGATAATTTACAACTGATATGAAGCAGTCAGAAGTATTATCCCAGTTAAGCTGTTCCCAGTTAAGCTGTTCCCTTTTGAGCAGAAATTTTGGATACAAATCAAATAGGATTGCTATATCATAATTGATGGGGATAATGTTTATTTTCAAGACCCGATTTATCCCCGGTATATCGATCTCAGAAAACAAAAATAAACAGCAATGTTTTAAGCTTAATTACGGTTTGATTGTAAACCGCACTACAAAAAAAGTTAATAATATAATAGACAAATTGTGATATATTAATTATTTAACTTTTAACTGATACAGGCAAGTTCTATGAGTCCCTGCTGAACCAACGACACCTTAATCAACGCGCCCCTACCACTGCAACCCGAATCAAAGCGCCAAACCTAACACCTAACATCGGAAACCCAAAACTACAGGAGTAACAATCGTGAATCAAGGGGGAAAGATATCTCAATTTGAAGATATCTTGGCCAAAGGTGGTGAAATCGGTAAGCTCTTATCTGCTATTGATTGGAATGTAACCTCTCTGGGCAGTATCTCGACTTGGCCACAGAGTTTACGCACAGCCCTGAATATTAGTTTGACATCTCCTTTACCCATGATTGTGTTTTGGGGTGAAAACTTTATTCAACTGTATAACGATGCCTATTGTTTATTATGGAAAATTCTCGATCCGAAACTAAGTTTAGGACAACCAGCTTCTGAAGTTGAGGGGGAATTGTGGAACTATATTTACCCCTGTCTTCAGACCGTATTCACAACCGGAGAAACTGCCAAAATCCTCAACCAACCGCTACAAATTGAACGAGATGGGAATGTTAAAACCTGTTATTTCTCCTTCAATTCTAGTCCAATTTGGACGGAAACGGGAAGTATTGGTGGTATTTTTACAACAGTAACAGAAACGACTTTAGAACTTGTTAATACCCCTTCTCAGGAAGATACACAACGAAAAGACCTTTTACAACAATTAGAAACCGAACGTGCCCGACTCGAAGCCGTATTACAACAAATGCCTGCGGGGGTATTACTAGCCGATGGAAAATCCGGTCAACTGATTTTAGCGAATAAACAGGTGAGTCAAATTATTGGCTATTCCTACGAGACAGAATCCAAACTTGAAGAATATGATCAAATTGTAGATTTCGAGGGTTTTCGGGCGAATGGTCAGCGGTACGCACCGGATGAATGGCCCTTAATGCGATCGCTTTCAACGGGAGAAATTGTCACCGCCGAGGAAATTTGCTTAGAACGGACTGATGGAAATCAAGTCTTTATTTCCGTAAATTCTGCTCCCATTCGAGATCAACAAGGAGATATTGTCGCCGCCGTTGCTATTTTTCAGAATATTACCCAAGGGAAACGGGTTGAACAAGCCTTAAAAGAAAGCCAAATTTTGTTTGAAGGGTTCATGCGACATATTCCAGCCATCGCTTATATCAAGGATGAACAAGGTCGTTATATTTATGCGAATTGGGTGGCGACCCAATTAGTCGATAGTTCCCTAGAGAATATTATTGGTAAGACGGATTTTGAGTTATTCCCAGAAATAGCATCCCAGTTTCAACAACATGATCAAGCCGTTCTGAGTTCCGCTCAAGCGGCGGAATTCTTGGAATGTATCACCCGTAATGGGGTTGAGTTCTATGGGATGTCGTTTAAATTTCCCATCACCGATGCTGCGGGTCGTCGTTTGCTGGGGGGAATGTCCTTTGATATTACCGAACGCAAACGCCTGGAAGATGCTTTGCGAGTCAGTGAAGCTAAGTTTAAGCGTTTAGTTGATGCCAATATTATTGGGGTGATTGTTTGCAATTTAGATAAGATTGTGGAAGCCAATGATGTATTTTTACAGATGGTGGGTTATACCCGTGAACAATTAATAGCGGGTGAAATTAGTTGGCTCAATTTAACACCACCTGAATATCTTGATGTGGATGAACAAGGGTTAGAAGAACTTCGCAATACCGGAAAATGTCCTCCCTTTGAAAAGGAATATATTCACTCGTCGGGAAGTCGGGTTCCCATTTTAATCGGGGCAACTTTATTAGAAGAAAATCCCCTGACTTGGCTTTGTTTTGTCTTGGATTTGAGCGAACTCAAACAAACTGAAATTGAACGGGAAGAACTTCTGAAGCGAGAACGGACAGTGCGGGAAGAAGCAGAGGCCGCAAATCGGATTAAGGATGAGTTTTTGGCGGTTTTGTCCCATGAGTTGCGATCGCCGTTGAATCCCATTTTAGGATGGGCGAGTTTATTGCGGACGGGTAAGATTAATGAGGAAACAACCCATCGTGCTTTAGAAATTATTGAACGCAATGCTAAGTTACAGGCGCAACTGATTGAGGATTTGTTAGATGTGTCTCGGATTTTACGGGGAAAGTTAGCGTTAAGTACATTTCCGGTACATTTGGACAATGCGATTCATGCGGCATTAGAGACGGTACAATTAGCCGCCGATGCGAAGGAAATTGGGCTTTATACACACCTAGAACCGAATGTACGCCCAGTTTTAGGGGATTTAGGTCGTTTACAACAAATTATTTGGAATCTGGTTTCTAATGCGGTTAAATTCACTGATCCGGGGGGTCGGGTTGATATCTATTTAGAAACGGTGAATAACCAGGGTCAAGTCAGAGTTCAGGATACGGGTCAAGGAATTACACCGGATTTTCTACCCCACGTTTTTGAGTATTTTCGGCAAGCAGATAGCACTACCACTCGGCAATTTGGGGGTTTGGGATTGGGGTTAGCGATTGTTCGGTATTTAACAGAATTACATGGGGGAATGGTTTGGGCTGAAAGTCCAGGGGACGGACAGGGGGCTACGTTTACGGTGAGATTTCCCTTAATGATGGATGAGGAGGAGACGGATTTTGATGGGGAATTAATCTTAGATGTTATTGATTTAACCGGGATTAAAATTCTGGCTATTGATGATGAAGCAGATATGCGAGAATTAGTCGCATTTTTCTTGGAAGAAGCGGGGGCTTCTGTGCAGTTAGCGACTTCGGCTCAAGAGGCTTTATTGTTATTAAATGAATCCTTACCTGATATGATGATTTGTGATATTGGAATGCCAGACGTGAATGGCTATATGTTGATGAGTGAAATTAGAAGCAAACCTTTAGAAAAAGGGGGGAAAATTCCCGCGATCGCCTTAACCGCTTATGCGGGAGAAACCAATCAGAAAAAAGCTTTGACGGCTGGATTTCAAATGCACTTATCTAAACCCGTTGAACCGGATAAATTGGTTGAAGCGATCGCCAAATTATTAAAACAGACAGGACTCAAATCTAGGGAGTCTAAAGGGATTGTACCCCAGAATAAGATTGATGGGATTTGACAATTGTGAATTGATGTGATAAAGATTTTAGGGATTTAAAATTATAAAAAAAATTAAAGTAATAAAATTTTTATATAATTTCCTATAATAATATAGGAAATCAAACCCGATCTTGAGACTCTACCCCAGAGAAACCTAAACATTGCCTATCTTGTTTCTATCTTGTATCCTTAAGGTAGAAACACTAGATACAAGCAAGGGGATGTAGCGCAGCTTGGTGGTGTAACTGCTTTGATTAAAGGTGTCGTGGTCGAATCGGGATGACAGGATTTGAACCTGCGGCATCCTGCTCCCAAAGCAGGCGCGCTACCAAGCTGCGCTACATCCCGTTAAATCTTTTCCTAGTATAACCTAAATTTGCACGAATGGGATTAAAAATTGCAAAATTGATTAGAAGAAGTGAGGTGTTGGATATTTGTTGTCCGTTGTCGGTTATCGGTTGTCCATTAACAGTCAACACTCAACAGTCAATAGCCAACACCTCGCACCTAGAACCCTCAGCCTAATCTGGATACCAGAACATTCCTTTAATCCCCTCTGGATCGGATATAAAACCCAAATTTCGGTAAAAATCCACAACATGAGGGTCAGCAAATAGAGTAATGTTGCTGATATCATCGCTACGGAGTTTTTTGATGATAAATTTCATCAAGGCTTTACCCAGACCTTTACTTTGGAAATCTGGGTGAACGACCACATCCCAGAGAGTTGCATTAAACGCATGATCGGATGTAGCTCTAGCAAAACCAATCAGCCGTCGCTGGTTGCCCCGAATTTGCCACATGGAAACGACAAGGAAACTATACTGAATGGCTTTTTTTACTTTACGCAGGGGCCGCCGAGACCAACCGACTGCACTGCAAAGTTCTTCCAATTCATATAAATCAATGTCCCGATCGGTGCTAAAAAAAATGCGACCATTATTACTCGATGATGGGCGAGAGTTGAGAAATACTGACTCCTCGCCTCCAACCTCGTATGCCTCATACTCCGCTATCTGGGAGAATGAGGAAGAGGAATCCGAACTGCTAAACAAATTTTTCCAAAAACCCATGCAGGCGTGGTTATGGTAATAGATGATGAATGACTGTACTAGATAGTATATCTCCCGTACCTTCACCTCAATTATGGCTCCTGGCTTAAAACCTTCAACTTTGGAACTCCTAAAACGCTTCAACAGGGCGTTTCCACAGTTTTATGAGCAATTTGTCAGTAGTGAAATTCAACTGCAAAACTTGAAACTCGCTTATCAAGTTTATAAAACGAAACAAGCGGTAATTGAAATTCAGCCCGATGGCAATAAAAGTGCCCTGCATTTTGCCTATCGGAATCAGTCGTTTTTACTGAGTGATATTTTCGGGGTCTTGGCTGCTTATGGCCTAACGATTCACAGTCTAAGTTTATATGGCCAAATTTACCCACCCATGTTGGTATTTATTAAATTGGTGCTATCTCGTGGGGGTAAAGCTCTCAGCGATAAAACCTCAGAAAACGTTTGTCGGGCTGTTCGAGAAGCTTTGGCTGGACATTTCGAGGTGGAAGAAATGTTAGCGGTAGAATTTAACCTGGATGCAGGTTTAGAAGATGTCGCAACGGAGTTTTATGTTGACCCCGTGTTTCACCTCCCAGCGTTATTGATTGAAGCCGACAACCAACCTGGACTCTTTTATAAAGTCATGTATGCCATTTGGCAAGAAGATTTATTAGTTGTGAATGCAAATTTATTAGTTTGGCGGGGACGAACCCGATTAATTTTATATCTCTTAGGGCCGAATGAAAGTCTAATTCCTGAATATCTTGGCCAAAAAATCGCCGAAGGAATGCGACAACGGTTAATGGGAGAACGATTTTAAAGACAATATGGGATCTACAGTGGTAGAATCTTCAGGGGGCGACAAGGGAGCTAAAAAGCTTGCTGAATAAGGGTTATAGCTTATCTGGAGTAATAGCGTTTTGAGCAGATTTTGAGTGAACAGAGTTAGCATCTAAATTTGAGTGCTTACCGTCTACGGGTGCGATATTACCCCCGTTAAAATCATCACCTTTAAAGAATCCTAGTATTTGTTTAAACCCTTAATGAATGAGTGTTACAATGATAAATAATAACTTAATCTTAGCGAGTTAACTTAATCGTTCAACGGTTGTTACAGGGGTCATCCTTACCTCAATAACTGTATTGAGAAAGTAACCCACAAGGAAACAGATTATTGTACATACTCAGGGAAGTAAATCTGAAAGTTGATAGCCCCAGTAAGGGTAAAGGTGATGTGAAGGGTTACTGTCAAACTTGTATCTATCTTGTATCCTTGAAGAGTAACTAACTGGATACAAGCAAGGGCTATTAATACAGTGGTAGCGCAATTGCTTTACACTGAAGGGTTTATAGGTTTGTCGTCAAATCGGGATGACAGGATTTGAACCTGCGACCCCCTCGTCCCGAACGAGGTGCGCTACCAAGCTGCGCTACATCCCGGTGTCTTAACAAGACATGATTAGGTAGTATAACACATAAAATATCAGTTACGATTCCCCAGACAAGTTTAAATCCCTGAAAGAGATTCGTGGTTATAACAAAACAGCGATCATCCTAACAAAGATTACATTTGTATTATGTTTTTAACAAACAGTAAAACGCAGATGAATAGGGTTTAGATACTTATCAGCACTCAAGAGTACAGCTTTACCAGGAGAGCGATTGCCACCAGTAATGTAGTACAGCATAAACAAACTTATCAATTCAACAAAAATGTAACGCTTGATACTTTTTTGATATTTTGACCCTCTATTAGGTTTATTATGGCTCTCCTATACTTAGGGTGATAAGTAGGGCTTGCTGAAAAAGTAACAGAAAAGCAAAAGAATGATTAACTAGCAAATGGAGTCAGAAGGGTAAATAAGTTTTTTTTGAGATCAGGAGTTAACAGATAAATTCTGGTAATCAATAACTCGAAAAAAGTAATTGAACAAAAAAATTGGCCTAAAAATCCGTCTAAGAATCACAGAGAGATTCATAACTAAAAAAGTAATAGCAATTGCCGTTTCGGAAGTATGAGCTAGTTTATTCATAATCCGATTCTCTATTTGTGTTTTTAAATCACAGGATTCGTTAAAATTATCCCAACTAATCCGGTCAAGAAATACATATTCATCCAGACAACTCGCCGACAATTTGGCTCTAAATTCTACTGACGTTCCGGCTTTTCCTCGGACAATTGGACGAATATGGGGTTGGCTTAAACTGACGATTCTGCAAGTTGCATCTGCTATTAATTTTCCTCGGTTTTTCCTCTCACTTTATTCTTCATAACGAATGGTGTAATTCCTTTAATAGTTCTAACTTAAGAATAACAAAACCTTCTTTTTCTTGGCAACTGAACACCGTAATATTCGGGAGGTTGAGCAAGACTTCCAAATCATTTTTGTCATTATATGGATGCTGCCAAGAAACTTGAGATTGAATTAGAAAGCATCCTGCTGCAACCGGAATTCGACAGCTACCGTAAAGTTTTCAAGGAAGAGGATTCCGGCGACCAGAAAAAATTCCGGCGGGCAGGTTCAGCACTTTGTCGGGAGCAACTATTCCTATGGTCACTGCGAGTCATTGAACGAAACCGCTCACCGTTCCTTGGAACTGAACTCGGTCAAAAGCTGCGGGGATACCTGGAACTAAAAATCTCAAAGGGCAAACACCGGAGCAAGGCTAGGGCTTCTTTAATATCCAAAGTAGCTGAAATGCTATTCGATGCCCTCCTTAAAGAGATTGTTAAATAATCAATAATAAACCAACACCCTCTGGATTCCACCAGGGGGTTTTTAATATCCACACAGAAAAACGTCTAAAATGATTGAATTAGGTTAATATTGGCACAGTACAGGATTAGAAACCGAACAATATAACGGTTCTGATCACATTAGTGATCAGGTCATAAGACTATCGAACCCTGAGCAATGCGGTTCGTTCGCTAATTCTTGAACTCTCTTGTTTTGCCTTTTCTACTATTTCGGAATCTAATTTTTTATGTTATTCTAGTTAAAATTAGGCGAATAATCGAGAGCCACTGTGAGTATTCTAGGGATTAATAAATTTAACAATAAGTGGCTTGATCTATCGGCGATCTTTGCTGTCGTCGTAGCCACAATTCTTGCGTTGTCTTTAGTTTTAGGAATTTATTATTTAGGTTGGCTACAACCGTTAGAATTAGTTGCCTATGACCAAATGGTACGATTACGCCCGACTTTAATGGCTGACCCCCGATTAGTGGTCATTGGCATTACTGAAGAAGATATTCAAGCCTTTAACCGTTGGCCCCTTTCCGATGAAGTCATTGCTCGATTATTAGAAAAATTATTACAATATCAACCGAAAGTTATTGGTTTAGATTTGTATCGTGATATTCGCTATGAACCCGGACATGAGCAACTTCGCCAACAATTTAAAACCTCTGATAATATTATAGCCATTAATAGTTTAGGTTATAGTGAAGCAAAGGGAACCCCTGCACCCCCAAATATTCCTCCTGAACAAGTTGGTTTTAATGATTTATTACTTGATCCCGATAATGTAATTCGTCGGAATTTAATGTTTGCCAATACCTCCGATACAACGCTTTATTCTTTTTCCTTAAGATTAGCTCTGCACTATTTATTAGCTCAAAACATTACACCCGCTAACAACCCCCAGAATCCGAATGTCATTCAATGGGGAAAAGCGGAATTTTTTCCTTTATCTCATGATTCCGGTGGCTATCAAACCATTGATGATCAAGGATATCAAATTCTCTTAAATTATCGTTCTGCCAATGATGGCGCAAAACTAATTAGTCTCACTAAATTTTTATACGGAACACTGCCCAAAAATGCGATTAAAGATAAAATTGTGTTAATTGGGACAGTGGCTCCCAGTGGTAAAGATTTATTTGTTACCCCCTTTAGTCCGGCGGAAGAAAAAGCCCTCAAAATGCCGGGAGTTCTCGTCCATGCTCAAATGGTCAGCCAAATTTTAGATGCGGTTTTAGGGGAGCGACCCTTATTTATTTTTTGGTCATCTTGGGGGGAATTGTTGTGGATTTGTAGTTGGGGATTAATTGGGGCAACTTTATCTTGGTCAAGTCGTAATGCCTGGATTATTACATTAGGAAATCCCGGTTTAATCACTGTTTTATGTGGGTTAAGTTTTTTCTTGTTCCTTCATCAGCGTTGGGTTCCAACTACCACTCCCGCTTTAGCGTTTCTTTTTACCAGTGCAACCGTTATCGGTTATCGAGCCTTTCAAGCCCAACGTCAACAACAAATTGTGATGAGATTATTAGGACAAAATACCTCGCCGGAAGTGGCTAATGCGTTATGGAATAGTCGGGATCGTTTATTAGCCGATGGCAAGTTACCTGGTGAAAAATTAATTGCGACTATTCTGTTTAGTGATATTAAAAATTTTAGTACGGTTTCTGAACAAATGCCCCCCGAAACCTTAATGGAATGGTTAAACGAATATTTATCGGTTTTAACCCAATGTGTACAAGCACATCATGGGATTATTAATAAGTTTACTGGGGATGGAATTATGGCAGCCTTTGGGGTTCCCGTAGCTCGGAGAAGCGAAGCTGCGATTGCTCAGGATGCTTATGAAGCAGTCGCCTGTGCATTAGAAATTGAAGACCGTTTAAAAGAGTTAAATCAAGATTGGAAAAGCCGAAATTTCCCGGAAATTGCCATGCGGATTGGGATTTTTACAGGCCCGATTGTGGCTGGAAGTTTGGGAGGAAAAGAACGCTTAGAATATGGTTTATTAGGAGATAGTGTTAATATTGCTTCTCGTTTAGAAAGTTGCCAAAAAGATCGACAATCCAGTCTTTGTCGGATTTTAATTGCGTCCCAAACCTTACAATATATTGACGAGAGTTTTGAAGTGGAATCCTGGGGGCTAATGCCCCTTAAAGGAAAACAAGAAATGGTGGATATTTATCGAGTGATTGGCTACAAAAAAGCATCTCAATATCCTCCAAAAAATTAAACCTTTAAAGAACTGGTAATGGGAAGTTCAACGGTAAAACAAGTCCCTTCCCCTACCACCGACGAACAATAAATTTTACCTTGATGTTTTTCTTCAATAATTTGACGAGAAATCGATAACCCTAAACCTGTTCCTTGACCGACGGGTTTTGTCGTAAATAAATGATCAAAAATTTGGTGCATTACATCAGGACTCATACCATTGCCATTATCTTCAACCATAATCATGACTTTTTGTTGTTGGGGTCTGGCTTCAGTTTTGATTAAAATTTCTGGGTATTTTTGAAGAGAAATGGGAGATTGCTGTTCCGAACTCAGTTCATTTAATACATCAATGGCATTAGAAATTAAATTCATAAACACTTGATTCAATTGTCCAGGATAACAAAGAATTTGAGGCAAATTTCCATATTCTTTAATGACTTTAATTTCTTGATGATTTTCATTAGTTTTCAAACGATGCCGCAGAATCATAAGTGTGCTATCAATACCATCATGAATATCAAAAGCAACTTTACATTGGTGATCTGAACGAGAAAATGTTCTCAAGCTTTTACTAATTTCAATTAGGCGATTTGTTCCTTCTTTCATTGAAGCAATTAATCGGGGACAATCTTCAATCAGATAGTTTAATTCAATATCTTCTTTATGCTGTTCTATTTCAGAATAGGAGGAAAAATCATAGTGTTCATAAATTTTAAGATGAGTCATTAAATCATTAATATACATTTCACAATGAACAAGATTACTACTAATAAAACTGACCGGATTATTAATCTCATGGGCAACCCCTGCCACTAAAGCTCCTAAAGCAGACATTTTTTCACTTTGTACCAGTTGAATTTGTGTTTTTTGTAAATCTTCTAAGGCATTTTTTAATCCTTGCTCTGCTTTTTCTTTTTCTTCAATAATTAGGGATAATTCTGTTTTTTCTGCTTCACTTTTAATTAATTTATCCTGTAATTCTTTTAAGTCATAAATGTTAGCAAAGGTTTCTGTAGTTTCATAAGCACGAACAATGCCATAACCTAAAATTAAAAACCCTACACCCGAACACAGATGAGCATACCACCACATCGCATTCCAAGGTAAACTGAAGAGAAAAGCTAAAGATGCTTGAATAAAGAAACTGAGGGCAAAAAAGTGGGATAAGAGTAAGGGGGAACGAATGGGAATTAAAGGCAACATTCGGATGAAAACAAACAGAAGTATTGCTAAAGAAATTCGTTCTAAAAGTTTAATATAAATAACCGGAATAGACAGAGGAGAAAAAACGATACTTAATAAAATAATATTGAGAGCAACGATCACCATGAGATGAGGTTGCCATTGGGACGCTTTAAAACGAAGTGCTACCGGGTCAGGAGGAGCATGAATTTGAGTCATTCCCCAGAGTAAATAACCCGCTAAAATAATTCGAGATGTCGGGCCAAAAATCAGAAATATAATCGGGTTGACGGTAGAAGTTCGGGTGAGCATACCATGCCACAAATAAATTATTGCAAATCCTAAAAATGCAAATGACCAATATTTCAGGGTGGCTACTCCTTGTTTTTGATAGCACCGATAAGCCACAATTCCAACTAAAGTTGATATTAAACAAGCAATCGTAATTGCAACTTCATGAAAAGGAAATAAAATATATTTGACAGTCGGGTTAGCAATCACTGATAATCCTAAAATACCGAGGGAAGGCAAGAATAATAAACCCGCCCAAACCATTATTTTGTAAAAAGATATAAAACTCGATAAATAACTCATGAGTTTAGTCAGATTGAAGCATTCTTTACTATTTATTTATATTGTAGTCCTGAATAGACTCAGTAAATGTAAAATAGTATTGCGAGTTTTTGATTTTTTTTTAATAGAGAAATTGTGCCTTTTTATGGCTGAGATTGATGCTTGTTAATCAGATCGATTCACGATTGACAGGACTCATTAATAACTGCCTAGTTACTATTGCCTATTACACGAGTAATCCCGCAATACAAGCGGTCATAAAACAGGCAATGGAACCTGCTATCATGGCTCTCAATCCTAATCGAGCAACATCCGCTTGTCGTTCAGGAGCGATCGCAGAAATTCCTCCAATTTGTATCGCAATAGAACCAATATTAGAAAACCCACATAAGGCATAGGTTGAGATAATAATTGCTCGTTCAGAAATCGTGGGAACGGCATTAGCAGAAATTTTTCCTTGAGCAACTTTTACTCCATTTTCAATCAAAACTTTTAAATCTAAATAAGCAATAAACTCATTTAAAATTGTCTTTTTTCCTAATAAAATTCCAACTTGCAAACAATCTGACAAAGGAACTCCCATTAACCATGCAACAGGAGCAAATAAATAAGACAATATCCCTTCTAAGGATAAATTAGGTAAACCGAAAAAACTTCCAAACCCTTGTAAAATCCCATTAATTAATGCTAATAATCCTAGAAATGCAATTAACATCGCTGCCACATTTAAGGCTAACCTCATACCATCGCTGGCTCCCGTTGCTGCCGCATCAATTCCATTAGCAGAGGTAGGTTTAACCTCAATTTTAACGGTTCCTTTGGTCAGAGAAGTTTCTGTTTCAGGATAAAATAGTTTAGAAATTGCTAAAGCTGCGGGAGCCGACATTACAGATGCCGCTAAAATATGTTGGGCGGGAATTCCAAAGGAAATATACGCCGCCATAACTCCCCCTGCAATCGTGGCAAATCCCCCCGTCATTACCGCATGAAGTTCAGAGTTTGTCAAGGTCAAAATATAGGGTTTAATTAATAACGGAGCCTCCGTTTGTCCGATGAAAATATTAGCTGAACAAGATAAAGTTTCTGACCCTGATGTTTTCAAAGTTCCCATCATCACCCCAGCAACAGTTTCTACAACTTTTTGTAAAATTCCATAGTGATAGAGAATTGAAATAAAAGACGAAAAGAAAATAATTGTTGGCAAAACTTTGAAAGCAATAAAATGATCTTGAAAGGTTTCCCCAAACACAAATTTAGCTCCTTGATCAGAAAAATTAAGAAATTGAGTTACACAATTACCCAAAAATTCAAACACGACAAAACCAGGGGTGGTTTTGAGGATGAGAACGGCAAAAATTAACTGTAAAGCAATTCCCCAGAATACCGGACGCCAGCGAATGGCTTTTCGATTGACAGAGAAGAGGTAGGAAATTCCGATAAAAACAAATAATCCTAAAAGTGAAATCCCACGTTCCATAATTCGCTCATTTTTGTAGATTTTTAATGTACAATCAGAGTATTGTGCATTTTTCAGTCAGAATCCAAAATTAACCCTTTGTAAATTACTGTGAACTGAAGCACCCGTAAGGGAACAGCAACTGAACTCTTACTCCTAATTACGACTACTGTAACTGTTTATGTCTTTACCTATTGTTGCTATTATTGGTCGTCCTAATGTCGGGAAATCTACCCTAGTCAACCGTTTAGCAGGAAGTCCCGATGCGATTGTCCATGATGAACCCGGAATTACCCGCGATCGCACCTATCGACGTGCTTTTTGGCAAGATCGAGAATTTATAGTGGTCGATACAGGGGGATTAGTCTTTGATGATGATACGGAATTTTTGCCCCTGATTCGAGAACAAGCTCTGACGGCTTTAACTGAAGCCAGCGCCGCGATTTTTGTCGTTGATGGTCAGATGGGGGTAACGGGAGGCGATGAAGCGATCGCAACTTGGTTGCGCGAACAATCTGTACCCACTTTATTAGCCGTAAATAAATGTGAATCTCCTACAACTGGAGTTATTCAAGCTGCACAATTTTGGGAATTAGGATTAGGAGAACCTTATCCAATTTCAGGGATTCATGGATCAGGAACCGGAGAATTATTGGATGAGTTAATTCAATATTTACCTGCTATTGATGAAATTGAAGAAGAAAAAGAAATCAAAGTCGCCATTATTGGTCGTCCTAATGTGGGAAAATCGAGCTTATTAAATGCGTTTTTAGGGGAAAATCGCGCCATTGTTAGCCCGATTTCGGGTACAACACGAGATGCAATTGATACCGTTATTCAACGCAATGATAAAACCTATCGATTAATTGATACCGCCGGAATTCGGCGTAAGAAAAATGTCGAATATGGAGCAGAATTTTTTGGAATTAATCGAGCCTTTAAAGCGATTAATCGCGCCGATGTGGTGTTATTAGTGATTGATGCCATTGATCAAGTTACAGATCAAGATCAAAAATTAGCAGATCGGATTATAGAAGAAGGTCGTTCTTGTGTCATTGTTGTTAATAAATGGGATGCGGTTGAGAAGGATACCTATACCATTTTAGACTATGAAAAAGAGGTACGGGCTAAACTGTATTTTATGGATTGGGCCGAATTAATTTTTATTAGTGCCAAAACCGGTCAACGGGTTGAAAAAATTCTCAATTTAGTCGATACGGCTGCTGAAGGTCATGAACGACGAGTCTCAACGGCGGTTATTAATGAAGTCCTTGAAGAAGCGGTAAGTTGGCATTCTCCCCCCGTTACTCGTCAAGGGAAACAAGGGAAAATCTATTATGGAACCCAAGTGAGTAGTAAACCCCCAACTTTGGTTTTATTTGTCAATGATCCTAAACGATTTAATGACAATTACCGTCGTTATATTGACAGCCAATTCCGCAAACAATTAGGCTTTAAAGGCACACCCATTCGATTAATTTGGCGTGGCAAATCTGCCAGAGAAGTTGAACGCAATACCGCTAACCGAGCTACCCGCGTTAAATAATTAAGAGTAGGCGGAGTAGGGGGAGTGAGGGATGGGATGGAATTTGAACCCACTGTCCAATACGGTATCATCAAAAATCAAAGAAGCATAGCGAACTCATAATTTGCGTTCACTGTGAGAGATTTCAGGATATAACTTAAGTGCGCCCTACTGGAATCGAACCAGTCTGAAGGCGAATTATGAGTTCGCTGCCTCCCCAATCGGCCAAGGGCGCTTCCAATATATAGAATACCATACCCACAGGTAAGATTGTTAATCCGGCTTAAATTTTGAGTCGGCTGTGTAGGTGATAGCATATCCTCAAGGCATTAGCCGTTAAAATAGCGAGTTAAATCATATCTAAAATCTTGAGATGGGACTAAATTCAACTGTTGTTCTGACTGTCGTTTTACTGACCATGATGTTTGGGGCTGGCTTCACCAGTGCGGTTTGGGGTTATGGTTTGGGTCGTTCTGCGTTAAAAGAAATTACACAACCGGATGTACGCCCCAACAACTTAGCCAAAAATAAAAATGGCACCCGCCACGACGGCGTGATCTTACTGCAAGAAAAGGATATCTTGGCAACGGTCAAGAAACGCATGGAAGGGAAAGATACAGAAGTAGCGAGTGCCTCTGGCAAAAATGCCAAGAAGCCAACTTCTGCTCAAGCCCAGAAGCCGAAAACTGAAAACGCCTCCTCAGCATCAGCTAATAATAAATCGGTGTTTCCCATTGTTAGCCGTGATGGAGGGGTTAGTTTAGAAGTGATGGAGGCGGCTCGTCAGGGCAATTCTTTAGTTTTAAGTGTTAATTTAAAAAATGAAAGTCAACAGTCGGTGCGCTTTCTCTATAGTTTTTTAAATGTTACCGATGATAAAGGTCGGGCTTTGAGTGCGAGTGTTGAAGAATTACCGGGTCAATTACCTCCCAATAGCAAAGTCTATTCAGGAACCGTTACAATTCCGACAGCATTAGTCGAAAATTCTAAAGAATTGACCATGAGTTTAACCGATTATCCCGACCAAAAAATGCAGTTACAAATGTCAGGAATTCCAGTGGCTCAATAGACTTCTGGATTTTCTGAAAAGGTGATTCATGACTCTGACAACTCAAGATGTACTGGGGCGATTGTTCTCAGTGCTATTTTTAATTACAATTAATGCCTTTTTTGTAACCGCCGAATTCTCGATGGTTTCGGTAAGGCGATCGCGAATTAATCAACTGGTAGATGAAGGAGATGCTCCAGCAAAAACAGTTCAACAATTGCAACGCCGAATCGATTTATTTCTTTCGACGACTCAGTTAGGAATTACTCTTTCGAGTTTGGCTTTAGGGTGGATAGGAGAAGCAACAGTCGCAATGACGTTAAAGGATATCCTCACGCCTTTACCTCTACCTGCTGCTTTTCACGATGCGATCGCTCATTCTTTAGTGTTGCCGATTTTTGCCTTTTTCTTAATTGCTTATTTACAAATTGTTTTAGGAGAATTATATCCCAAGTCTTTAGCATTAGTTTATCCTGAACAGTTATCTCGGTTTTTAGCTCCTCCAAGTTTAGCGATCGCTCGTTTTTTTAAACCCTTTGTTTGGAGCTTAAATCAATCTACTCGGTGGTTATTACAACTCTGTGGAATTCAGTTTAGCGGACAACCCTATACACGAGTTACGCCGGAAGAATTGCAATTAATTATTACCACATCCAGTGAATCCATTGGGTTAGAAGCAGAAGAGCGACAATTATTAAATAATGTCTTTGAGTTTGGGGATGTGGTCGCAGAAGAAATTATGGTTCCTCGTACCAGTATTGTTGCTATTCC